>JANOCW010000137.1:0-7415 GCA_031412375.1 Gemmatimonadaceae bacterium | reverse complement strand
TCGCTCTGCCTCGCCGCGGGCGTCGTTGCTGCGTGTCGACCGGATGAAGTCATCCAGACAGAGAACATTCCGACGGCCGGCGTGCGGTTCATCAACGCGGTTCCCGACACCGGAGCGATGGATTTGCGCTTCGTCGACATCGTCGAGAACAACGTCCATTTCGTCGTTCCCTTTCGCAACAACGCGGTAACGAGCGGAGGGGTCACCGCGTCCACGCTCATCCAGTTCAAGAACACCAGGGCCGGCCCGCAGCGCCATTTCCGCATCTTCATGAACGGTACCACGTCGGCGGTCGCCTCCACTGTCGTGAAGGATACGATGGTGAACCTCGAGGCGGGAAAGCTGTACACGGCCCTTTTGTGGGGCTACGCCAGGCCGGGCGCCACGCCAGGGTTGAAGCTTACGTTCTTCGAGGAAGTCGTTCCCGATCCGGGGAGCAACGTGGCTCTCAGGGTCATCAATGCCTCGCCAACCGCAGTCGACGTTCGCCAGTACCCCGCCACCGGGACCGTTCCAGGCGCAGCAACCTGGGCGAATATTCCGGGCATGAGCATTTCCTCCTATGTGACCGCACCACCGTCGCAGATCCGGTTCAATGTTCGCGAGAGAGTCAGCGGCAACCCGGTCGTCGCTGATGCGCTCGCGCTCATCGGCACCCCGAAAACGGTGGATATCGAAGCACTCCCCGGAACGACGATTGCCGGCTCCGCGGTCACGATGATCATCTTCCCGGGCTCCGTCGTCGGGAGCACCGCGCCGCAGACCGCCCCCTTCGTCTTCGCCACCGGATCCATCTCGCTGTACGCGACGGCCAATGGCTTCGGGCGGCCAACCGGATCGTTCCTCAGCGACGGATTCCTCGTCGGCACGCCAATCACGGTCACCGGCTTCGGTACCGCGAGCAACAACGGAGCGGCGGTCATTACGTCCGTGCAGGACGGCCCGAAGACGCCGACGACCCCGCTCTCGGCGACCGGGACCGGGTATGCCCGCGCCACCGGATCATTCCTCACCGACGGCTTCGCTCCCGGCATGGAGATCACCGCGGCCGGATTCACCACCGCAGCCAACAACGGCCGGTCGACGGTGCTTACCGTCACTGCGGGGGCGCTCGACGTCACGAAGGCCACGCCCACCGTCGTCGAAGCGGCGGGCGCGGGGCGGAGTCTCATCGCGGATGCCACCATTACGGTCGACCGCGTGCTGGTGCCCGAGGCCAGCGCAAGCGGCCGCCGGATCGTTGGACCTCTCACGGGTCGTCCGGCCGTCTCCTTCATGTGGGATCGCCGGCCCCCGCGGTAACGCTTTGCGGTTCGGCAAACGAGGCCGCCCGGCTCCCGCCCGGCGGCCTCGTTTGCATATCCCCTGCGGCCGCACGATACATGGACCATGACGATCACGCCGGCTGAAACGCCGCAGCGACGCACGCCGTCGATCCTTTCTCCCGCCATCGATATCCTCTGCGTCGGCGGCCTGTCGTTGATCGTATTCATCCCGTTGCTGTTGACCGGACGCTCGGACCTCGTGCTCATCGGCGCCGGCGCACAAGCCTGGCTCGCGACCGTCATCAACATGCCACACTTCATGGCATCGTACCGGATCGTCTATCGCAGCCGGGCGATGATCGCGGCCCACCGGTGGGCCGCGATCTACGTCCCCGCCATCCTGCTGCTCTACATCCTCATCGCGCTCTGGGAGGCACAGTCATCCACCGTCCTCGTGATCATCCTGATCTCGGTCGCCAGCGCGTACCTCGCATGGCATTACACCGGGCAGGTCTGGGGGATGATGGCCTCGTTCGCCTACCTCGAAGGTACGGCCTTCGAGAAGTCGGAGCGCTTCCTTATTCGCACCAGCCTCCGGATCCTCCTCGCGTGGCATGTCACATGGTTTCTGTACACACAGCTGCGCGATCCCGCCGCCGTTCGACCGCTCTACCTCCTGGTCAGCGCGGGGACGCTCGTCGCCTTCGGCCTCGGTGCCATGGGCCTCGTCAGGATGCGCCGCCGCACGGGCCTGCTGCCACCAGCGCGCGCCCTCGTCGCGTGGGCCGCCATCTTCGTCTGGTATGCCGTGATGGCCCGCGACCCCAAAGCGATCTTCTGGATCCAGATCGCCCACGCACTCCAGTACCTCGCCTTCCCGATTCGTGTCGAAATCAACCGCACTGCTGCCACCGCCACCCGTCCGGGAGCACGCGTCGCCACCCACATGGCACTCTACGGCGCGGCCTTGCTGGGGCTGAGCTACGTCGTCGCCCGGATCGTCCCGGGAAGCGCGATGAGCGCCGTCGCCGACATCTTTGGCGAGGAACCGGGGCGCGTCGCCCCGATTCTCATTCTCATGTTCATCAACATCCACCACTACTTCACCGACGGGGTCATCTGGAAGCTCAGCAACCCCGAGGTGCGCCGTGAGCTCTTCGCTCATGTCGCTCGGGGACGTCGTGCCGGGCTGCTCGTGGCCACGACGGCGACCGCGGCGCTCGCCTCCGGCTGTGCGCGAACTCCCGATACCGATCCACGGATGGTCGCGGAGTGGATGCGCACGCTGTACGGCGCGATTCGGGTCGAGCGCCTGTCGCCGCCCGTCGCATCGCGCATCCTCGGCTACGCCACGACCGCGCTCGATGCCGGCATCACGGTAGCCGACCCCACGGCGCCTTCGCTGTCAGGCGTCCTGAACGGGCTCGGCGACCTTCCGCGCGCAGAAGCCGGACGGGACTACGACCCGACACTCACCGCCGTGGCGGCGGAGCGCGTGGTGCTCGACTCGCTCCTCGCGGAAGCCCTCCCCACCACTCACGCAGCGTTCGCCGGGCTCGCGGATTCGCTCGCCGCGGCGCGCATGATGGCAGGGGCGGATGAACAGATCCGACGCCGGTCGAACGAGCTCGGACAGCGCATCGGCCTCGCCATCGTTGCCTGGTCGCGCACCGACGGCTTCGACAGCACACGCGGCCGCACGTACGTCGCCCCCGTCGGTGCCGGACTCTGGTTCAACGATGCACCGGGGAGCATCTACGCCACGCGGAACATGTCCGGCGCCACCGATTTCGTCGCGCTCGACAATCCCGCCAACATCCTCGACCCTGGCAGCGCCAACGATCGCGGGCTGATCCTCGACCGCCCGAAGCAGAAGGGACTCGCCGCCCTCCCTCCGGTGAACATGGCGGGCATGTCGGAGCCGTACTGGGCGCAGGTTCGGCCGTTCGTGCTGAAGTCGTGGAGCGAGTGCCCAATTCCCGATCCCCCGGCGTATTCGACCGACACTGCGTCCGCGTTATATGACGACGCTCGCGCAGTGCACCGGACCAGCACGGTGCTCACGCCCGAGGAGCGCACGATCGCGCTCTACTGGGCGGACAACGCCGGCGAAACCGGAACGCCCGTCGGTCACTGGATCTCCATCGCCAGCCAGATGGTGAGCCAGCGCAACCTGTCCGCGCAGGAGGCCGCGCGACTCATGGTCCTGACGGCAGCCGCACAAGCAGACGCGTTCATCGCTGCGTGGGGATACAAGTACAAGTACAACCTCCTCCGCCCACGCACCTACATCCGCAGCGTCATCGACTCCACGTGGGAGCCGTTCATTCCCACCCCTCCGTTTCCCGAGTATCCATCCGGCCACTCGACACAGTCCGCCGCAGCCGCCACCGTGATGACCGCAGTGCTGGGCAATGTCCCCTTCGACGACAGCACCAGCATTTCCATTGGGCATCGCGTTCGCCGGTTCGAATCCTTTACGGCTGCCGCCAACGAGGCGGGCATGTCGCGGGTCTACGGCGGAATCCATTTCCCGGTTGGAAACACCGCGGGCCGGGCACTCGGCCAATGCATAGGGGCGTTGGTCGCTGCACGCCTCGGAGCCGCGCCGCAGTGAACGCACGCAGACTCACGGTCGCGACGCTCGTCATGGTCGGCGTGACAGCCTGCGATCGCGAATCCGCCACGCCCTGGCACCAGGAGTCCGGCTATCGCTGGCGCGCGCTCGCCGTCGCCGATGGGAAGCCGGGCTTCACGCATGTCGCTTCTCGCCGCAGTGGAATCGACTTCCGGAACACCGTGAGCGATTCCGTCCTGCTCGGCAATCGCATGCTCGCCCAGGGAGCAGGCATCGCACTCGGCGATGTGGACGGTGATGGCCTCGTCGACGTCTTCCTCGCACGGACCGAGGGCAGCAACGCGCTCTATCGAAATCGCGGAGACTGGCGGTTCGAGGACGTGACGGAGCGCGCGGGCGTTGGAGCGGCCGATAGGTACTCGAGCGGTGCTGCGTTCGCCGACATCGAGGGCGACGGTGACCTCGACCTGATCCTGCTCGCGACCACCGGCCCGAATGTCATCTTCGCCAACGATGGAACGGGACGCTTCGCCGAGCGATGGGACGCAGGACTCGATTCCGCAGGTAAGGGCGGCACTACCATCACCATGGCCGATGTCGAAGGAGACGGTGACCTCGACCTCTACGTCGCCAACTACAAGCCGTACAGTCCGGTCGACACCTTCCCGCCGCAGCGGCGAGCGCCGAACCAGCTCGTTCGCCAGGTTGGGCCCGGGCGCTACGAGATCATGCCCGAGCACCGCCGCGACTTCAAGCTCGTCATGCGGCCCGACATGGGTGGACTCAATGTCACCATGCGCGGCGAGCCCGACGACTTCTACCTGAACGAGGGCGGACACTTCACGCGTGTGCCGCTCGCCGCCGCTCGATTTCGCGATGCATCCGGCCAGCCCATCACGGAAGAGGCCGAATCCTTCACCCTCGCCGCGCGGTTCGTCGACCTCGACATGAACGGGTCGCCCGACCTGTACGTTGCGAACGACTTCGAGGATCCCGATCAGCTCTGGTTCAATGATGGGAGCGGCGGATTTCGGCTCGCTCCGTGGACCGCCCAGCGACAGACGAGCAACTCGGCGATGGGGCTGGACGTCGGCGACATCAACGGCGATGCCATGCCCGACCTGTTTCTCGTCGACATGCTCAGCAACGACTCCCGCCGGCTCAAGACCCAGATGCCGACGCACTCACCGCTGCCGAAGCGGCCGGGCGACATGCAAACCCAGCTTCAGCAGCAGCGAAACACGCTGTTCATCAATCGCGGCGACGCAACGTTCGGCGAGCTCTCGATGTCCGCCGGCGTTCAGGCGAGCGGCTGGTCGTGGTCCACGATGCTGCTCGATGTCGATCTCGATGGATGGCAGGACATCCTCATCGCCAACGGCCACCTCTGGGATGTGATGGATTCCGATACCCAGGAGCGCCTGCAGAACCGGTTGACCGACGTGCAGTGGCAGCGCCAGCGATGGGAATTCCCTCCCCTCCCGCTCAGGAACGTTGCCTTCCGCAATCGGGGAAACTTGACGTTCGAGGACGCCACCGAACGCTGGAGCTTCGGGCTCGAGGAGGACTTCTCCCACACACTCGCCGCCGGCGACCTCGACGGCGATGGCGATCAGGATGTCCTGGTCAGCCGACTTCGCGCGCCTGCATTGATTCTTCGAAACGATGCGCCGGCGCCGCGGATCGCCGTTCGGCTCATCGGCAATGCGCCCAACACTCGCGCTGTGGGCGCGAAGATTCGGCTACATGGCGGGGCGATTCCGTCCCAGGAACGGGAAGTCGCCGTTGGTGGCCTGTACATGTCCCACAGTGACTACGCGGCGTCTTTCGCGATGGGCAAGGCCGACAGCGCTACGCTCGTCATTCACTGGCGCGATGGCCGACGCACGACCATCGGCGGTGTTCGTCCAGACCGCCTGTACGAGGTCACCCAGGCCACTGCCACCGAGCCATCGCGTGGGGATTCGCTCCACCCTCCGGCTGCACCGAGCCTCTTCGAGGACGTGACCGCCCAGCTCGGTGGACACGTGCACACCGACCCGCCTTTCGACGACTGGGAGCGACAATTCCTGCTTCCAAACTCCCTGTCGCAGCTCGGACCGGGAGTCGCATGGTTCGACTACGACCGCGATGGTGACGAGGACCTGCTCGTCGGAGCGGGTCGGGACGGACGCCTCGCGGTGTTCCGCAACGATGGTGGACGCATGGTCCCGCAACCGACCCGCGGTGCGCCATCGCCTGCTGATCTCACCACCATTTTGGGATTCGCCTCGGGTGAAACCAGCCACCTCGTCGCGGGGCTCGCGACGTGGGAAACCGCCCCCGCTGCCGGGGCGCCCTGGCTGCCTGCCGCGCTTGTCATGTCCGCGACGGTCCGTGGAGTCGCCCCCACCGCCACGTCGCTTCTTCCGCCGCTCGGCTCCTCAACGGGACCCATGGCGCTCGGAGACATCGACGGCGACGGCGACCTCGACCTGTTCGTCGGGGGGCGTGCGATCCCGGGACAGTACCCGCGCGATGCATCATCGTGGCTCTTTCGGAACGACGCGGGTCGCTTCGTCATCGACTCCCTGCGCTCCGCAGCACTCCGGGATGTCGGGCTCGTCTCGGCGGCCCTGTTCGCCGACATTGATGGAGACGGCGATGCTGACCTCGTACTCGCACGCGAGTGGGGATCGATCCTGCTCCTGCTCAACGACCGCGGTCGATTCAATGCGGCTCCGGACTCGTGGGGACTCGCTCGCTGGACGAGTCGCTGGAACGGGCTGGCGGCAGGCGACCTGGACGGTGACGGCAGGCTCGATCTCGTCGCGACCAGTTGGGGTCGCAATACAATGATGGGAGCCGACAGCTCGCGGCCGCTCATCCTGCTTCATGGGGCGATCGGATCGGGAGGGGAGGAAGAAATGCTGCTCGCGCTGGAGGACGCCCGCGTGCACGGTCTCGCCCCCCTTAACAGCTACCCACGCGTGCGCGTGGCAGTGCCAGGTCTCGCATCGCGGCTGGGCACCTTTGAGGCCTATGCCGACGCGACCGTCGAGCAGGTTCTCGGTCCCCTGGTGCAGAAGGTCGCGCGCCGATCGGCGGTGTCGCTCGACCACATGAGCTTCATGAACCGTGGCGATCATTTCGAACAACGGTCGCTGCCTGCCGAGGCGCAGGTGGCGCCGGCGTTCTATGCCGGAATCGCCGATTTCGATGGCGACGGCGCGGAGGACGTTTTTCTGGGCCAGAACTTTTCGGCCACCGCGGTCGGCATCCCGCGATACGATGCTGGACGAGGGCTGCTTCTCACGGGCGATGGCTCGGGCCGCCTGGATGCGATGTCGGGATCGCGATCGGGAATCCGGATCTACGGTGACCAGCGCGGGGCTGCCTACGCCGACTTCGACCGAGATGGACGCCTCGATCTTGCCGTCTCGCAGAACGGCGCCGCAACTCAACTGTTACGGAATCGCGGCGCCCAGCCCGGGCTCCGCGTCCATCTCCGGGGCACACCATCCAACCTGGATGCGATCGGCGCCCAAGTGCGCGTGGTCTTCGGTGATCGGATGGGTCCGGTCCGCGAGATC
>JANOCW010000136.1:0-1744 GCA_031412375.1 Gemmatimonadaceae bacterium | reverse complement strand
GATCGTTGAATCGAGGAAGGCGTAGCGCGTCGCCTCGCGCTTTCCGGCGGGAGTTTCCTCGTAGCGGCGCGTCTGCACAATCGACGAGTGCAGGTAGAGGTTGTGCGGCATGACCGTCGCGCCGAGTATCCCGATGGCGATGTACAGCATGGCCGGGTTCGTCACGATCTCCAGGCTCGGCACGAAGCCGGCGGCGACCGCAGGAAGCGACGGCCGGGAGATGAAGATCTCGAAGAGGAAACAGCCTCCGACGACCGCGATGAGCGTGATGATCAGCGCCTCGAGCAGCCGGAAGCCGCGATTCTGCAGATATAGCACGAGCAGGACGTCGAGCGCGGTGATTGCGATGCCCCACGGCAGCGGGATGTCGAAGAGCAGATTCAACGCGATCGCCGTGCCGATGACTTCGGCGAGATCGCACGCCGCAATCGCGATCTCGCACAGGAACCAGAGCACCATCGCGGTCGGCTTCGAATAGTGATCGCGGCACGCCTGCGCGAGATCCCGCCCCGTTGCGATGCCGAGCTTCGCGGCGAGCCCCTGCAGCAGCACCGCCATCAGGTTCGAGATGAGAATGACGCTGAGCAGGCTGTAGCCGAATCGGGATCCGCCAGCGAGGTCCGTAGCCCAGTTGCCCGGGTCCATGTAGCCGACCGCAACGAGGTATCCCGGTCCGAAGTACGCAAGGAACTTCCGCCAGCGACTCGCGCCGGTGACGGGAACGGTGCGATAGACCTCCGCGAGACTCGGCGCGAGGCGTGCGCGGCGCCAGCCCGGTTCGTGACCCGGTTGCCCGGCGGGCGGTGGAAGTGCTGGTGACACTGTTTGCTGGTGGAAGGTCAGCCCGTGATGTGCGCGGCGCGGGTGGAGTCGTGTTCATCCGGCGTGTCGCTCGCGTAGACGATGAACTGGCGGAGGATGCGCTCCGTAAGCCCCCAGATGACGCGCTGGCCAAGCTGGAAGCTGCGCTCCGTCCGCTCCACACCGCGATCGGTGAACGTCGCTTCGCCGGTGGCCGACGGGTCCGCGAGCAGCGCGAGCGGGATCCAGAACGCCTCGGCGACTTCGTCGCTCGTCGCGATGACCACGTCCCCGGGGGCGACGAAGACGAAGGGACGGATGGTGACCGGCGGGAGACGCGGCGTTCGTGGGCGCACGTCATCGAGCGTCCCCAGGAGCGTGCCGGCAGTTGCAAGATTGACGGCGGTTTCCTCCCAGGTTTCGCGCACGGCCGTATGCTCCAGCGAGGCGTCGGCCGGGTCCTGTCGCCCGCCCGGCAGTGCGAAGTGACCGCTCCACGGATCACCCGCGTAGGCGGCGCGCTTGATCATCAGCATCTCCACATCGCCGTCATCGGCGAGGCGCATGATGAGCGCCACGGCAGCGCGGGTCGCTCCCGTGTCGCCGGCCATCACGACGCCCGGCCGCTCGGCCAGCGTCCGCGCCACGCGGGCAATGCGAGGGTGCCGCATCGCCGCGGCGACGTCGTTCACGTGAGCTCCCGCCGGAACCACTCGACCGCTTCGCTGACGACCAAGTCGAAGGCGGGTGTCGATTGTCGCATCGGATGCGTCGTCTCGAAGGTGTGTCCCGCACCCTCGATGACGAGCAGGCGCGCGTCGAGTGCGGCGTCGGAGAGAGTGTGGGCATCTGCGACAGCAACCGTGGCGTCGCTCTCGCCGTGGATAATCAGCCATGGCGCGGCGACCCGCGATGCCGCGACGGTGATGTCGAGTGCACCGCT
>JANOCW010000135.1:0-13318 GCA_031412375.1 Gemmatimonadaceae bacterium | reverse complement strand
CTAACTCTTACGAGTTAGGCAGCCAGAGCCAGGTTTGAGTTGGCAGTTGTAAATAGTCCCGAGAGTTTTACCAGGTTACTCGAGTACCTGGGCACGCGGCCACAGCTTCACCAACCCCGTCGAAGCCAGTCGCCCCCGTGCAATGAAACTAGCGACGTGACCCCCGGAAGTCAACGAGAATAACCGCTCCGATACGACTTCGCAGGAAACGCCTAACTCGCTGAGGACAAACGAGGTACCGGCGCAGCCTTCACGCAGTTTCTCCCCGCCCCTTTCGCATCGTAGAGGGCCTTGTCGGCCGACGGGAACAGGGTGTCCCGGGTACGAGCGGTTTGTGGGTAGCTGGACACGCCGAACGACGACGTCACTGGAATCTCCCGACCCCTGTACACGGCCGTCTTGGCGGCCACTGCCCGCCGTAGGCGCTCGGCCAGTTCGATCGCACCGGCGAGGTCTGTCTGCGGCAGGAGCAGGGCGATCTCCTCGCCCCCGTAGCGGGCGCAGATATCGATGGCTCGCACCTGTTCCAGGAAGACCGCCGCTACATGCTTGAGGACGGCGTCACCGGCCTCGTGGCCAAAATTGTCGTTCACGCGCTTGAAGTAGTCTATATCCGCCATGATCAAGGCCGCGGAGAGCCCCGACCGGTCGGACTCGGCGAGCACGCGGTGAAGCTGCTCGTCGAAGTAGCGTCGATTCGAGAGACCGGTGAGCTGATCGGTACTCGCCCTCCGGCTCACTTCCTCGATCTGCCATGCCATCTCGAGCGAGGTCGCAGCAACCGCCGCAAACAGGCTCACGTTTCGCAAATCGGCCTGAAGGTGCGGGTCGGGGTTCACGCCGGTCACCACCACCGCGCCCAGGATTCGCGCTTCGCGAACGAGGGGAACCACCCCGAGGGAGCCCACGGGGCCGACGGCGTCGGCCGGCCCGTAGATCGCTCCCGAGCGGGGCAGCCTGCGCGCGTCTTCGAGCACCAGGGGTGTCCCACGCAGGCACGAATCTCCGACGAGCGAATCGGCGGTCACCTTCTGCCCGCGGAGCACTTCGGCACCCGCGGATGCGGTCTCGACGACCCCCGCACTCAGCGCCGCGTCCCACCGCACGAGCGTCGCGGTGGCCCCCTCCGTGATATCGAGTGCCGTCTGGCAAATCCCCCGTGCGAGCGACTCCGTCGAGGTATGGGCCTGGATCTGCTGCACGGCGCGGAGGAGCGCGTCCCCGCGCCGCCGGAGCCGGTGGTGTTCGCCACGGTGCTCGAGCAGTGCATGCAGCTGCGCGACGTGCGCCGCGGTGCGAGCGATGCGCTCCCGAAGTTCCTCGCGTGAGAGCACGAAGCCCCGTGCGTTCGTCGCGCTGATGGCGCCGAGCAGCTTCCCCTCGTCAGCGACCGGCCCCGTGGCCAGGTGGGCGAGCACGTCCTGTTCGTCGCAGTGCACGACATCGCCTTCGGCCGACCACTGCACGAGCGAACCCCATTCCTCCAGTCGGAAATGCGTCGGCGCGAGCGCACCCTCTGTCGACCATGCCGTTGCGCGCAGCGCATCGGCTGACGAATGCCAGCGCCAGAAGACCACTTCGTCGGCGCCGAGGGCGTCCCGTGCGTCGCGCAGATACCGATCGAGGATCTCCATCTGCTCGACCGCATCCGCCTCGCGGGAGGCGTCCTGCGCAGACTTTCGCAGGTCAGAGGCGACCACGCTCGTTCCCCGAGGCGTCGGCGGTCGATCCCGCAGGAAGACCTCCACCCGCTCGAGTCGCTGTCGTGCGCGACGGGTTTCGGTCTCGGTCCGGCGGGACACCCAGAGCGGGAGAATCCCCACGGTGCTGATGGCGGCGGCGGAGATCAGCGCCCCGGCGGCGAACGGTGAGCGGCCGAGGAGCAGGTCGAGGCTCGCGAGGGCGACGACGGCGATCAGCGCGGCGAGCCCGGCTTCACGTGCCCCACGCTTCCACGCGACGGCCAGCACGACTCCGGCCGGAAGGATGGCCGCCGGCGAGGCCAGACCGCCAGCCGCAGCGCTCACCGAAAAGATCGGTGCAGCGGCAACGGCGATCCAGCGCGCGAAATCCTGCCGGACGATTCTCGGCATTCGGTAGCGAACCACATACCCGACCGCTCCAATCACGCACAGGAGCGTCGCAAGGGCGATCCAGACGACCCCTTCGGACGGGACGAGGAGGTGTGCGCGCGACCGGAAGAGCAGGAGGAAGCAGACCGACCATGCCACGCCAACCGGCACGAACCGGACGAGGCGTGCCCGGATGACGGGCCTCACGCGCGTTGGCCGCACAGGATTCGCGCCGCCGCCATCCCCGCGCCAAACCCGTTGTCGATGTTGACCACCGTCACACCTGCCGCACAACTGTTGATCATCGTCAAGAGTGCTGCGATGCCGCCGAAGCTTGCCCCGTAGCCGACACTCGTTGGAACCGCGATCACCGGCGAGCGAACCAGTCCGCCGACCACCGAAGGCAGCGCACCATCCATTCCGGCCACGACGATGACCACCGCGGCGTCGGCGAGCTGACCCTGCCCCGCAAGCAAGCGATGAATACCCGCGACTCCAACATCGGTCAAACGCGCGATGGTGCATCCGACCGCCAACGCGGTCTCGGCAGCCTCCTCTGCAACGGGGAGGTCGCTCGTGCCGGCGGTGACGATGAGGACCTGACCCGATCCGGCTCCGCTTCCCCCGCCTGGCGGGCCAGCTACCAGCACGGTACGTCCGACGTCATTGACACGCGCTCGGGGAAAGCGTGCGAGGAGGGCGGAGCGCACCTGCGATTCCGCGCGCGTGACGAAGCACCCATCGCCTCGCTCCTCGATGCGCTCTGCAATCGTGACGACCTGGTCGACGGTCTTCCCCGGGGCGAAGATGACCTCGGGATACCCCTGGCGCAGGGCCCGATGATGGTCGATCGTCGCGAAGCCGAGTGATTCCGAAGGGGCCAGTGACAGCGCGTCGGCTGCGGCGCCCGGAGTCATCGCGCCAGCGGCGACGCGTTCGAGCAACGCGAGGACGCGCTGCCGGTTCACGCGTCCGCCGTCTGGAGCTCCGCCAGCTGATCACGCGCGGCAGCGAATTCGCCGCGACCGCTGAGGTAGTCGTCGAAAATTCCTTCGACCTCATCAAGGGAGTCCACGGCGTGCAATCGGCGCCTGATGTCCGCGGAACCCGGGAGGCCCTTCACGTACCAGCCCAGATGCTTGCGGAACTCGATCGCGGCGCCGCGTCGGTCGGGCTCGAAGTCCTGCGCCATGCGCGCGTGATCGAGCGCCACCGCGAATCGCTCAGCGGGGGAAGGCTCTGGCGGGACGGGAAGTCCGTCGAGCATCGCGCGCGCCTGTGTGAAAATCCATGGTTGCCCGAACGAGCCTCGCGCAATCATGACCGCGTCGCATGCCGTCTCGCGGTGCATCCGCACCACATCCTCGGCCGTCCTGATATCCCCGTTCCCGATCACCGGGATCTCCAGTGCATCGGCAACGGCCGCGATCTCGGACCAGCGAGCCGCGCCGGTGTACATCTGGGCCCGCGTGCGCGGGTGCAGTGCGAGCGCGCGCGCACCTGCATCCTGACAGCGCAGCGCGATCCCGACGGGATCGCGCATTTCCTCGCTCCAGCCGCTCCGGATCTTCACGGTCACGGGAAGGTGCGTGTTCGCCGCAACGGCGCGGATGACACTGGTGACCAATCCGGGATCCTTGAGACAGCCCGAGCCGCCGTTGCGCTTCACGACCTTCTTCACCGGGCAGCCGAAATTGATGTCGACGAAGTCGGGCTGGAAGAGATCGGTCACCAGCGCGGCCGCTTCGCCCATCGCCACCGGGTCGCCGCCGAAGATCTGCACCCCGATCGGGCGCTCATCAGGCCCGAAGCGAAGCTTGTCGAGGGTCGACTCCTTCTCGCGCCGAATCCCTTCGGCCGACAGGAACTCGGTGACCACGACATCCGCCCCGAAGCGTCGGCAGATGCGCCGAAAGGGCGACTCGGACACCCCCGCCATGGGTGCGAGATACAGCGGTGTGGCCATGTCGGTGGCGAAGGGGAAGCGCATGGCTGGAAGCTAACGTCGGAGCTAAACGCCTGCAACATCGGTATTTGACACCACTCGACGCACCGGGTACCTTCGCTGGTCGGCGCGGCAAGGACCGCTGCCGCCACTTACCGGTGCACGAGGATCTCGATGGAATTGCGTGAGTTTTTTTCCGAGGACGCGGTCAGGCTCGAACTGGATGGGTCGACGAAGGACGAAATTCTCAAGGAGCTGATTTCCCTCCTCGCGCTGGACGAAAAGGCGGAAGGAATGCTGTACAAGATGCTGAAGCGTCGCGAGAACCTTGGCTCCACCGGCATCGGGCGCGCGATCGCAATTCCGCACTGCCGGTCGCTGGTCGTCAACAAGCTTCGCGTCGCATTCGGACGCAAATCCTCCGGCATCGACTTCCGCGCCATCGATGAGAAGCCCGTGAATTTCTTCTTCCTCATCGTGGCCCCACCCCTCGAGGTATCGAACCAATACCTCCCCGTGCTCGGCAAGATCGCGCAATTCAGCAAGGAAGCCGATGTCCCCGACCGGCTGATGGCGCTCAGCGAGCCGCGCGAGTTCCTCGAGCTGCTCGAGGAGAAGAACGTCTAGTCGCCAGCTTGCCGACCGTGAAAAAGAGAAGGGCCACCGTGAGACCACAGTGGCCCTTCCTCCATTCGTGGACCGTGGGGATCATTCCCACTCGATCGTAGCCGGTGGCTTCGAGCTGATGTCATAGACCACGCGGTTCACGTCGGGCACTTCGTTGATGATCCGGGTCGAGATGCGACCGAGCACGTCGTGCGGAAAGGCGAACCAGTCGGCCGTCATGCCATCGGTGCTCGTCACGGCGCGGAGCGCGACGACATTATCGTATGTTCGCCCATCCCCCATGACCCCGACACTCCGCACGGGAAGGAACACCGCAAATGCCTGCCAGATCTCGTCGTACAACCCGGCCTCGCGGATCTCCTCGAGATAGATGACATCGGCTTTGCGCAGTGTGTCCAGTGCCGCCGGCGTGACATCGCCGAGAACGCGAATGGCCAGCCCAGGACCGGGAAAGGGGTGACGTCCAACCATCTCCTCGGGCAGGCCGAGCTCACGGCCGACGTTTCGCACTTCGTCCTTGAAGAGCTCGCGCAGCGGTTCAATCAACCCGAACGCCATTCCGGGCTTCAGCCCGCCGACGTTGTGGTGGGTTTTGATGGTGACTGACGGGCCGCCAAGCGGAGACGCCGATTCGATCACGTCCGGGTAGAGCGTCCCCTGAACGAGGAAGCGCACATCATTCCCGACGTCCTGCGCCGTTTCCTCGAAAACATCAATGAACGTGTGGCCAATGACGGTTCGTTTCTGTTCCGGGTCGGAGACGCCCGCCAACGCATCGAGGAATCGTTCCGACGCATCGATGCGTTGGGATCGATGCCCATGTTCGCCCGAAAGGTTCGCTCGACCTGCTCTCGTTCGTGAAGCCGGAGCAGGCCCGTATCGACGAAGATGCACGTCAAGCGGTCGCCCAGGGCTCGATGAACGAGCGCTGCGGCGACGGCCGAGTCCACACCGCCCGACAGCCCGCAGATGACCCGTGACGTTCCGGCCGTCGCGCGAATCCGTTCCACCGATTGGTCGACGAAGGCACCCGGGGTCCACGACGGCTCTGCCCCGCACACGCGGAAGAGAAAATTTGCAATCAGCTCGCTGCCGCGTGGCGTATGCGCAACCTCGGGGTGAAACTGCACGCCGTAGATCGGACGATGTGGGTGGCGAATGGCCGCGATCGGGGAGTTAGCGCTGTGACCGACGACGCGATAGCCCGGCGGCGGGCGGTCGACATAGTCGCCATGGCTCATCCAGACGGTCATGCCTTCGTCCTGCGCGAATCCGTCGAAGAGGCCAACAGGTTCGTCGATGACGAGCTCGGCGCGTCCGTACTCACGACGCGAGGCCGGCTTCACCACCCCGCCCTCCAGCTGCACAATGAGATTCATCCCATAGCAGATGCCGAGCACCGGTGCGATGTCGAGCAATCCGTGCTCCGCGGTCGGCACGCTGTCCCCGTACACCGACGCGGGTCCGCCACTGAGGATGATCCCCGCCGGTTCGAACTTCCGAACGAAGTCCAGCGACACGGTCGGTGGGTGGATCTCGGAGTAGACGCGGGCTTCGCGAACCCGCCGCGCGATGAGCTGCGTGAATTGCGAGCCGTAGTCCAGGATCAGGATCCGATGCGTCATCAGCCTGGGGTGGGGCCGAGAATGATCGCGGTCATCGCGTCCATTCGGCGGCATCGAGCTTGATGAACTCGACCCGCTTCGTCTGAAGGTCCAGCAGCGCCCCCGACGGGGCCCCGTAGAGCCAGCCACAACCCTCGCCGGGGTTGACCATCAATGCATCACCACGGGTCTTCATCTCCTGCATGTGCGAGCAGCCGTGGACGATGACGCCATGCGCGTGAACCGAGATCCGTCCGACCTCGCCGACATCGTGCACGAGGAGAATGCGCTGGCCTCCCACTTCGACGCTGTGCGGGGACTCGTACAGCTCCGTCCCGACGCCCTTCGCCGCAAATGCGCGCAGCCCCTCCCGGTCACCGTCGTTCCGTCCGAACACACCCGCCATCGGAATGTTGGCATCCTGGATTGGCCCGAGAGAAAAGGGCGAAACGTAGTCTCCGACGTGCAGGATCATCCCCGCGCCCGCCTGTACCATGCGCTGCACCAGCGCGGCGATCGCCGGCAGCCGGTCGTGGGTGTCGCCAAGCAATCCGACGAGCATCAGGCCTGTCTCCAGAGGGGCACGAGTCGCTCCTGTCGAATGAGGTCAGCGTACGACTCGCGTGCCGAGATGATGGCGAAGCGGTCCCCGTCGACCAGCACCTCCGCAGCTCGAGGTCGGGAATTGTAGTTGGATGCCATCGAGTAGCCGTACGCTCCCGCGGAACGCACCGCCAGCAGGTCGCCGATCGCCACCACGTCCAACTCGCGATCGAGGGCGAGAAAGTCACCGCTCTCGCACACCGGCCCGACCACGTCGACCACCTCGCGCTCAGCGGCCGGGCGAACGGCCTCGACCCGGTGGAATGCGTTGTAGTGCGAGGGGCGCAACAGGTCATTCATGCCCGCATCGACAATGACATACCCCTTGCCGCCGCTGTGCTTCCGATCGAGGACGCGCGCGAGCAACGCACCGGCGTTTCCCACCAGGTACCGCCCCGGCTCGATGATCAGCTCGAGCCCGGCGTGAACCGCCGCGTCACGCACCACCGTGGCGAAATCGTCGACGCTCGCGGCGGCCTCGTCATCGTATGACACGGCGAGCCCGCCTCCAACGTCCAGATATCGCAACGCCGTGGCGCCGGCGGTCCGCAACTGGCCGGCGAGCGCGAGCAGCCGATGCACGCCACTGCGATACGGATCGAGCTGCTGGATCTGGGATCCAATGTGCATGTCGACTCCCACGAGCGCGATCCCGGGAAGTGCCAGCGCGATCCGGCCGACGTCGATCGCACTATCGTACGGAATGCCGAACTTGTCGCCGCGGCCGCCGGTGCGCGTATAGCGATGCGGTGTGTCGATGCTCACTTCCGGGTTCACGCGCAGGGCGACAGGGGCAACGCGTCCAGTCGCGTGCGCGACGTCTGACAGCCGTCGGAGCTCACCTTCCGACTCGACGTTGATGAGCTTTACGCCCGCATCGAGCGCCTCGACGAGCTCCGCAGTCGTCTTCCCGACCCCGCTGAAGACGATGTCGGCGCCGGCGAACCCCGCATGCAGCGCGCGGAACAGTTCACCTCCCGAGACAATATCCACGCCGGTTCCCAACTCCCGGAGGAACGCGAGCAAGGCGACGTTGGAATTCGCCTTGACACTGTAGTGCACCCGGTGCGGCGTGGAGCCGAGCGCGCGCTCGAGTGCGTCATGCTGTGCGCGGATCGCTGCGCTGCTGTAGACGAACGTGGGCGTGCCGACCGCAGCAGCGATCACTTCGAGATCGACGTCCTCGCAGCGCAGCACGCCCGCGGCGCGGTGAAAGCCGACGCGCGTGTCCGTCGCATCGACCATCGCCTCGCGAGTCAATATGCCTTGGCCCACAGCGCTTCCGCGGTGGCAGCGCGTCCGCAGTGCATGCACGTCGTCGGCGACTCCGCCGAGCGGAACTCCTCATCGGGGAGGACGCGAATCGTGGCCTTGGTGTCTTCCTTGATCGTCGCTTCGCACGAGGCGTCGCCGCACCAGCCGGAATACACGAACGCACCGTCGCCGTCCATGACTTCGCGGAAACGATCGTAGGTGATCGATCCGCGGAGACTGTTCGCATCTCTCCGCGCCCGGGCGGCTGCCAGCATGTCCCCCTGGATTCGCGCGAGCACTGCGCTCACGTCCTCCCCCAGAGTGTCCAGCGCCACGGGGCGCTTCTCGCGCGTGTCGCGGCGCACCACGACGGCCTGGCCCTTGTCGAGGTCGCGAGGGCCAAGCTCGAGTCGGACCGGCACTCCGCGGAGTTCCCACTCGAAGTACTTGGCCCCGGGCTTGATCCCTTCCCGGTCATCGACGTGCACCCGGAGCGGCGTCGAGTCGGCTCGCTTCCACGCGCCGAGGGTCTGCTTGATGCGATGCGCCGCCTCGAAGACGCGCCCACGCTCGTCATCCGACCGCCAGATCGGTACGATCACGACTTCGGTAGGTGCAAGGAGCGGCGGAACGCGCAGCCCGGTGTCGTCGCCGTGCGTCATCACAAGCCCGCCGATCATGCGCGTCGAAACCCCCCAGCTCGTATTCCACGCGAACTCGGTGCCTCCGCTTTCAGTCTGGAACTTGAGCTCGAACGCCTTGGCGAAGTTCTGTCCGAGATTGTGCGACGTTCCCGCCTGGAGCGCCTTGTTGTCCTGCATCATCGCTTCGCAGGAATAGGTGCGCAACGCGCCCGCGAAGCGCTCGGAGTCCGTCTTCCGTCCCGTCACCACCGGCATCGCCATCCAGCCTTCCATGAAGTCGCGATAGACGCCGAGCATCCTCCGCGTCTCTTCCTCAGCGTCGTCGTGCGTTGCGTGCGCCGTATGCCCTTCCTGCCAGAGAAACTCGAGCGTCCGCAGGAAGAGCCGCGTCCGCATCTCCCAACGGACGACGTTCGCCCATTGGTTGATGAGCAGCGGCAGGTCGCGATAGCTGTGCACCCACTTCGCGAACATGTGATAAATGATGGTCTCCGACGTCGGCCGGATGATCAACGGCTCGTCGAGCTTCTTGCCCCCACCGTGGGTCACCACCGCGGTCTCGGGAGCGAAGCCCTCGACGTGCTCGGCTTCCTTCTTCAGGAAGGATTCCGGGATCAGCAGCGGAAAGTAGGCGTTGCGATGGCCCGTCGCCTTGAACATGTCGTCGAGGGCACGCTGCATCCGCTCCCAAATGCCGTAGCCATCCGGCCGAATGACCATGCAGCCGCGCACCGGCGCGTAATCGGCCAGCTCGGCTCGAACCACGACCTCGTTGTACCAGGCACTGAAATCCTGGGCTCGGGGCGTCAGCTTCTTGTCGTCGGCCATGTTCCGTCGTGTTGGGCGTCGCGGGGCCCGGGGTTGGGGACCGCGCTGCGAGGAAAGATCATCCAGTGCACAGGATCATGCACCCGCCAGCCACTCCTCGATCCGCACCGTCGTCTCGGTTCCATCAGCGAGCGAGCGTACCGTGGCCATGCCGCCCTCGAGCGTCCCGTGGCTGATCAGAATCGCCTCCCGGGCGCCGGCGGAGGCTGCGGTCTTCAACTGCCGGCTCATGGTCTGCGGGCGCAACGCATACTCCGCGCTGCGGCCGCGCCCCCGGAGCGCGGTGGCCACCCGCATCACCTCACCAAGGAGTCGCTCGTCCTCGCCGGCCACCCAGAAATCGACGTGCGGAGCGCCGGACGGCATCAGGCCCCGATCGCGAAGCAGCTCGGTGAGCACGACGTCTCCCATGCCGAAGCCGAGCGCGGGAAGGTCGACCTTTCCCAGCGAGTGCAGGAGTGTGTCGTAGCGCCCGCCGCCGGAAATCGCGCGGAACTGACCACGCGCATCGAAGAGCTCGAAGACGATTCCGGTGTAATACGCGAGGCCGCGCACGATGGACAGGTCGAATCGCACCCAGTCAGCGACACCGAGTGCCTCGAGATGCGTGAGGTAGCGATCCAGCCGCTCGAAGTGTTCGGCGAGCGCGGGCTCGCTCCCCACCTGTGCACGGAGCGCAGCGAGGTCGGAGTGGCCAAGGATCTCGAACAGGCGGGAGATCGCACCTTCGTTCAGTCCCGCATCGGCGAGGCGCTTCTCCAGCAGCGGCCGCGGTTCGCGCTCGAGCTTGTCGACGACCGCGTAGACTGCCTGGTGGCGCTCGGGGGGAATGCCGGCATGGGCGAGCAGCGCATTGAGGAGTCGTCGGTCGGAGAAGCGTGCGGCCACGTCGCTCGATGTCAGGCCAAGCCCACGCATGATATCGATCGAGACCGCGAGCAGTTCGGCGTCGGCGGTGACATCGCCTTCGCCAATAATGTCGACGTTGAGCTGAAAGTGCTCGCGGAGGCGCCCGCGCTGTTGGCGCTCGTAGCGAAAGAGCTGCGGCATCGAGAACCAGCGCACCGGCTTGCGAAGGGCATTCGCGCGCGCCGCCACCATGCGCGCGAGCGTCGGCGTCATCTCCGGCCGAAGCGCAACCTCCCGGCCGCCCTTGTCCGTGAAGTTGTAGAGCTGGCCGACGATCTCATCGCCACTCTTTCGCGTGTAGAGGTCGAGGGGCTCGAGGGGCGGGCCGTCGTATTCCACGAATCCGTAGCGCCTCGCCACGTCCCGCCACACCGCCATGATGTGCGCCCGCTCCGCAAACTCGGTCGGATAGACATCGCGAAATCCTGGTAACGCCCCCTGTGACATCAGCCGAATCTACCCGGCGAGCGGAGCAGCCTGCAAGCGCGCCATCGCATCGCCGACCGTATGAAACGATCCGGTGACCAGCACCGTCGCGCCAATGGTGATCGCGCGGTCGAGTGCCCGGTTGAAGTCGAGCTCGACTTCGGCGCTCCACCCTGCCGTGCGCGCCACGGCGAGCGCCGCGGCCGGATCCCAGAGCCGACTGGACGGAGCGGTCGGTGCCACGCTCAGCACGAAGTGGTCGACGACCGGTGCGAGCGCTGCCAGCATGTCACGCCAGTTCTTGTCGGCGAGCACGGTAACGAGGGCAACGAGGGGTCGCGATGGCGTGACGCGCGCGAGCGTCTCGGCTAGAACCTTCGCCCCGTCCGGATTGTGCGCCACGTCGAAGATGAACTGCTCGTGGCGTTGGAAGCGCCCCGGCAAGCTCACGCGTGAGAGCGCGAGGCGAAGCTCGGCGTCGGTCAGCGCGAACTCCGGTCCCCCGGCATCGAGCATCGCGATCGCCGTCGCCGCGTTCGCGACCTGATGGCGGCCGATCAGCGGGGTCGTCAGGGTGACCGGGCCGAGTGCACCGGCCCGCAGGCAGTGGAACAGCGTCCCGGCGGCGCCGAGTGCCTGCTCGCGCGGCTGCATTGCATCGGCGACACGGATGATCTCCCGCGCGCCGGCCGACGTGGCGTGCGCTGCAAGCAGCTCCGCAACTGCCGTGGTAGGGTCGCCGATAACGGCTACCGCCCCGGCCTTGAAGATGCCGGCTTTTTCGCGCGCGATCTCGACGATCGAACTCCCCAGGTATTCGGTGTGATCGATGCCGATCATCGTCACTCCTGCCACCAGCGGCGTAACGACGTTCGTTGCGTCGAGACGTCCTCCGAGGCCGGTTTCCACCACGACCACGTCGGCTCCGGCCTGCGCAAACAGCTCGAACGCCATTGCGGTCGTCGCTTCGAAAAACGTCGCTCCGATCCGCTCGATCGTTGGTGTCCACCGCTCGATGAACTCGACGATGGCGCCTGGAGGAATGGGATTGCCATCCACGAGAACGCGTTCGCGAAAGTCGACGAGATGGGGTGAGGTGTAGCGCCCGACTCTCCGATCGGGATGGCGCAGCATTGCGTCCAGTGTCGCGGCGACGCTCCCCTTCCCGTTCGTTCCGGCGATATGAAAGCAGCGGAAACGCGCGTGCGGGTTCCCAAGCTCCGCGAGCAGTGCCGTCGTTCGTTCCAGCCCGAGCCGCGATTCGCCGGTCGTCCGCGCGAACAGATAGGCGAGCGCGCTGCGATAGTCGACCAGCGCTATGCCCACCCCGTCGCCGCAGGTCGTCCGCTCATGTGGCGCAGGAGCTGGCCGACCGTCTGCTTCAGGACGCGACGATGCACGACGGCGTCGAGCATCCCATGGTCGAGCAGAAACTCGGACGTCTGGAATCCCTGGGGCAGGTCCTGACCGATGGTCTGCTTGATCACCCGCGGCCCCGCGAACCCGACGACTGCGCCGGGCTCCGCGATGATCGCATCGCCCAGCATGGCGTAGCTCGCGCTGACGCCCCCGGTGGTGGGGTTGGTGAGGATCGAAACGTAGGGCACCCGTCGCTCCGCGAGCTGGGCGAGCATCGCTGCCACCTTTGCCATCTGCATGAGGGACAGGACGCCCTCCTGCATGCGCGCCCCACCCGAGGCGGAGATGATGATGAGGGGGAACTTTCGTTCGAGCGACCGCTGGCCCAGGCGGGTGATCTTCTCCCCCACGACGGACCCCATCGACCCCCCCATGAAGGCGAAGTCCATGGCTGCCAGGTTCACTGGCATGTCGCCGAGCTTGCCGGTGGACGTCAGGACGGCGTCCCCTTCGCCGGCGTTGGTCGTCGCTTTTTTCAGTCGGGCGGGATACTCCGGGAATCCGAGGGGATCGGTCGACCGGACGTCCAGCTCGACCTCCTCCAGCGTCCCCTCATCGAGGAGGATCGCCATGTACTCCGACGCGCGAATGCGACGGTGATAATCGCAGCTCGGACATACGTTGAGATTGCGAACGAACTTCTCGCGGAGATCCGTGTGTCCGCACGCCTCGCACTTTTCCCACGCGTCGGGCGGAATCTCGAGCCGCTCCCGACGCGGCTGCCGGGGTTTCTTCTCTTTGCGGAACCAGGAGGCCATCGGCGAAATGTGACCCGGATCGCCAAGGCAGGCAAGAGATGGCCGTCAGTAGCCCCGGCGGTCAGAGGGAGAGCGCGTCCGCCCGTCCTCGACCTTCACTGGATATTCGGAGCAGGATCCCGACGGTGAGCCAGCTGGCGAGCATGAACGAGCCGCTGTAGCTGAAGAATGGCAGGGGAATTCCCGTCACCGGCATCAGGCTCAGCGTCATCCCCACGTTCACCAGCAC
>JANOCW010000134.1:0-8251 GCA_031412375.1 Gemmatimonadaceae bacterium | reverse complement strand
GTCCCGATCCTCACGTCCATGCAGCCGGCCGACGCGGGCGTCGCGCTCGCTGACCACACGATCGCGATCTGGCGCACCCAGGTGCGGTTCATCGGCGCAGGTACGATCGCCGTCGCCGCGATCTACACCCTGATGAGATTGGCGAAGCCGGTGGTGGGCGGACTGGTCAGCACGCTCGCCGCGTCTCGCGCCGTTGCAACCACGGATGATCTCGATCGCGACATCTCGCCGCCGTGGATCGCGGCACTCACGGTAGCCTGCCTCGTGATCTCCGCGTGGCTCGCGTTCACCTTCGCGCGGGAGTCGGTGCTCGCGCCCAGTGCGCTGACGCTGACGCTGATCGCCGTGCCGTTCGTGCTGGTCATCGGCTTCATCATCGCGGGCGTCTCCGGATACATGGCCGGTCTCATCGGCGCGTCCAACAGCCCGATCTCGGGCGTCGGCATCCTGTCGATTGTGATATGCGCGTCGCTGATGGCGCTCGCGGTATCACCGACCGATGAGACGCGGCAGGCGCTTGTGGCCTTCGCGCTGTTCATCACGGCGATTGTTTTCGCGTGTGCCACGATCTCGAACGACAACCTCCAGGACCTGAAGACGGGCCAGCTCGTCGGCGCCTCGCCGATGCGCCAGCAGATCGCCCTCATCGTCGGCGTCGCGGCCGGTGCGGCGGTGATTCCCTTCGTGCTCAACCTGCTCGCCAAGGCATACGGCTTTGCCGGCGCGCCGAACGTCGACGTGGTCGCGGCGAATCCCCTGCCCGCGCCGCAGGCAACGCTGATCTCCGCACTGGCGCAGGGTGTAATTGGCGGGAGCCTCGAATGGCGGATGCTCGGCATCGGCGCGCTCGTCGGCGTTGGCCTCATTCTTCTCGATACGCTGATGGGCGCGATGAAGCGGCTGCGCCTCCCGCCGCTCGCCGTCGGGATCGGGATCTATCTCCCGATGTCGGCGACCTTCGTCGTGATCGTCGGCGCGGTGCTCTCGCACTGGTACGATCGCCGCACGCGCACGATGCCGAACCCTGCGCGCGCGCAGCGACTGGGGACACTCGTGGCGTCGGGATTGATCGTCGGGGAGAGCATCTGGGGTGTGATCGTCGCGGGGCTCATCGTCCTGCTCGCGAAGGATGCGCCAATCGCGCTCGTGCCGGCGGACTTTGCACTCGCCCCCTGGCTCGGCGTGGCCGGGTTCATCGGCGCAGTTGTCTGGCTGTACGGGTGGATGCTGCGGCGATCGGCGGTGGCGCGCTCGAGCTCGAGTCGACAAGCTTAGACCGTCGGGGGTGCAGCATGGCGCGAATTCCACTTGGGCGGCCCATCGCAGAGCGTACGTATGAGCTGCACACGCCGACGGGGGTTCGTCTCGTGACTGTCCGCATCGGGCAGCCAGTTCCCGATCCCACACCCGGTGGTGACTGGCTCTGCCCGGTAGCATTTCGTGGGGCACCCCGCGGCCGGTTGCCATCCGGAACGCATGCCGTGTACGGGGTCGATGCGCTGCAGGCGATGGTGCTCGCGGTAGGGTACGCGCAGCAGCTGCTCACCCAGCTACAACACCAGTCCGTTGCCAGGCTGACATGGTTGGGATCGACGGACCTGGGCCTTCCGGACATCATCGGGCTCGTTGGCGTGCGGCGGCTCTTTCGTTCGCCGAGGCGGCTGCGCTTCGTCGCACCTCGTGCAGGGAATGGGAGAGGACATAGCTAACACAGCAGTCTGAGGACATCGGTAACAGGTCCTGGATCTCGATTCCAGGACCTCGTGAGCCGGTCGGACGAGTTCCTGCGCGTTATGAGCATGACACTCTCCATCGACTCGCCGGTGCTGCTCTTCGCTGCCACGATTGCACTATTCGGCGCGTTCGCCCTCGTCCCCGTGATGGCGACCGAGCCGCTCCTGCTCGCGCTCTCCGCGATGGTGCCGTCGGCGATGGTCATCCCCGTGACGCTGCTGGCCACGGCGACCCACATGGCGGCAAAGACACTCGTCTACCTGAGCAGTCGCAAGGCCGAGCGCGTCGTCTCGAGCCGGCAGCGGACGCTGATCGCGCGGGCATGCGCGAAGCTCGCCGGACGCCGCTCCCTGCAGATCGGCACCGTGTTCTTCAGCGCAATTACCGGGCTGCCACCCTTCTATGCCGTCACGATGGCCTGGGGCGTCCTGCGCCTTCCGCTGCTCGACTTCCTCGTCGCGGGATTCATCGGCCGCGCGATCCGTTTCAGCGCGCTCGTCGCCGCTCCCCACCTTCTCTCGATGTAACGGAGGTCGGAAGACATGCGACATGGGGGGTGGCTGATCTGGATCCTCGGCGCGGCGGCCCTGCCTGCCACCGCGCAGCAGCCGAGTCAGCCGGGAGCGGTGAGCGATGCCGGCCAGGGGCCAGCCACGTACGTCCTGGTGAGCGGGATGGTCGGCGGCGTCGCTGGCTTTCGCCGGCTCGAGCAGCGCCTGCTGGCGCACGGTGCCCGCGTCGTGATCATCGATCCGTACACCCTCTCCGTCGATTCCGCCGATGTCAGCTTTGCCGCGCTGGCCCGCCGCGTCGAGGCCGCGCTCGCCGCGCGCGGGGTCGCTCGAGCGCGCGTCGTTGCGCACGCCCATGGCGCAGGCGTCGCTCTCCGGCTGGCGGCGGCTTCGCCCGGGCGCGTCGAAGCACTCTACTTTCTCGACGTCGGCGCCCTGGCGAGCAACGCCACCACCGTTCTCGGCGCCTCGCTTCGGCTCGTGCCGCTCATCGCACGCCTGCCCCGCGGCCGCGATTTCATTCGCAAACGCTATCTTCAGGGACTCAGGCAGAATGCGGGTCAGGTTGCATGGCTGGACTCCGCAACGCAGGCCGCCTATTCCGATCCACTCGTGCTGAACACCCGGCGCGCAGTGGCGCTCGCGTTTCGCATGTCGCGAGCCCAGGAACCAGAGTCCCTCGCGGTAGTCGTGTCTCGCGTGGTCGCTCCGGTGACCGTACTGCTCGGCGGAGTCATCCACCCTTCGGGGCCGGGCACCGCCGAGCTCGAGGCGCTCACGCCGCTGGGCGATCTCGTTCGCATTGAGCGGCTGACAAACGTCGGTCACTTCCCGCACGAGGAAGCGCCGCATGAAGTCGTGCGTCACATCGTGATGCGTCGAACGAGATGTGGGTGCAGGTAGGTTTCAGGGTGTTCTTCAAGGAAGCGTCAGGGACGGTGGAGCCGCCGGGTGAAGTTGGCCTGATGTGCACTGCGCCCAGCGCTGCACCGCCGCTCACGCTGCTCATGCGCAAGGGATCGAGGAAGCGGGATGGTCGCGGTACTCCTCGCGATCCAGATGACCATCCCCGCTGCGTTCGATGCGGACGACCGACATTTCGCTCGTCCTAGCCTGCGATCGTCGCACGCGCACGATGCCGAATCCCGGGCGGGCCCGGCAACCAGGCACGCTCGTGGCGTCAGGATTGATCGTCGGCGAACGCATCTGGCTGTACGGATGAATGCTGCGGCGATCTGCGGTGGCGCGCCAGCGATCAGGAGAGTCACGAAGTCGGGGAGTATCAAGGTCCACAGTGCGTCGCTACTCCTCTGGCCGCATGGCCGCTGAGTCCGCGGGTCGACATCCACATGTCCTGGAGTCCGAGCCCGCCTCGCTGCTGAGCTGACGTGAAGTACAGCGTCTGGCCATCATGCGACAGGGTGGCCGAGAGGTCGGCGAATGAGGAGTTGACCGGTGTGCCAATATTCTCCGGCGCAGACCACGGAGCGTTAACAGAAGTCCGGTTCGACACCCAGAGGTCGGCTAATCCGACGCTGCCCGGCCGGACGCCAGTAGGACCACCCGACCAGAAAATCAGCTCGCGCCCGTCTGCTCGCACCGTCGGCGCATGTGGGCCGGTGGGCGCCGGCGCGCTCAGCTCCGCTACGAGAACGACGGGGCCAAGCAGCATGCCGCGGTGTGACACCTCTACCCTGTAGATGTCGCTGTTCACGAGGTTGGTCCCCGACGCACGCTCGAAGTAGAGCGTCCCGCCGGCCTCGCTCGACACATAAGACGGATTGCTCTCGTGCGCCGACGTATTGACGTCACCGCCGAGATTCACCGGTGCTTCCCACGCGAGATCGTCATCCGGATCCGCCCGGTGCGATACGAGGATATCCCCGCGGCCCGCGCCTCCATGCCCCCCGTCGCTGGCAAAGAACAGGACCCGGCCGTCGGGGGTGAACGCGGGATCGCCGTCATCGCGGGCCGTGTTCACCGTGGCGCCGAGGTTCACGGGCGCCTCCCACGCGCAGTTCGGTCCGGCGCGCCGCGACATCCAGATGTCGAATCCGCCGAAGCCCGGCCGGTTCGAATGGAAGTACAGGCGCAGTCCGTCGTTCGATTCGACCGGACGCCAATCTCGCGCCGATGAATTCACGACGGGCCCAAGCCACACCGGCACAGACCAGGTAAACGTATCGCGGCCAACGGCTTCAGGCCTGCTCGCACCAACATCAGGCACCGGAGCGGCGGGCAGGGACTGTTCATCGATTCCACAGGCAAGCGTGAGGACCAGGGCCATTGCACCGGCGAGTGGGGTGGGCGATTCGAGGCGCATGCCGATCTCCTGTTTCCTTGTGGGAGTTGGGGCCGCACGTAGCTTCACGGTACGATCCAACTTGTTCGGCCCGCCTTACGTATCTCTGATACGTTTGTGAGAGAGTCCCAGAAGACCGTCAGGATGTTCGAATTCCGGGTCCTCGGTCCGCCACGCATCTGCACGAGTGGCGGCCAAAGCATCGATGCGCTCGTTCGCCAGGCGAAACGCACGGCGCTCCTGGCGTATCTCGCGGCTGCAATCCCGCGCGGCCGGCAGCGCCGTGACAAGGTGCTCGCCTTGTTCTGGCCGGAGTCGGATGCGCACCACGCGCGCGCGGCGTTGAGCCAAGCGCTGTACGTCCTCCGTTCCCACCTGGGCGAGAACGCCATTCAGTCGAAGGGCGACGACGAGCTCGCGCTCAACTGCGAGATCATCTGGAGCGATTGCGTTGCCTTCGAGGAACATCTCGACGCCGGCCGACCGGCTGAGGCGCTGGCGCTTTATGGCGCGGACTTGCTCGACTCCTTCTTCGTGTCGGGCGCCCCGGCCTTCGAACAATGGCTGGATGAGGAGCGGCAGCGGCTCCGGCTGCGGGCTGCCGACGGCGCGTGGCAGTTGGCAACCGCCGCGGCGGAGCAGCGACGCCCGGTGGAAGCAGCGCGGTGGGCCCGGCGTGCGTCCGACGTGGTGCCTACGGATGAAACGGTGGCGCGGCGACTCATCACCTTCCTCCACGATCTTGGCGATCGGGCGGCAGCGATTCGTGCATACGAAGCATTTGCCTGGCGGCTGGCGCACGAGTACGAGCTGGAGCCGTCCCCGGAGACTCGAGCGCTCGCAACTCGCATACGCAACGTGGCGCCGGATCTTCCCGCCGATCGTCCTGCAACCCTTCCGCTCGACCCCGTGATGGGGCTTGCTGTTGGGGCGAGACGCGCGCGGGCCCCGCGGTACAGTGCGGTGGTCGCCGCGCTGACCCTCACGGCGACGCTGATCTGGGGAACGGTACGCCCACGCGGATGGCCGGCGGAGCCCACCATGCACCTGCCGTTGGCGCTCGCGGCGGCGCCGCCCGTGGTGGCCCCATTTCGCGGCTCGACCATCGCCGTCTCGCCAGTTGGCGATCTCCTCGTTTACGTCGGCCTTGCCGAGCGGGGCACACAGCTCTTTCTCCGCCGCATGGATCGCCTGGAAGCGGTCCCGATTGCGCACACACGCGGGGCACATCTTCCGTTCTTCTCGCCGGATGGCGAGTGGCTCGGTTTCACCAGCGGCGACACGGTGCGAAAGCTCCGCATGCCTGATGGTCTGCCGACCACCGTGTCCCTCGCCGACGGTCCAGTCTTCGGAGCGAGCTGGGGGCCCGGTGACATCATCGTCTTTGCGACGGCTGAGGGGCTCTGGCAAGTGCCTGCCGGCGGCGGGGTGGCGGGAGCGCTGGGGGCAAGGACGGTGCGGGGGCAGCGCTATCGCTGGCCGGACGTGCTCCCGAACGGAAAGGCAGCCGTATTCACGCTCGTCGACAGCACGGGCTATCGCCTCGCGGCGATCAGCCTCGACGACGGAACGGTGACACCGCTTGATGTCGAGGGAACGAACCCGCGCTTTGTCGCGGCGGGATACCTCGTGTTCGCCGGAATGGATGGCGCCCTCTTCGCGGCTCCCTTCGATCCAGCAGCGGTGCGCATCACTGGCGAGACGCATCGCGTAACCGAGCGTGTGTTCGTCGGTGGGGGCGGAGGCGCCAAGCTGGGTCTTTCCCGCTCCGGCATGCTGGCGTACGTGCCGGATGCTTCTGATCACACCCTAGTGCTCGTCGACCGGAGCGGCCGCGCGGAGACGCTCCCCCTGGCGCCACGTGCATTTAACGGAGTGCGCTTCTCACCCGACGGCAGGCATCTCGCGCTGACTATCAAGGCTTCGGAAGCGACGCAGCACGACATCTGGCTCCTCGACCTCGACCACCGAACGCTGCGCCAAATTACCACAGACAGCGGAGCGGTCTCGCCGGTGTGGACGCCTGATGGAAGGCGCGTCGTATTCGGGAGTAACGTTGGCGGACGAGAAGCCGGGTTCGCGTTGCACTCCCTGTCGCTCGACGTCCGGGAGCCCACCAGGACAGTATATCCACGCTCCGTGGGTCAACTGCCGATCGCGATCACGCCCGATGGCCGGCACCTTCTCTTCGAGCGAGTCCATTCAAAGGGCCAACGCGATGTGTGGACCCTGCGCCTGGACGGGGGGGGTTCGGAGAAACCATATCTGGATTCGCGCTCTGACGAGCGCATGGCCGCAGTCTCATCCGACGGGCGCTGGGTCGCCTTCGTTTCGGATTTAACCGGGCAGGACGAGATCTATGTGACGCATTTCCCCGTTCCGGGGACGCCGGTCCGCATCTCTTCGGAGGGCGGCGGGCGGGAGCCGCTTTGGGGGCGGAACGGTCACGAACTTTTCTATCGATCCAACGCAGGCATTGTCGAGGTGACGCTTCGGACCGCCCCGACGCTGAGCATCGAGAAACGGCATCTCCTGTTCGATGACGCTCCATACGTATCGGGCTTCTACGTCACGGCGTACGACGTCCATCCCGATGGTCAGCGATTCGCCATGATCCGCCGCGGCTCGAACCACCAAGGCATCGTGGTTGTCCTGAACTGGTTCGAGCAGTTGCACAACGCACGCGACTAGCAGCATTCCCGTGCGGTCGCCCTGGATCCGTGATCACAGGTAGCTCAGCCAGGGATTCCTGCTGCGTCGCTTCACATCCGCGTACCAGCGGCAACAGGGATAGAGCGCCAGCACGACGCCAATCCAGATGAGGTACACCACGGGCAGCGACGCCGGCCATCCGGGCAGCTGCGTCATCGGAAAGCGATCGAGTGTCGGCGACTCCATGGCCGGACGCGCGGTACCGTAGCGCACGAGGCTCGCCCCCAGAGCGACGACGTGCAGCAGCAGCACGTGCAGGATGTAGTAGAACATCGGCACCTTCCCGATCACCTGCGCAGGCCGCAGCGCTCCCGGGGTACGCACATCCAGCGCGCGGAGCGCCAGCAGCACGGGGCCGAGGGTCATAAGCAGGAAGAGAAGCGATGGCGGATACTTGTTCAGGTTGAGGAACGAGACCACCGTCATCGCCGCGGTCGCCTGCGCTGTCCACGGTCGCGGTTCGCCGTACAGGTTGAGCGCGCGAAGCAGCACGAAGCCAGCGATGAGCCCGAGACCCAGGCGCAGAAGCATCGCCCGGCGCCGCTCGGCCGGCAGATCCCAGAGTGTGCCGAGGGCGTAGCCGGCCGCCGTGACGCCGATCCAGGGGATCAGCGGATAGGCGGTGAAGACGAAGCGTGCTGGCCCTGGGACGAGGAAGCCGGGCACGTGGAGCACGGTCCAGATCGGCGCTACGCTGCCGAATGCCGCGGCCTGCACTCCGTCGAGCAGGTTGTGTGCGGCGATCATTACGACGCCGATCGCTCCGACGACACGGGCGGGCAGGTGCACGAGCGCTCCGAGCACGATCATCGACCAGCCGAGGGCCCAGAGCACGTTGAGCAGCGTGACGCGATAGTCAATGTTGAACTGCCAGAAGAAGCGCACCACTGTCAGCTCGAGGAGGATGAGCCAGAGCCCGCGCGTGACGAGGAAGCGCGAGAGGTCACCCGTGGAGCGGCGGCGACGCGAGAGCCAGGCGCCCGTCCCGGTG
>JANOCW010000133.1:0-23450 GCA_031412375.1 Gemmatimonadaceae bacterium | reverse complement strand
GTCGCTGACGCCGAACGCCTTCGTTCGCGCGCGATCGCGGCCGAGATGGGTACGGAGCTCCTGAAGCACGCGTTCCCGGTTCTCCCTCGTCTCCATGTCGATGAAGTCGCAGACGATGATTCCGCCGACGTCACGCAGGCGGAGCTGTCGGGCGATCTCCCGCGCCGCCTCGACATTCGTCTTGAGGATGGTCTTTTCCGGGTCCTTCTTCCCGGTGTACCGGCCGGAGTTCACATCGATCGACACCAGCGCCTCGGTGGGCTCGATGATGAGGTACCCGCCCGAGGGCAGGTCACACCGGCGCTTGAAGAGGTCGCGGATCTCCTTCTCGACCTCGGCCTTGTCGAACAGCGGGGTCGTGTCCTCGTAGAGGGTGACCCGCTCGAGGAGCTCCGGGGCGATCCCCTTCAGGTATTCCACGATCTCGTTGTAGACCTGCTTCGAGTCGATCGTGAGGCTGTCGACCTTGGCACTGAACAGGTCACGAATCAGGCCGCGAGTCAGTCCGGTTTCGCGATGGATCAGCGCCGGAGCCCGGGTGAAGTTCGTCTTCTTGTTGATCTTCTTCCACTGGTTGATCAGCGATGTCAGTTCGCGCTCGAACGTCTCCTGGGTGACATCCTCTCCGACCGTCCGGACGATGACGCCGCCGCTGTTCTCCGGGAGCACGCTCTGCAGCTGCTGCCGGAGCCGCTTGCGCTCCTCGCGATCGCCGATCTTGCGGCTCACGCCGACCTTGGAGGCCGACGGCATGTAGACGAGAAAGCGGCCGGCGAGGGAGATCTGGGCCGTGACGCGCGGGCCCTTTGTCGAAATCGGCTCCTTGGAGACCTGCACGAGGAGCTGCTGCCCCCGCTTCAGGACATCCTGGATCGGCGGGCCCTTGTCACGGTTGTCGCGCGCGCTGCGCCGGTCCCGCCCACCGTCACCGTTCCCATTCCCTTCATCATCGTCGCCGTCTTCGTCCACCTCGTCGTCAACGACCAGGTCCGACGCGTGGAGGAACGCGCTCTTCTCAGTCCCGATCTGGACGAATGCGGCCTGAATTCCGGGGAGCACTGCCTCGACCTTGCCGAGGTAGATGTCGCCCACCATGCGGCGATTGTCCGGGCGATCGAAGAGCAGCTCGACGAGCTGGTCGTCCTCCAGAATGGCGACCCGCGTCTCGCGCTGGGTCGCGTTGATCAGAATCTCTCGCTTCATCGATATCCGCCGAACGGCTGCCACGCGGCGACTCCGCGCATGGGACCGGGCGGGCCTTCCACTGAATTGGCACCGGCGCTCGGGACTGCTCCCGGGCCAGCGCCTGCGTTTGACAGGATCTCCGCCGACCGCGTCGAATCGTCCACGGCGTCCCTGGGGCGGGCAGCCTCCACGCAGCGGAGCGATGCTCCACGGCGTGGCCGGCACCAGCCACCGTCAGGTGTGCCATGCGATCCACGGCGCCCCGGATGCTCGGAGCGCGCGGGGAGAAGCGCGGCTGTGTCATCGACCGATCGTGCTTCGGCGTGACGCCGCGCTGCGAGCGTGGGCGGGTCGGGAGTCGCTCGCCCGGTTCCACGCTGGGAAAATCAGGTTTGTCACTACTCACAGTCTAACCGAATCGGCCCGTTTCCGGCAACGGGGACAAGCACTTACACCCCCAACCTCATGCGGGTGATCAACCAGGCGACCGTCGCGGCGAATCCCAGCGCCGCCTGCCATTCGCCATGCCGCTTGTAGAGGGCGAAGCTGAATCCCTCCGGGTCATCGCGCCCGGGAGCGCGCCACGGCAGCGGGCGCGGAAGGAACGATGGGACATTCTTCTCCCATTCGGCGTAGGCATCCGGGTATCGCCCGCTGATATTGGCGCGCTCCTTCTGCATGGTCGGCGCGTACACGCCCGCAAAAAACGCGATCACGATCAGGAGCAACGACCAGTGCCAGGCGACGGCAAATCCCGCCGCCATGAGAAAGCTGCCGAAGTACAGCGGATTGCGAGTGTGCGCGTACGGCCCGGTGGTCGCCAGCCGGTCGTTCTTCACGATGTGTCCCGCCGCCCACGCGCGAATCAGCAGGCCCGTGAGCGCGATCGGCACACCGACGGCGAGCGTCAACGGGGTCGGACGAGCGAACGCGAGGTACAGCGCGGCGAAGAGGAAGCCGAGGGGAACGCGCTTGTGCTTGACCCACTCCGTCCAGTTCAATCTCCGAGCCCCTTCAGGAGATGACGTGCAATGACCAGCCGCTGGATCTCCGATGTGCCTTCCCCGATCTCGCAGATCTTGGCGTCTCGCATCATCCGCTCGACCGGATAGTCCTTGGTGTAGCCATAGCCTCCGTGTATCTGCACGGCCTTGATCGTCGCGCGCATGCAGAGCTCGGAGCAGAACAGCTTGGCCATCGCGGCCTGCTTGCCGAACGGCTTTCCGTTCTGGGCGAGCCAGGCGGCGTGGTAGACGAGATGCCGCCCCGCCTCGATTTCGGTCGCCATGTCGGACAGCTGAAACTGAACGCCCTGGAAGCTGGCGATCGGCTTCCCGAACTGATGCCGCACTCCGGCGTATGTGAGCGCCTGCTCGAATGCGCCCTCCGCGATCCCGAGCGACAGGGCTGCGATCCCGATGCGGCCCGAATCCAGCGTCCGCATGAAGTTGACGAACCCCTGCCCCTCCGCACCCAGCATGTTCTCGGCGGGCACCTCGACGTCCTCCATGATCAGCTCGCGCGTGTCGGACGCACGCCACCCGAGCTTGTCCTCCTTTTTCCCCGACCGGAATCCGGGCATCGCATCGAGGCTCGGGTCGTGGCCGATACCCAGCTGCGCGAGCTTCGGCAGGTCCGACGACTCCTTCGTCAGGATGAAGGAGCTGATGCCCTTCGTTCCCTGGCCCGGGTTCGTGACCGCGGTGATGACGAAGATTTCGCCGACCCCGCCGTGGGTGATGAAGATCTTCGTCCCGTTGAGGACATAGGATCCGTTCTTCCGCACGGCACTCGTCTTCGTCCCGCCGGCATCGCTTCCCGCGCTCGGCTCCGTCAGGCCGAAGCCGCCGAGGACGCTGCCGGAGGCCAGCACGGGGACGAAGCGGCGCTGTTGCTCGCGCGTGCCGAAGTTCACGATCGGCGAAGTTCCGAGCGTGGTGTGCGCCGAGATCGTGATGGCATGCGACGCATCCACCTTCGCCATCTCCTCGATGACGAGCATGTAGCTCGTGAGGTCGAGCCCTGCGCCGCCGAGATCCTCGGACCACGGGATGCCCAGCAGGCCGAGCTCGCCCATGCGCTTGACGTTGTCCCAGGGAAACTCACCGGCCGCGTCGAGCCGAGAGGCGACAGGCGCGACCTCCTCGCGGGCGAACGCGCGCACCATGTCGCGAACCGCGTAGTGCTGCTCGTTGAAGTAGAGCGAGTCTTCCATGTCACGCCGCCTCGGTATCGTTCGCACCACGAATGACTTCCAGGAACTTGCCCGCGTACTTCTCCAGCTTCGCGGGTCCGACTCCCCGAACATCGCCGAAGGATGCGAGCGTCCGTGGACGTCGCGTCGCCAGCTCGGCCAGCGTTCGGTCTGCGAATACTACATACGGTGGCACCCTGCTCTCCTTCGCGATCTTTCCGCGCAAGCTCTTCAACGCCGAGAAGAGCTGTTCATCCCCCGGGCCCACGACGAGATCGGCGGGTCCGGACGGTCCCTGCCTGGCAGCACTCGGCGTGTCAGCCGCTCGGGTTCGCTCACGAGGCGTCCGCGTCTTCTTCGACGCGCGCGACGCATCGCGACCCAGAGCTTGATAGCGCACGCCGAGGCAGTTGTCGCATCCGTCGCACGTTTGCCGCGCCGCTGGATCACCGAAATATCTGAGCACGAAGGCGCGTCGGCAACCGCGGGTATAGGCATACCCCTGCATGGCGTCGAGCTTGGCGAGGTCGGCCTGCCGGCGCCGGTCGATCGTTGCCCAGTCGACGCGGAAGTGGCCGAGCGGCGCCCGCACGTCGGCCAGCCGCGGGCCGCCGTCCGGCCGCTCGAACGTGAGAAACTGCCGGGCCTGCAGCCGCTCGAGCACCGGAAGCGCCCCGGCTGTGCCGGCGAGGCCCGGCGGAAGGCCATCGAGATTAATTACTGCCCCTTCCGAGAGCTGGGCGCCTGCTGCCCGCCAGAGTGCGCGGAGGAGCCCGAGCTCGGTACCCTGCGTGTCGCCGAGCTCGCGCTTGATCCGATCGGGCGTTGCGAGCAGCCGCACGAGAACCCGGGCCGTCTGGTCCGTCTGCAGCAGCAGTGCTCCGGCGCGGGCGAGGACGCGCATCACCGACTCCACGTCGCGTGCGGAGACCTTGGCCCCGGCACCGACGGCAATGCGGTCGGTCGAGAACGACTCCAGGCGCCCGTCCTGTGTCGCGTGGCGCCGGAGGGTCTCGTACACGGTCTCGACGATGGCCCGCTCCGGGTGAGCGCCCTTGATGAAGAACTCGTGGGTAAAGCGGTCGGGAAACGCGTGGAGCAGGAAACAATCGGAGTGCTGTCCGTCGCGTCCCGCACGGCCTGCCTCCTGATAGTAGGCCTCGAGTGTCCCCGGCATCGCGTGGTGGATCACCAGCCGGACGTTGGGCTTGTCGATTCCCATTCCGAACGCGTTGGTGGCGACGATCGCACGAACACGCTCTCCCATGAAGGCGTCCTGCACCTCATGGCGGTGCGCATCATCGAGTCCGGCGTGGTACGCCGCGGCCGGGATTCGCGCCCGCTCGAGGACCGTCGACACGCGCTCCACGGCCTTTCGCGTTGTTGCGTACACGACGGCGAGCCCATCGTGCTTCCGCAGGGCCTCGATCAGTCCGGCATCCTTGTCCTGCTCGGTCGCGCTGGGGATCACGTGGTAATGCAGGTTGCGGCGGTCGAAGCCGGTGACGACGGTTTCCGGATCGCGCAGCCCGAGCTGACGCGCGATGTCCCGCCGTACCTCGGGTGTCGCGGTCGCCGTCAGCGCGATCGTCGGTGGCGAGCCAAGCTTCTCGCGCACCGCGCCGACGCGGAGATAGCTGGGCCTGAAGTCGTGGCCCCATTCGCTGATGCAATGCGCTTCGTCAATCGCGAGGAGGGAGATGCCGATGCCGCGCAACCGTTCGGCCGTCGACCCAGCGTCGAACCGCTCCGGGGCGACATACAACAGCTTGATCTCACCGCGTTGTGCGCGGGCGAGCCGCTCGCTGACCTGCCCGCTGCTGAGCGTGCTGTTGATGAAGGCTGCGGGAAGCTGTCGCGCTTCGAGCGCGTCCACCTGGTCCTTCATCAGCGAGATCAGCGGCGAGACGACGACCGTGAGCCCGGGAAGAAGGAGGGCGGGCACCTGGTAGCACAGCGACTTTCCCCCGCCGGTGGGCAGGACGACGAGCGTGTCTCGCCCTTGCAGGACGGCTTGCACCGCCTGGCTCTGCCCCGGGCGGAAGTCGGGATATCCGAAGCGGGCGCGGAGCAGCTCCCGCGCATGATCGATGGTGATCGATGTCATGCGCCCAACATGCGGCGATGCGCAGGCGCGTTGTCACCGTGTCCGGGCACGGCGGATCGTTTCATCCTGCGCCCGGGGATCCGCGCATCAGGTTGCCTCGCCCGAATGACCCACGGTGCCGATCGCGTGGCTCAAACTGCGCGCGCGAAGTGCCCGCGGGTGAACGCGGCGCCGACAGCGTGTCGGACTCGCGCGACATCGACGCGACTCCCGGCGGCCACGGTGTCGAGCGCTTCGCGGTAGCGCGCGACCACGTCGCCAACCGGGTCGCCGGGAACGTTGAACACGAGCCGATAGCTGCGAAGCCCTGACCGCCACAGCTTCGGCAGAAACTCGGAGCTCTCGATGGGTCGCGAGTGCAGCAGTCGATTGCGGCACGCCGCATCGGTTGCCACCGCGAACTCGTAGCCGGCGGGATCGGTGAGGCGCACATCGGTGTGGTCGCGCACGCAGAGATCGCGGCAGGTCGTCGGCTCACGGTCGAACGCGGCGGAGAGGATGCAATGTTCGATCGTCATTCCCTCCGGCCGGCCATACGCGAGGATCTCGAACCGGGCACCTTCCCACGGGGCGACCACGGCCGCGATCTCGTCGGTCGTCAGCTCGATCGAAGCGGTGATGCGCGACGCGCCGAGGCGGAAGATCTCGGCAGCCGTATGCTGGTTGAAGCAGTTCACGCCATAGTCGGCGACGACGTGCCGACCCGCGCGCGACAGCTCGGCGACGAGCCCGAGATGGCCCGACAGCACTGGCAGGCCGAGCGCGAGCCAGCGATCGAGCGCCGGGCGCTCCGCAGGCCGCACGATCGTGGGCGTGCGGAGTCGCAGCGTCAGGCCGCGCGCGGCGAGATCTGCGGCCAGCGTGCGGATCCGGGTCAGTGGTGCCGGGGGGTGACGCAGGAACGGATCGAAGACGATTTCAGTCGCGCCGGCAGCGGCGGCGGTGCGCGCGTCGGCATCGGTGAAGACTTCGGCGACCAGCGTGAAGGGTGCGGTCGATGATGTCGTTGCGACCGAGGCACGTTCCCCGACCGCGGAGACCGCAGCCGTGATCACCGCCTCGCGCGCGGCGGCAGTCTGCAGGGTCATGGCTCCGATCTGTTCCCCGAGCTCGGCGACGATCTGCTGGCGCATCCGATTGAGCTCGCTCACGGGAACGAACATGCCAGCGGCCAGTCCGGCATCGTCGATCGTGCCGAGCGTGAACGCGGACTCGCCCAGACGTCCCAGCTGCTCGCGGAGCTGCGACTGGTCGAGGGCCCGCTTTGCCGCCGGCACCAGGGCCACGGCTCCGCGGACGGTGGTCGCAGCCTCGCCCGATGTCGCAATCATCTTGAGCGGCGAGCCAGGCGATCCGAACACTCGCACGTCGATACGGCGGGCCCTGCGAGGAAGCTGAGGCGAGACGGTCGCGAAGCTCGCGCGAGCCCCGGCGATGAGCGACGCATGGGATGTGCGTCGGAGCAACCATCCGTTCGGTACGTTGACCCGGCTTCGCATGGCCTGTCGGGCCCCGCCGTGGTGCCGGCTCAGCGTGCGCACGGACTCGATCGAGAAGCCCACGCTGACGCCCTTTCCATCCGGCGCCTCGAACCCGACGCCATCCCCGATCGACAGCTCGTGGGCGACGTCGACGAGCACCTCGTCCCCGTCGTGGCCTACGACGGTGCCGAGGGCCACACCACGGTTGTCCGGATGGGAGCGCGTGACGTACTCACGGCCGATGCGACCGCCGTACATCCCCCCGGTGAAGCCGCGGCTGAAGATCTGCACGAGCGGGCCGGTCTCTTCGATGGTCGGAGTGGCCGACTCTCCTCGCGCGACGCGATCGATCCAGTCGCGATAGCTGCGAGTGACGACGGCGACGTACTCGGGCTTCTTCTTGCGCCCCTCCACCTTGAGACAGCCAACGCCGGCCCGCGCGATTTCCTCGAGGTGCTCCCCGGCACCGAGGTCGCGCGCGGAGATCAGGTATCCGGCATCGAGCTCGCTGCCGGTCCGGGCGTCGATGAGGTGGTAATCCTTCCTGCATGACTGCGCGCACGACCCGCGATTCGCACTCCGCTCCGAGATCATCCCCGACATGTAGCACTGGCCGGAGTACGAGATGCACAGTGCCCCGTGGACGAACGTCTCGAGCCCGATTCCCGGAACGGCCGCGCGAATCGCGCGGATGTCCTCGAGCGTGTTCTCCCGCGCGAGGACGACACGCTCGATGCCCAGCTCCTGCATCACCGCTGCCCCCGAACCGTCGTGCACCGTCATCTGCGTCGAGCCGTGAATCTCAAACCCCGGAAAGACCCGCTGGATGAGTCGAACCAGCCCAATGTCCTGCACGATGGCGGCATCGACTCCGTGATCGATGGCATCGCCCAGCAGTGCGAGTGCGCTCGCCAGTTCGGAGGGCTTCACGAGCGTGTTGAGCGTCAAGTAGATCCTGCGCCCGCGCTCATGCGCGAGGCGGCACGCTTCGCCGACCTCTTCCATCGACAGCTGCGCCCCTTCATCACGCGCATTGAACCGCTCCGCGCCGAGGTAAACGGCGTCGGCACCATTGGCGAGGGCAGCGCGGACTGCGTCGAGCGAGCCTGCCGGCGCGAGCAGCTCGGGAGCGTTGGGGGCATTCAGCACGCCCGAAAGTTAACCGATATCGGGTGACGGTGCAGCCTCACCCGCCTCGGCCGACGCGGTCAGCGTCCTCCGGACTAGCGAGGCTTGTCGCGCGCGCCGATGAAACGGAGTACGACGGCCGACGCGAGCATCGCGATGCCAACCCACTTGAGCACGGGCTCCGACGTTCGGATCCCGTACCCCCAGACGATCAGTCCGGACGCCGCGAGCATGAGCTTCGCGGCGGCGATCGACGTCATGACCGTTCGCGCGAGGTGAACCGCTTCACACCTTCCCGAAAATCATCCGTGGATCGAGCCTCGACATTCGTCTTCGCCCCCAGCGCGATCCCTTCGCGGAAGTCGAGCCCGTCGAGCCCGTAAAAGAGGCGCTTGGTGATCGCGGCGGCGGTCGACGGTGATGCGGCGAGCTCACGGACGAGGGATTCGACATCGGCGTCGAACGTGGCGGCGGGAATCACCCGGCTGACGAGTCCCATCGCCAAAGCCTCATCGGCGCCGACGCTCCGGCCGGTTGCGACGAGGTCGAACGCGCGCTTCTCGCCGACTGCGCGACGCAGCATGGTCATCACCATCGCGGGCACGAATCCGACACGGACTTCCGGATATCCGAAGGTGGCATCGGCGTGGGCCAGCACGATGTCGCATGCCGTCGCGAGCCCCGCGCCCCCCGCAAGCGCACGCCCGCGGATGATGCCGATGACGGGCTTCTGGATCGTGCGCATGGTAATGAACACCTTGCCCAGCGCCTGGGCGTCGAGGAGATGCGCCTTCAACCCTTCGGCGAGCATCTCCTGAAGCGCCTGTAGATCCGCTCCAGCGCAGAAATCGTCGCCCTCGCCGGTCAGCGTAACGACGCGGACCGCCGGATCCGCGCCGAACCGGTCAAACGCCGCCTGCAGCTCATCGGCGGTGAGGCGATCGAGCGCATTCTTCTTTTCGGGCCGGGCGAGGTGGATTGCCCCGACACCTCCGACGACCTCGATCCGAATCCTCGTCATGGCGCGGCAGGCAGCGCGAGGCGCCGCGCGTCATCGTCGGGAACGTCGATCGTCATCCGAAGGAGCGCAGTCGAGAACACCTTACCCTGGGCGTCGGTCTTGAGCGACAGCGTACCGCCGCCGTCGAGTGCACCGTGGAGGAGGAAGTTGAGCGCGAACAGATTCGGAAGCTCGAAACGAACGACATCGCCGCTGATCATGCCCGCGAAATGATCCGCGACGCGACTCCGGGTCACGTACCGATCGATGATCGGATACCATCGCGGCTCGACCGCGATGAGTCCGACGTTCGCGGTGTCGCCCTTGTCGCCGGAGCGGGCGTGGGCAATGTCCACGAGGCGGACCTTCATGCGACGATCTCCACCGCGGTGGCGACGACGCGCTTGTCGATCAATGCGGGCCAGTAGGCGACGATCTCCTCCACCTTCGGGCGGCCACCGGCGAACCCGGTGACGCTCGGCGGACCGTTGAGCACGAGCGGCGCGATCTCACGCGTGAAGCGCTCGACCGCCGCCCGATCCTCGCCACGCACGCCAATGCGGAACTGGACTTCGGGGACGTCCGCCATCTGCCCTGCGAGGCGACCATGGGTCGCGGACACGCCGACGAACTCGGTGTGAATCTTGTCGAATCGAAGGTTGAGCCGATCGAGGCGCTCTCGCAGGATGCGATCCGCGAGCTCTGCTTTCTCCACGGCATCGGGCCACGAGTACACCAGCGTCCCGACCGCCTTGAACCCGGCGCGATAGGCGATCGAGACCTTGAGCTTGTCGGTGGGCGGTGCACCGGTGATGCCGAAGACGCGAACGCGATCCGGCCCGTCCTCGGCGAGCCTGATGCTCGTGAAGTCGGCGATGACGTCCGGCGTAATGTACGAGTGGGGATCTCCCATTTCGTAGACGAGCTGCTCCGTTACGGTGCGCACGCTGACGCGGCCTCCAGTACCCGGGTGCTTCGTGATGGCGAACGATCCGTCCTCCGCCGCTTCGACGATCGGGTAGCCGACGTTCGCCAGGTCGGGGATCGATTGCCAGTCGTACAGGCAGTTGCCCCCGGAACACTGTGCCCCGCACTCGATGATGTGGCCGGCGATGATTCCTGCGGCGAGGCGATTCCAGTCATCGGCCGCCCACCCGAACTCGAAGCGCAGGGGAGCCATGGTCAGCGCGGTATCGGTGGACCTCCCGGTGATCACCACCTGCGCGCCCTGTCGAAGCGCCTCGACGATCGGCGCCGAGCCGATGTAGGCGTTGGCCGAGAGCACGCGGTCGCGTACCGTCTCGAGCGGATCGCCGGTGTCCATGTTGGCCAGCGCGTGTCCCGCGTCGACGAGCGCATCGATTCTCGGAAGCAGGTCGTCGCCGGTCACGACCCCGATGCGGAGGCCGGTCCTGCTGCCGCTCCGCCCCGCGAGCGCCTTGATCGCCTGCGCGCACGCAGGAGGATTGACGCCCCCGGCGTTGGCGATGACACGCACCTTGCCAGCCGCAACCGGTCCGAGGACACTCTCCATCGCGCCGACGAAGTCACGCGCATAGCCCATCGCCGGATCCCGCTCCTTCTGCTTCTGAAGGATCGACATCGTGACTTCGGCCAGGTAGTCGAGCATGAGGTAGTCGATCGGCCCGCCTTCGACCTGACGACGCGGCGCCTCGAGCCAGTCACCCCAGAAACCCTGCCCCGCGCCGACGCGCACGATCCGGCTCATGCCGTCACCCCGCTCATTGCCGGAAGGACGAACGGCCCCAAGTGGGGACCAGGGTTGCGAAGGCTGGCTCGGAGCGCCATGGCGAGCGTGTCACGAGTGTCCTCCGGATAGACGATGGAATCGATATAGCCGCGCGCGCCCGCGTACTTCGCGTCGAGCTGATGTTCGTAATCGGCACGCATTTCCTGCATCGACTGCGACACCTCCGGCGGAACATCACCGGCTTTCTTTCGCGCGGCCTCGATGGCCGGCCCGTGCACCGCCTGAACCGCCGACTCGCCTTCCATGACGGCCATCCGCCCGGTGGGCCAGCTGAAGATGAAATCCGGGTCGAATCCCTGCCCCGCCATGGCATAGTAGCCGGCACCCGATGCGTGATTCACCGTGAGGACGACTTTCGGGACGCGTGCCGTCGCCATGGCTTCGACGAACCGCGCCCCCGCCCGGATGATCCCCTCATGCTCGGACTCGGGACCGACCATGAACCCGGACACGTCCTGAATGAAGAGCAATGGAATCCCCTGCCGGTCGCACCGCTCGATGAAGAACGCTACCTTCTCCGCGCTCTCGGCGTAGACGATTCCACCAAAGCGCGGCTTCTCGCCGGGACGCCCCTTGATGAGGCCTCGCTGGTTGGCGATCACGCCGACCGGGATGCCTTCGATGCGCGCGTCGCCACAGATCATCTCGCGAGCGAGGGCAGACTGGAACTCATCGATCTCGCCACCGTCGATGATCGCCGCGAGCACCGTGTGCATGTCGTACGACATGCGATGATCGCCGGGGAGCAGGTCGTACAGCGAATCGCCGCCGTCAGCGGCCGAGCCTTTCGTTCGACGCGCGCCCGCGACCGCGGGGGAGTCGACATCGAACGGCAGCGCAACCGGCGCGGGCAGCCGGGCGACGAGAGCGCGAAGCTTGGTGAGACACGCGGCGTCATCGTCGACGGCGTAGTGCGCAACGGCGCTGATCTGCGTATGCGTGGCCGCGCCGCCGAGCGTCTCGCCATCGATCACCTGCCCAGTCGCGCCCTTCACCAGGTTCGGGCCTCCGAGACCCATGAACGATGTGCCCTTCACCATCAGGATCACGTCGGACAGCGCGGGCAGGTATGCACCCCCCGCAATGCACGGCCCCATCACCGCAGAGAGCTGCGGAATGCGCAGGTACCGGCGCATGATGGAGTTGTAGTAGAAGATCCGGCTCGCACCGTACTGCCCGGGGAAGACGCCGCCCTGGTAGGGCAGGTTCACGCCCGCTGAATCGACGAGGTAGATGATCGGGATGCGGCAGCGCATCGCGATCTCCTGGGCGCGCAGGATCTTGCGAATCGTCTCGGGCCACCACGAGCCCGCCTTGACGGTCGCATCGTTGGCGACGATGACGACCTCGCGACCCTCGATGTAGCCGAGGCCCGTGACGACTCCCGCCGCAGGGGCCTGTCCCTCATACTGGTCGTGCGCCACGAGCAGGCCGACCTCGAGAAAGCGCGAGCCCGGATCACACAGTTTTTCGACGCGCTCGCGCGCCGTGAGCTTGCCCTGCTCATGCTGCTTCCCGATCCGCGCACTGCCGCCGCCCTGTCGCAGACGTTCCTCGAGCTCGCGCACGCCGGCGCTGAGCTCACGCAGGCGGCTCGTCACGCCTGCTGCTGCTCCCGCGTCGCGAACCAGGCCTGGATGTACTCGACGAGCTCCCCGGTGGATGTGCCGGGCCCGAACAGCCTCCCCACGCCGCGTCGTTGCAGCTCCTCCATGTCTTCTCGCGGGAGGATGCCCCCACCGGTGATGAGCACGTCATCCCGTCCCTGCTCGCGCAGCAGCTCGACGACTCGCGGGAACAGGGTCATGTGTGCACCGCTGAGGATCGAGAGGCCGACGACGTCGACATCCTCCTGTACGGCCGCGGTGGCGATCATCTCGGGCGTCTGGTGGAGGCCGGTGTAGATGACCTCCATCCCGGCATCACGCAGCGCGGCAGCGACGACCTTCGCGCCACGATCGTGGCCATCGAGGCCGGGCTTGGCAACCAGGACGCGGATTGGGCGAGTGGGCAACGCGAGTCTCGAGAAAGCCGGAAGCGCGGGCGACATGGCAAACTGCGCCGAGGAACAGATAGGAAGCTAGCGCGAGGCACCGGGGCGGCCAACTTCGACCGTCCGTCTGCCGTTCGAACGACTCACTCCTTGCGCGCGACCAGGAGCATCTCCGTCGAGCGCCGTCGGAGCGGTCGATCCGTCCAGCCATCATACGCCGCCTCGACGATCAACCCCGCCTCGGCGCACAGCTCCGCGAGGCGTGTCGCCGTATAGAGCCGAATCCGATGATCCCGCGTGCCGCTGCCGTCAGGGCCGGTCCACTGCGTCTCGACCGTCAGCACGCCGGAGAGCGAGTCGAAACGGCGCTCATGCGTGATCAGCGTTCCGTTTTCCGTGCGCCACCAGTCGCGCGCGAGAAAACGCGCCATCACCCCGTCGCGGCTGCCCCCATGCCAGAGGAGCAATCCGCCCGGCTGCAGCACGCGCGCGAATTCCGCTACGGTGCGCCGGTCGTCGGCGGGATCGAGGAAGAAGCCGAACGACGTAAAGAGGTTGAGCACTGCGTCGAACCGCCCTGTCCAGCGCGCCGGCAGCTTCCGCATGTCGCCCTTCGTATACCGCAGTGTTTTTCCCACGCCGCGCTCCTTCGCCTTCTCGAGGAGCGTCGCCGAGTAGTCGAGCCCATCGACGTCGAAGCCCGACTCGGCGAGCAGGTGCGCATGGCGGCCCTGGCCGCAGGGCACGTCGAGGAGGCGCGCGCCGACGGGGAGCTGCAGTACATCGAGCACGCGCGCGACGTCCCGCCGGTCGCGCTCGGGGGTGAACAGCGGCTCGTACTCGAGCAGGTAGTGTGCATCGAAATACGACGCCCACCAGTTTGGGGCCGCGCTCAGAAGAAGACCGGTTCCCGATATGCCCCGAACACATCCTCCATGGCGCGCCGGATCTCGAACAGCGTGCAGTAGGCGCGTGCGCAGTCGAGGATGTACGGAACGACGTTCTCGCTGCTGCGCGCGGCTGTGCGGAGCGACTCGAGTCGCTGCGTGCACACGTCGTTGTCACGCGTTCGCCGCATCTCCGCCATCCGGCGTGTTTGCTCGCGCTCGGTGTCTTCGCTGATCTTCAGCAGGGGGATCGACAGCTCGGGTTCGTCGGTGACGAACTCGTTGACACCGACGATCATGCGACGGTGCTGCTCGATCTCCCACTGCTGGCGCGCCGCCGCCTCCGCGATCTTGCGCTGGAACCACCCGGTCTCGAGTCCATACGCGACTCCGCCGACGCGCTCGATCTCGGCGAACAGCGCCTCGGCTTCCTGCTCCATCTGGTCGGTCAGCGCCTCGACATAGTACGAGCCGCCGAGCGGGTCGATGACGTTGGGGATGCCCGTCTCGTAGGCCAGCACCTGCTGCGTCCGCAGCGCCACCTGCACGGCCGCTTCCGTCGGCAGGGCGAGGGTCTCATCCATCGAGTTCGTGTGCAGCGACTGGGTGCCGCCAAGCACCGCGGCGAGACCCTGATAGGCGACGCGGACGACGTTGTTCATGGGCTGCTGGGCCGTCAGCGTCACCCCCGCCGTCTGGGAGTGAAAGCGCATCATCAACGAGCGCGGGTCCTTCGCGCCGTAGCGGTCGCGCATGTGGCGCGCCCAGATCCGCCGCGCGGCGCGCAGCTTGGCGATCTCCTCGAAGAAATCGTTGTGAATGTCCCAGAAGAACGAGAGCCGGGGCGCGAAGGCATCGACATTCATTCCGCGAGCGATACCGCGCTCGACGTAGGTGAAGCCGTCGGCGAGCGTGAAGGCCAGCTCCTGGACCGCCGTGGCGCCCGCCTCGCGGATGTGGTAGCCGGAGATCGAGATCGTGTTCCACTGCGGCGCATGCGTCGCGCCCCACTCGAAGCAGTCGACGATCAGGCGGAGCGCAGGCTCGATGGGATACACCCATGCGTGCTGCGCCATGTACTCCTTGAGAATGTCGTTCTGGATCGTGCCACGCAGCTTCTCTGGGGGAACGCCCTGCTTCTCGGCCGCCGCAATGTAGAAACACCACAGAATGATCGCAGGACCGTTGATCGTCATCGATGTCGAGACCTGATCGAGCGGGATCCCCTCGAACAGCGTCTCCATGTCGGCGAGGCTCGAGATGGCGACACCGCATTTTCCGACTTCGCCTTCCGAGCGCGCATGGTCGGAGTCGTATCCCATCAGCGTCGGAAAATCGAACGCGACCGAGAGACCGGTCTGGCCGTGCGCCAGCAGAAATTTGTAGCGCGCGTTGGTGTCGCTGGCGCTGCCGAACCCGGCAAACTGGCGCATCGTCCACAGCCGGCCGCGATAGCCCGTCGGGTGGATGCCGCGCGTGTATGGATACGCGCCCGGGACGCCGACTGCGGCGGGGTCCTGCTCGACCGTGTGCTCCGCGGTGTAGAGCGGCTCGACTTCATGGGCCGAGTTGGTGAACGCGATGTCACGCGTCGTTGCCGCATCGTATCGTGCGCGCCAGGCTGCCAGCTCGGCCCGCAGGCGTTCGAGCTCCTCGCGCTGCTCCCGAACGGTCGTCGCCAGATCAGGCGTCAAGGTCATCGCGTCATCCGGGTCGCGGGGATATCCTGTGCCACGCCGAAAGTTAGCTTCGAGTTTGCGGATCGGACAGCGAGGGCGCCATGTCGCCGGCGGGCGCACCGGCCAGCAAGGATCCACTTCTCGCGAGCAACTCATCAGCGACCGCGAACGGCGTGACATCGCCGCGCTCGAGCTCCGCGATCCGCGACTCTACCCACAGGTTGGTTGCGGCGTGCAGCCACAGGCGCTGGTGCACCTTCCGCTCCACGACCTCGATGACTCGTTCCCGCAGGCGCTTCCGCCGCCGTTCCCGGAGGCCTCCGCTTCGCTCGAGGAAATCGAAGTGCCGATCCAGCACGGCGACCAGCTCGTCGATTCCAGCCCCGGTCGCGCCGGTCGTCGCGAGCACTGGCGGGGTCCACCGATCCGGCGCAGACTCGGCCGCGGCGGCCCGCGCTGCCTTCGCCGGATTCCCGACCGAGCGCAGGTCGATGCCGTGGTGTGCGGGGACGTTCTTGAGTGTGTGACCGCTGCGCAGGCCGAGCATCAGCTCGAGCTCGTGGCGGAGTCGATCTGCCCCAGGTCGGTCGGACTTGTTGACTGCGAAAATATCCGCGATCTCCATGACGCCGGCCTTCAGGGTCTGGATGGAATCGCCGGACTCCGGGACGAGGACGACGAGACTCGTGTCGGCCGCGGCCGCGATGTCGAGCTCACTTTGTCCGACGCCGACTGTTTCCAGGAGAATCCGGTCGAAGCCGAAGGCATCGAGTACATCGGAGACTTCCCGGGTCGCCGACGCGAGACCCCCCAATGATCCGCGCGTCGCCATGGACCGAATGAAGACGCCGGGGTCGAGCGCGACGGATTCCATCCGAATGCGGTCGCCGAGCAACGCACCACCGGTGAACGGCGACGTTGGATCCACGGCGATAACGCCGACCGTGAGCCCACGATCGCGGAAAGCCTTCGCGAGCAGTGTGGTCAGAGTGCTCTTTCCCGCTCCCGGAGGACCCGTGACGCCAATGCGTCGTGCACGGCCGACGCGCGGATGCAGGGTGCCGAGCAGCGCGTCGAAACCCGCCCGCCGATTCTCGACGATACTCACGGCGCGGGCGAGCGCGGCCGGCTGGCGTGCATCGAAGTCGGTGATCAGCCGCTGCAGCGGGGCGGACATCGACGCTCGGTGGACGTCGGCCGCGGACGCAGATCTCGCCGTGTCGCTCACGACGGCGCCCCTCAGGCCTGCGGCGCGGGGAGGGCGACGTCCGGCTCATCGTGCTCGTCCCGGATGTCGCCGACGAGCTCCTCGAGCAGATCCTCGAGCGTGACGAGCCCGATCGTTCCGCCTCCCGGATCGGTCACGATCACCAGGTGGCGGCGCTGCCGCATCATCTCCGCGAGCAGCTCATTGCACCGCCGCCCCGGATCGGTCGATGTCACGGGCCGGACGGGCAGCAACACATCCGCGCCGGGCTTGAGGAGGTCGAAGGCGTGGACCATTCCCACCAGCGTATCGAGCGACCCGGAGTACACCGGAACCCGGCTGTATCCGGACGCGGCGATGCGTCGGGCGAGCTCCCCCGCGGGAAGCGACCCATCGACGGCGAAAATGGTGCTGCGCGGCGTCATCACGTTGCGAACGGTCTTTTCAGCGAACTGCACGACGCCCGTGATGATGGCGATCTCGTCCGGCTCTCCGACTCCCTCGAGCACGCCCTCCTCGAGCAGCTCATGCAGCGCGTCGCGAGGCTGCACGGAAACCAGGGCGGCCGTGGGACGAGCAATGTGAGGAACCGCTCGCTGTGCCGCCGCCAGGAGCGGGCCGATGAGGGCATCGAGGAGGCGAAGCGGGGGAAGCATCACGGGGATGATCTGTGTCGGCCACCGTCGCCCGATGGCGCGGGGCAGCAAATGACCGAGCACCGCGAGCAGGAGCAGCGTCACGATCGCCGCCACGGCGAAGGCCGTCAGGCTCTGCTCCGCAAAGCGTGAGAGCGCACCGCCAGCGATCAGCACGACGGCCGATGACAGGGCGATTCCGCTCAGCAGCAACCGGTGGGGGCGTTCGAGAAACAGCTCCCCGGCGCCGCTCCCCCGCAGGCGCCGCTCGACCCACCGCCGGAGCCAGATCCGGCTGACGGAGCGAAGCGCCGTCACGGTGGCGGTAAGACACCCGACGAGCGCGACGCAGAGGGCAATTGCCATTGCCGTGGTCATCGTGAGCTCCGCCCCGCCGGTTCCGCGGCGCGCTCGAAGTACACGCGCTCGACGCGCCGGCGCACCACTCGCTCCACGACCACGCGGAAGCCGTCGAGCGTGAGCTGCTCGCCCGAGCGCGGGACGCGTCCGAGACGCTCGTAGATCAACCCGCCCACGGTCGTACTGTCATCGTGCTCGAACTCGTGGTTCAACGCCTCTCCCAGCTCGTGCACGGGAACCCGTCCCGATACCCAGTACCGGCGACCATCCCGCTGCTCGATCGGGGGATCCTCGTCGTCGTACTCGTCACGGATCTCGCCGACGATCTCCTCCAAGATGTCCTCGATCGTGACGAGCCCGGCGGTTCCTCCGTACTCGTCGACCACGATCGCGATCTGGGTTCCTCCCGCCTGAAAATCGCGCAGCTGCTCGTCGACGGGCTTGGTCGCGGGAATGAACGTCGGCAGCCGAAGATAGCTCTGCCAGCCGCGCGCCGGCGGGATGCCCGCGATGGTGGCCTGAAGCAGATCCTTGGCAAAGAGAATTCCGATCACCTCGTCGAGGGTGTCCTCGAACACCGGAAAGCGCGCGTGCTCGGAGCTTCTCACCCTGTCGAGCATCTCGGACCAGGGGAGGGATTGATCGATGCCGACGATGTCCACACGCGGCACCATCACTTCGCGCACGGGCGTGTCCGCGAGCGAGAAGACGCCCGTGATGAGATCGGCTTCGTCGCGGGTGACGGTAGACTCGGTCGAGACGATCTCGCGGAACTGATCGGTGGCTTCGCGCTCCGCCTGGTCGGGACCCAGCGGTGGCAGGAGTGCGGCGAGCGAACGGTCGGCGCGCGCATCGAGCCCGCCAAGCGGGGAAAAAATCCCGGCGATGACGCGCACCAATGGCGCGAGCTGTCGCGTCGCGCCGGCCCGACCCGTGACGAGTGTGCGCGCCGCGCCTTCGGTCACCGCTCCGACGACGACGGCGCCAAGAATGATGATGGCCAGGAACACGCCAGCTGGCATGCTGAGCGCCCGCAGGGCGATCGCGGCGCCGGCGCCCGCGACCAGTTGCGCGCCGATCCGGGCGAATGACAACGCGCGGTACTGACGCTCGCGCGCGGCGCCGACGAGCGGGACAGGTCGCTGCGGACTCGGAGGCTCGGAATCGGGCGCGATCAGGCTGCTCTCTGCGGCAGCGAGGATTGCCGCCAGCGAGATGCCCGTGACCGCCGCCATTGACGAGACCACGATCACGGTGTTCATCGCGTGTCCGTCCGCAGGCAGTTCGCCAGAAGTTGTTCCTGTCGCTTCCACATCCGCGAGCCAATGCGGGCGTCGCCCTCCGGATGGTCGTGCCCGAGGACGTGGAGGGTGCCGTGGACCGCGAGACGAGCCAGCTCCTCACGCACGCCAACGCCGTGGGCTATGGCCTGCGCGCGCGCCACCTCGGGAGCGATGTAGATGTCGCCGATGATCGGCATTCGAGCGTCGCTTCGCGTCAATCCAAACGCGATTACGTCCGTTGCCCCGCGCCGTCGCAGATGCCGGCGGTTGAGCGCGGCCATCGCCCGTCGCCGCACAAACGCGACCGAGATCAGCGCGTTCCGGATCCGCTCCGCCTCCAGGACGCCCCGGACGACAGCACGCACTCTCGAGCGTCCGAGCGCAACCCGCACGCCGTCGCTGGCGACATCAATGACGATGCTCACTGCGTGGTCGTGAACTCGGCCGTGACGCCGCCGCTCGCAGCCGGATATTCGATGCGACCGTGGTACACGCCGATGAGCACCCGTGCGAACTGCTCCTTGATCTTGTCGAGCTGCTGCAGCGTCAGCGGAGCCTGGCGCAGCTGCCCTTGGTCGATTCGCATCTTCGCAATGTGATCGATCACATCGCGGATCTTCTGCGGCGTCGGGTCATTGAGCACGCGCGTCGCCGCCTCGACGCCGTCCGCCAGCATCACGATGGCCGTCTCGGCCGACTGCGGCAGCGGTCCCGGGTACGCGTACTCGTTGAGGTTGTTCGGGGGCCCGTCACGCTCCTTCGCCTTCTCGAGGAAATAGCTGATGGCCGCGGTGCCGTGATGCTCGGTGATGAAGGCGCGCACGGACTTCGGCAATCGGTGCTCGGCGGCCAGCTCGAGGCCTTCCTTCACGTGGTTGCGGATGATCGAGGCACTCGTCGATGGCTTCAGCATGTCATGCGGGTTGCGCCCCTTCTGCTGATTCTCGACGAAGTACTGCGGCTTCTTGAGCTTTCCGATGTCGTGATAGTAGGCGCCGACGCGCGCGAGAAGACCGTTGGCGCCGATGGCGTTGGCCGCCTCCTCGGCGAGGGTCGCCAGCGCCAGCGTGTGCTGGAACGTCCCCGGAGCTTCCGAGCTCAGTTGCCGCATCAGCGGCCGATTGAGGTCCGACCACTCCAGCAATCGCGGATACGTATCGATGCCGGTGAACTCCTCGGCCAGCGGCAGCAGCAGCTGCATCGACACCATGACCGACACCACCGCGTTCACCGTCCCCCACCCCGCCGTCTCGGCGATCTCGCCGAAGGGCCGATTCAGCGTGAGCCCAATGGCGAGCGCCGCAACGGCATAGGCGCCGGCGATGGTCAGGATGGAGTAGAACGCCTGGTTCCGGCGGCGGATGACGCGGACACTGAATGCCGCGGCGACACCACCGATCAGGTTGAGGAAGAGCGCGTTCGTTGCGCGAAAGTCGCTTTGCCCGCCCATTAGAACGGCGAGGATCATCACCGCGATCATGCTGATCCTCGGATCGAACATGATGCTGAAGGTGATCGCCGCGACTGCCACGGGAATCAACTCGGGACGAAGGGGCGTCATGTGCGCGACGAACCTGGCAGCCACGATGACGATCAGCATCACCAGAGCGACGAGGGCGAGTGCGCGCACCGATGCGTAGAGCTGCGGCCGAAACAGCAGCAGCGTGATTCCGAAGATCGCGATGAGGAGCGTGTTGAACAGCACGGAGCCCAGCATCCGGCTCGCATCCCCCTGGCCAACCTTCCGCTTCTGCATCTCATCGCGCAGCGCCCGCATCTTGTCGTGCTCCGCCTGCCCCACGACTTCGTTCGCGCCGACGATCTTCTCGCGGTAGCGAACCTCGTACTTGTTCGCAGAGACGGAGCGCCGCAGGTCGTCGCGCCGTGCGTCGGTCGCCGCCCGGTCGAGCACGATCGTGGGCCGATAGAACGCAGTGAGCAGCCGCTCGAACAGCGGGTCGCCGATGCGCGAGCCAGGATCTGGTTGCAGCATCCGGGCGCGATTCAGGAACGTCGTGAACGTGATCATGCTGTCGGACGAGACCGTCCGGCTCGAATCGCCGCGCCGGAGGATGACTTCGCCGCGAATGCTGTCGAGTGCCCCGGCAGGGGCGACCCCCGCCGCAAGCCAGCGGGTGTAAGCACGTCGTACTCCGCCCTCGAACGCCTGGCGCGTCACCAGGGGAGCAAAATACTCCGCTTCGGCGGGAGTGAGCGGCACGTCGAACGAATCGGCGACTGCCTGCATCGTGCGAGTCCGCAGCCCGATGTCGGCGACATCCGCGGCCGAGCCGATCGCCTGGATGAATTGGGACAGCCGCGCGCGTGCCGTGTCTGCCGCCGCGGGGATGAAGTTGAAAACTGGCTGCGCAACCTTTTCGACGTCAGCGCGCTCCCGCTCCAGCTCCTTCTCATCCTTCGGGATGCTGAAGGCGAAGGGAGCATTCAGGGGGTCGGGAGCCACCGAGCCCACCTCGTAGAGCGGAAAATCAACCGCCGGCGACGCAGGAAACAGCGCGTGCGTGATGAGCGCGAGCACGACCGCGAGGGCGATGCGGGAACCGTGGAAGCGGGTCGATCCCCCCGCTTCGGTCGGCGCCGTCAGCTGTTCCAGGCGGTCCCAGAGGCTCACGCGCGGTCAGCCTCCAGCATCGGCTGCGTACGCCTTGATGATGTCGCGCACGAGGCGGTGCCTGATGACGTCCGTCTCGTCGAGATAATGAAACCCGATGCCATCGATCCCCGGCAGGATGCGCTCGACCTGGATCAGTCCTGATTCCTCGCGTCGCGGCAGATCGATCTGCGTGCGATCCCCCGTGATGACGGCCTTGGAGTTCACGCCGAGGCGAGTCAGGAACATCTTCATCTGTGCATTGGTGGCGTTCTGCGCTTCGTCCAGGATCACGAACGCGTCGGCGAGGGTTCGGCCGCGCATGTAGGCAAGCGGAGCGATCTCGATCGTGCGCGTCTCGAGGGCGCGCTGCATTCGCTCGACCGGCATCATGTCCTCCAGCGCATCGTAGAGCGGTCGGAGGTAGGGATCGACCTTCGCCTGCATGTCGCCCGGGAGAAAACCGAGGCTTTCGCCTGCTTCGACGGCCGGACGGGCGAGGACGATGCGCTTGACCCGCTTCCGCGTGAGGGCATCCACGGCCGCCGCGACGGCCAGGTACGTCTTCCCCGTGCCCGCCGGCCCGATCCCGATCACGATGTCGTTCTCCGCGATGAGCCGGAGGTACTCCGCCTGCCCCGCCGTCTTCGCCTGAATGACCTTGCGCACCCCGGGAAGGACGAAGCGTGGCTCGTCGCTGCTTCCGTTGGGCCCGCTCCCACCTTCCATCGTCATGCGGAGGACGTCATCCGCCGTCAGCGGGACCCGCTGCTTCGCGGCGTCGACCATGCGGTGCGCAACCGGGAGCGCGCGCTCGATGCTTTCAGCGGCTCCGGAGAGCGTGAGCGTGTCGCCGCGGAGCGCAACCTTCACCCCGTACTGCTTCGCGAGCTCGACGAGGTTGGCGTCATTGACGCCGGAAAGCGTGAGGAGGTCTGCCCCTTCCGTCGAGACCTTCTGGCTGACGACGTCGTCGTTCAATTCGCTCCTCCGGGACGAAGGTGTAGTGCTTCGAGATCCGCTGCGGGTACCGACGCCGGAGCTCCCTCGAACAGCGCGCGTGCAGCCGCCGTTTTGGGAAATGCAATGACATCCCGCAGCGATGTCCCTCCAGCCAGCAGCATGGCGATGCGATCGAATCCGAAGGCAATGCCGCCGTGCGGCGGGGCTCCCGAGCGAAGCGCCTCGAGCAGGAATCCGAATCGTGCGCGGGCATCGTCCTCCCCGATGCCGAGGCATGCGAAAAGTCTCCGCTGCAGCGACGGGTCGTTGATGCGAATGCTGCCGCTGGCGAGCTCCATCCCGTTGTACACCGCGTCGTAGGCAAGCGACCGCACCGCATCAGAATCGCTTTCCATCCGGTCAATGTCGTCCGGGTGCGGCGCGGTGAATGGATGGTGCTCGGCCGCGAGCGTGCCATCCGGGTTGCGCGCGAAGAGCGGGAACTCCGTCACCCAGAGAAAGCGGTGGGCACCAGGAGTCGCCAACCCCAGCCGCGCCGCGGCTTCCTGACGCACGCGGTCCAACGCCGGGTTGGCCACCTTGTCTCGCGCCGCCGTCAGCAGGCATAGGTCGCCCTCCTTCAGTTTGAGACGGTCCGCGGCAGATGGGTCGAGGAACTTCGCGTGCTGCCCCGCGAGGGCGCCGTTCACCCGGGTGAGTCGCAGCAGGCCACCGACTCCCGCGCCCTTCGCCAACGCTTCCAGCTCATCGACCTGCCGCCGCGACCACGCCGCACCGCCGGGAATGCGTAACCCCCGCACCCGACCGCCCTGGTCGAGCGCCGTCCGGGTGATCCCGAGATCCACGCCACGAAACACATCGCTGGCATCGAACAGCGGGAGGTCGTAGCGGAGATCGGGACGGTCCGTGCCGTAACGCTCGACGGCGTCGGCGTAGGTCATCCGTGCGAAAGGAGTCTCCACTCGA
>JANOCW010000132.1:0-6888 GCA_031412375.1 Gemmatimonadaceae bacterium | reverse complement strand
CTCAATCAGACATCCCAGTCGGTCGCGTGCAACGGGCGCCACGAGTTGCCCAAGCGGTGCGCACGGTGGCTGCTGATGATGCGCGACCGTGTCGACCGCGACGAGTTCCGTCTTACACAGGAAGACCTGGCGACGATGCTGGGGGTCCGACAGGCGACGGTCACCGGCGCGGCGATCATGCTGCAGCGCGCGGGGCTGATCAAGTGCAGCCGCGGCCGTGTCACCATTCTCGACCGTGACGGCCTCGAAAAAGCCTCCTGCGAGTGTACGACGTCGGGCGCAAGCGGTACGACCAGCTGCTCGGCCCTCAGCGGGACTGAGCAGCGCGACCGACCTTGCAACTCATGATCGCAGACTCACGGCACGGCTGTAGCTGACCGCACCCTGAGATCCCGGCGAACGCGGCCGAGCCCTCAGCGCGGCATGCGCGACAGCATGTACTGCACGACCAGATCGGTGGTGCTCCAGAGCTGTACGTCTGCTCCGCTGCCGTAGCGCACGGGAACTGGCCCGCCACCGCTGAACTCATAGCTCCAGAGTTCACTCTGAAAGCCCGAGGCGTCGGCGGCCTGCTGCACGCGCTCGGCTGCCGCGCGAAGCGTCGCGACGAAGCGGTCCGCATCGGGCAGCGCGGTTGAGCGCCGCGCAGCCGCAATCTGATTCGCGACGCCAAGCAGGAACAGGTTGACCTCGCGGCCCCACACGACGCGTGGGCCATGATAAGGATCGCGCACGAACGCCTGCCACACGGCGGGCGTTGCATACGCATCGTTTGCGACGACGGGCCCGATGCCGTCGACGAGGAGACCAACCGGATACCCGCGCACGAAGCTATGCACGTCGCGGAGCGCTCGCGCTCCGGCATGCGCATCGAGCGTTGCCACACTCCCACCGCGACCCCCCAGAAAGAGACGTGTGGCGGCGTCGGTATTGACCACACCGATGGGCTGTGCCTGTGCATCGAGCGCCAGCGCCAGGAAGGTCAGCGAGTCGTCTGCAGCGCCGGTGCTGGCGAGCAGCCGTCGCCAATGCGACGACTCCGCGACAGGCATCGTCGCGAGCCTCGCCTCCACTCCACGCCGCACCGCTTCACCATCGAGCCGCACCACGAAGTGCTGCTCGGCGCCCCACCAGGCTTCCGTGGCGGTCACGAGCGCCGCGGGATTCCGCGCGTATCGCCCGAGCGGCGCCGAAGGTGCGACATCCGGCACGTCGTTCACGCCCTCCGCCGGCAGTCCAAGCGTGCGGAGGACCTCGAGAATGGTCGCAAGCGACTCGAGAGCGTGGGGCGCCCAGATCGCGTTAATGTCCATTGCGTACCGCCCATTCGCGTACCCCGCGTTGCTGTCGCGCCAGCTCGTGGACGCCCAGCGACCGGAGTCACGCGGCGCGAAACTGATGAGGTTCGCCGCGCGTGCGTCGGCCGCGTACGGCTGCGTCATCCGCGCGACGAGGCCGAGGACACGCAGGAGCGCGGAGAGGCGCGTGCCCCTTCCGCTCGCGGAGTCGAGGAGGAACGCGCGCTTGTCTGCTGCGGAGACGGCCGGGTGGGCGAGCCAGCGTGCGGCGACGATCGGGAGCTGCAGGTCATCGTCGAGCATGTGGTAGTTCTCTCGCACCCGCCGCTGGTCTCGCAGCACCAGGCCGGCGCGGCGGTAAAGCGAATCACGGACACGTGGAGGCGCGCCGCGCGCATCCCGCACAAGCGACGCGTACTCGGCGGCGGCTTCTCGCACGGCCTGACCGCCAAGCGCCTCTTCATGGCTCACATCGCCGGTTGGGGACAGCTTGCGCAGCGCGCTCGCGACTACGAACGCCAGCATCTCGCGACGCCAGATCGGCTCCATCATGAGCGCCGTCATCATCATGTCGCGGCCGAAGTAGGTCGCATAGGTCGGCAATCCCGCCATCAGCTTTTCGCGCGATGCCAGCAACTCCACTCCCTGCACCTGGCGCTCGAGCCAGCGGGCGCGAGGCGTCGCCGCGTCGCGCCCCGCTCCCTGAGCGGCGAACGCGAGGAAGTCGTCGCCGAAAATTTCCTGGCGTTTGAGAGGCGTCAGGGCATGGCCGGTCGTGGCAACGCGCACGGTCATGCGCAGCGGACCCGCGTCACGTGAACGAAGCTCGACCGCCCGGCCTACTCTCGTCACACGGACCTCGCGGGGATCGACGATTACGTGGAGCGCCATCGTATCGCGGAGGTCGAGCGACGGCTGCACGACATGGATGGTGGACGCGCTCCCGGCAGATCGCACCGTGACGGCGGGGTGGACTCGCGCCCGCAGCGCGGCCACGCTCGGTGCATTGGCGTGCGCGAGATGCACGCGCCGGACGGCTGGAGGAATCTGTTCGAGCGCCGTGAGCATTGCGGCGATTTCCGGGAGCACCATGGGCACGGTGTCGAACCCTTCGCGATGCTTGCCCCACGCCTGGAAGTCCCGCTCCACGCGCATGGAGCCGAGCTGGAAGTGACCGAGCCGGATGACCGGCATCGTGGTTACCAGGGCGTAGTCGAGCGTGCGGCTCCGGCCGCGGCGCCGGACCGTGGCGGTGTCGCGCTCCCAGCGGAGCGTCGCGGGCTCGCCGGCGGGGCCGCGTGCGGTGAAGCCAATGCTTTCGTTCTCCGCGTTCGCGAAGAGGTGCACGACGCGCGCTTCGCGCTGGTCGAGGTAGACCTGGACAGTATTGTCCGCGGCATCACGATAGAAGCGAGTGCGATATCCCCGGTAGCGTGCGGTGTCATCGAGGCCCTGCTCCGGAAACTCGAGAACCGGGGAACGTCGGGTGGGGTCCTGGGCGTTCACGGGGCGAACCGCGACCGACCCGCCTGCGCCAAGGATCCATATCCAGCTCAGCAGTGCAGCCCGCGTTGACGGGACCGTATTCATTGTTGGGCTCGCTTCGTCGGTGATCGAACGGCATCCAAATACGCCACATGTACTTGACAATATCTGCCCCGTCCCGAATATGTAGCGCGCTGGATACTCCGCTAGAGTATCCCGGCGGTGTTGCTGTACGGAACCGCGCGGATGCCACCGTGCCAAGCCGGGCGTGGGTAGGCGCGTTCGATCCTCTCCGTCCCTCCCCGGGACAAACCCGAAGGACTTCCCCAGGAGGAAGACGCATGGGTGCTGCTCGAGTTCGCTGGTCCATGGCCATTGCCGCGTGTGTACTGCTCGCCGGGCCCCTGGCTGCTCAAACTTCCACCGGATCGATGAGCGGGCGCGTGACCGACTCGACCTCGAGTCAGCCGATCGTCGGTGCACGGGTCGCCATCGTCGGCACTCAGATCGGCGCCATTACCCGGGACGACGGCACCTACACGCTCTCCCGCGTTCCGTCCGGAGCGCAGCGCGTTCGCACCACGCGGATCGGGTTCCGAGGGACGGAACAGGGCGTGACCATCCCGGCAGGTGAGATGGTCACGGTGAACATCCAGGTGTCCTCTATGGTCACGCTCCTCACGGGCGAAGTGATCATTGGTTACGGCACCCAGCGCCGCGAGGCGGTCACCGGGTCGGTTGCCACGGTGAATGCCGAGGAGGCAAACGTCGGCGTCATCGTCAACGCGAACCAGATGGTGCAGGGCCGCGTGGCGGGTGTGCAGATCATCGGCAACAACGGCGAACCAGGCGCCGGTGTTCAGGTGCGCATTCGTGGCGGCACCTCGATCAGCGCGAGCAACGATCCGCTCTATGTCGTGGACGGCGTTCCGTTGCAGAACGTGGAGACCACCCCAGGCGCCAGTGGCATTGGCGACATTCGTCCAGCGCTCGCCCGCAGCCCTCTAAACTCGATCAACCCGAACGACATCGAGTCGATCACCGTCCTCAAGGACGCCTCGGCGACAGCGATCTATGGCAGCCGTGGCGCGAACGGCGTAGTACTGATCACGACCAAGCGCGGGGAGTCGGGGAGCGGTCAGATGGAATACGACACCTACGTCTCTGCCGCCACCTCGGCGCGGACGCTGGATTTCGCCAGTGGCGACCAGTATCGCGCCTATGTCAGGCAGCAGGTCGCGGCGGGCGCCCTTCCAGCGACGGCGGCGACAACGCTCGGCACCGCCAATACCGATTGGGAGCGGGAGCTGATGCGAACGGGCATCGCCACCAACCACAACCTGTCCTTCTCGGGTGGCTCAGACATCACGCTGTATCGGGCCTCGCTGAATTATTTCAACCAGCAGGGCGTGGTCATTTCGAATGGGCTCAAGCGCTACCAGGGGCGGTTGAACGCGCAGCACACCGCGATCGAAGGGAAACTCCGCGTTGGGTTCAACCTGATGGCGGCTCGTGTCGACAACGATTACGCACCTACCGAGATCACCGGCGGCTTCCTCGGCGGGCTGTACACCAACATGGCGATCTACAATCCGACCTTTCCCGTTCGGGCCACTGACGGGACCTACTACGAGGTAGGGTCTGGCGCCCAGGATGTCCGGAACCCCGTGGCGCTCGCCACCCAGTTGGACGATGCGGCGCCAGAGAACCGTGTGCTCGGGAACCTGTCGGGATCCTTCGACATCCTGGAAAACCTCACGTCGCAAACCACGCTGGGCATCGACTACACCGACGCAATTCGGCGCACCTTTGCCGGGCGGACCAGTCCGATCGGCGCCCAGTTCGGCGGATTTGCCCGGCAGGCGCAGCGGAATCTCCAGAACCTCAATTTTCAGCAGCTCCTCACGTTCACCCCGCGTTTCGGCGAGAACAATGAAGTGGATATCGTCGGCGGGTACGAGTTCACCCAGTTCGATGAGCGCGGCTTCGAGGCGCGGACGCAGGGATTCATCACCGATGCGTTCAACGTGAACAACCTTGGCGCCGGGACGCAACTGCAATCGCCCATTCCGGGTTCATATCGCGTCGAGAGCAAGCTCGTCTCCTTCTTCACGCGCGCCAACTACGGCTTCGCCAACCGGTACTTCCTCTCGGGCGTGCTGCGCTACGACGGCTCCTCGCGGCTGGCACCAGGCCATCAGTGGGAGATGTTCCCCGCACTGTCGGCGTCGTGGCGGATCAGCGAAGAGGCGTTCATGGAGGGTTCGCGATTGGGGCTATCCACCCTTGCGCTCCGCGCCGGGTGGGGGAAGCAGGGCAATCAGTCCGTTGCCCCTTACCAGACGCAGCTCCTCCTCCGCGCCGACCCCAACGCCACGTACCCGTTTGGCGGGGTCCTGACGACTGGCCTGCGGGCGGCTCAGGTCGGGAACGCCGATCTCACATGGGAGACGTCGACCCAGACCAACGTGGGAATCGACTACGGGTTCATGGATGACCGGATCACCGGCTCGGTCGAGGTCTACCAGAAGGTCACGAAGGATCTGCTGCTCGAAGTCAGTGTTCCGCAACCTGCGGTGGTGAGCACCCGCCTCGAGAATATCGGAACTCTCCGCAACCGCGGTTTCGAGGCGTCGGTGGAAGCACAAGTTTGGGAGGCGCCGCAGCGGTCCGTCTCCGCTGGGCTCGTGCTTTCCGTGGAGCGGAACGAAGTAACGGACCTCGGCACACGGGGATCCATCACGACGGGCTTTGTGAGCGGCCAGGGGCTGTCGGGGCAGTTTTCCCAACGCATCGAGAAGGGCGAGGGGCTTGGCACCTTCTTCGGACCGCGGTTCCTCCGCGTCAACTCCTCGGGCCGGCAGCTGTTTGCATGCAAGGCCACGAGCCCGGGCTGCACCAATGGTGAGACTCGCGATGCCACGGAAGCCGACAAGGAAATCCTTGGCAGCGCGAACCCGAGCTTCAGTGTCGGCCTCCGCAACGCCGGCACGTGGGGCGGGTTCGACGCCAGCTGGCTCTGGCGCGGGGAGTTCGGGCGTGACGTGTTCAACAACACCGCGCTCGTTTACGGGAGCAAGGGGAACGCCACGCAGGGGCGCAACTTCCTCGCTTCGGCGCTCAGCTTGCCGGACACCATCATCGAGAATGCGAAGTTCTCTTCGCGGTGGATCGAGAACGGCCGTTTCGTGCGTCTTCAGAACCTGACCGTCGGCTACAAGTTCACCCTGCCCTCGCAGTTCGGCGCCCGAAGCACCCGCGTGTATCTCTCCGGAGACAACCTGCTACTCTTCACTCCGTATACCGGCTACGACCCGGAAGTCTTCGTCGCCTCAGGCCTGGCTTCGCGCGGCATTGATTACCTTACTGGACCGCGGCCTCGCACGTTCACCCTTGGCGCTCGCGTGCAATTTTGAGCGCTCACGCAACGCGACCCCCAACAGCCAGCTATCCGAGGAACATGATGACTTCCCAGTGGACGTTCGCCCGCCGCGCGCGCAGGCTCGCCCTGCTCCTCGCGCCGCTGCTTGTAGGGGGTCAGGGCTGCACCGACCTGACCGAAACGCCGAATGACGCCCTTACGCCTGAGAACGCCTTCAAGACGGAGGTGGAAATACTGGCCGGGGTGGCGGCAGTGTACGCCGACCTGCGCGGGGTCCAGTGGGTGGGCTACATGACGCTCAATGAGCTGACGACCGACGCCATGATCGTTCCAACCCGCGGGAACGATTGGGGCGACAACGGACGCTGGCTGGAGATCCACCGCCAGACGTGGACGGCGAACAGCGGCTCCGCGCTCGATGACATGAACAACGCCTGGAACGGTTTGTTCGGCGGCGTCGCGAAGGCCAATCTCATGATCGAGATTGTCGAGAAGGCGGGGGGTACCAGCGCACCACGCACGCTGGCGGAGCTGCGGACGCTGCGCGCATGGTACTACTACATGCTGCAGGACCTGTTCGGAGGCGTTCCGATCGTCGAGTCGACGGAGCTCAAGCAGAACCCTCGCGCAACCCGAAGCGAAGTATTCGCTTTCATCCAGAAGGAGCTCACGGAATCGCGCGCGGCACTGCCGGACAAGTGGCCAGCAGGCGGGTATGGCCGT
>JANOCW010000131.1:0-6522 GCA_031412375.1 Gemmatimonadaceae bacterium | reverse complement strand
GAACCCGATCGAGAACGCCGAGGTATCGTTCATCGTCGTGGACACGTCCGGCTCGATCACCCTCGATCCGTCGACGGGCTACCTCGTGGCAACGGGCACCGGCCGCGGGACCGTTCGAATCGTCGCGTCGATCGGGGGCCTCCAGTCCGCGCCGCGCACGCTCGAAATCGTCGCCCCGCCGACAGCGGTCGCCCGGTTCGGGACGATCGACACCCTGCGATACTCGTTCAGCAACCCGGCGCTCAACACCTCGCCTCCGCTCGAAGTGCGGGTGACAGGTGACTCGGCCAGCGCACCCATTCCGTTCTACGTCGTCCGGTTCCGGCTGGCGACTGTTGCGGACACGGTCGTCGCGCGCATCGTGGACGATGCCACGCGCCGTTCTCCGACGGATCCTTCGGGGGTGACTTTCCTCGACACGACCGAGGCATCCGGGACGAGGGCGGGTGTCGCCGGTCGACGCATTCGACTGACGCCGGGCGTGTCGCTGGCTGCAGTGGACTCGATCGTGGTGCTCGCGGATGTGCTGCGGCGTGGCGTGCACATCTCCGGCAGCCCCGTTCGTCTCGTGCTGCCGGTGAAGGCCCGAACTACCGCGGCGCCATAGCCGGCGGCGGAGTTTTCGCTCACCCTGCTCCCCGACCTCCAATGATGATGACTGCGCGTGGCGGGCCGCGCCCGACGCCAGGCACGCTCACCCAGTTGTTCTTCGACGCGGTCGAGCGCTACGACAAGCCTGACGCCCTGCAGGTCAAGATCGACGGACGGTATGTGCCGATCTCGCACCGGACGCTTGCCGAGCGTGTCCGCCATACGGCCCTCGGCCTTCGCGCGCTCGGCCTCCGTCGCGGCGACCGCGGCGCCATTCTCTCGACGAATCGGCCAGAGTGGGCGATCACCGACTTCGGGAGCCTGACCGCGCAGCTCGCGGATGTCCCCATCTATCCCACTCTCCCGGCCGAACAGGTCGCCTACATCCTTCGCGACTCGGGCGCTGCGGTCGTGATGGTGGGCGATGCCACGCAGCTCGGGAAGATCCTGTCGATCCGCGCGGACATCCCGTCACTTCGCTACGTGATCACCTTCGCGGCAGCGCGCGGGCAGGCCGACCTCACGCTCGCCGAGCTCGAAGAGAAAGGCCGGGCGACGGAAACGCCCGCGGTCATCGCGCAGTACAGGAAGGACGCCCTCGAGGTGCAACCGCACGAGCTCGCGACGCTGATCTATACCTCCGGAACCACCGGCGCCCCGAAGGGCGTCATGCTCACCCACGACAACCTGTTCTCGAACGTCGAAGCGGCGCGCCAGGTCATTCCGTTCACCGACTCGGAGGTCTCGCTCAGTTTCCTCCCGCTGTCGCACATCTTCGAGCGGATGGCGGGCCACTACCTGATGCAGGCCGTGGGTGCCTCCATCGCCTACGCCGAGTCGAACGAGACGGTTCCTGACAATCTCGCTGAAGTTCGTCCGACGTTCGTCCTGGCGGTCCCGCGCCTGTACGAGAAGTTCTACGCGCGCGTGCTGGAGAACGCGCTCTCGGGCGGTGCGGTGAAGCGGCGGATTTTCTTCTGGGCGCGCGGCGTTGCGAACCGGTGGAGCGAGAAGACGCTGGCGAAGCGTTCGCCCGGACTGTTGCTCGGCCTCCAATACCGGATCGCGCAGCGACTCGTGTTCTCGAAGCTCCGCGCGCGCATGGGCGGGCGGCTCCGGGTGTTCGTGTCGGGAGGCGCGCCGCTTGCCCCGGAGATCAACCGCTTCTTCTACAGTGCGGGGCTGACCATCCTCGAAGGCTACGGCTTGACCGAGACATCGCCGGTGATCGCCGTCAACTCACCCGAGCATTTCCGGATCGGAACGGTCGGCAAGCCCATTGCCGGCGTCGAGGTCAGCATCGCGGCGGACGGCGAGATCCTCGCACGGGGGCCCGGCATCATGAAGGGCTATTTCAACAACCCGACGGCGACCAGCGAGGCCATCGATCGTGACGGCTGGTTCCACACCGGCGACATCGGCGAGCTGCGCGAGGGCTTTCTGGCGATCACCGACCGCAAGAAGGACATCATTGTGACAGCCGGAGGGAAGAATATCGCTCCGCAGCCGATCGAGAACTCGGTAAAGACGAACAAGTACGTCAGTCAGGCGGTGATGATCGGCGACAAGCGGAAGTATCCAGTGATCCTGATCGTGCCCAATTTCGAGCAACTCGAGAAATGGGCGAAGCGGGCGAACATGATCTGGACCGATCGCGCCCAACTGCTGGGGATCACCGCAGTCCGGGAGAAGATCGAGCGTGAGGTGAACGCCTCGCTGACGGCACTTGCCCGCTTCGAGATGCCGAAGAAGGTCGCGTTGCTCGAGCACGACTTCACGATCGAGCGCGGAGAACTGACGCCGACGCTGAAGGTCAAGCGCCGGGTTATCGACCGGCAGTACAAGGAGCTGATCGACTCGCTCTACACTGACGACGTGGACGCTCCCGATCACTGACCGCGGCATGTCTCCTGCACTTCGGCGCAGTGGCGCCACTACTTCAGGGAGACACGATGAGGAAGACATTCATGCTGGCGGTGCTCGCCACAGGTCTGGCGGGATGCGGCTTTTTCCGGAAGACGCTCGGCGTCGGCGATACGGCCCCGGCCCATACTCCGCCGACAACGACGAGCATCTGGGGCGACTGGGTGCTCGCCACCGCACCCGATTCGACGGCTTTCGTCGGCGCCTCGAGCGTGGAGATGCGGCTGGAGCAGTCATCGTTCACGATCACGGCGAAGTATCCGACCCGGCCCTCGGTGACCGTGCGCGGCCTGGTGTCGCAGACGGACATGGGGGGGCTCGTGACGCTGGAGCCGCAGAGTGGGCTGGAGGGCGTTGGAGGCGGCGGCACCTTCGGGTGGACGGCCGGTGAGCGCGTGAGCGTGGTGGCCAGCGCGGCCGGCAACACGCTGCTGTTCGCGCCACCGCGCGACAACCTCGCTCGTCCGAGCTCGGTGTGGCATCGAAAGGAAGCGGCGCAGAAAGCGGGCACGGCTCCACCGCCACGCTAGCTGGGCCGCCCCTTCGCGAGCTGCACGGGCGCGCTGCCTCGGGCGTCCGCTTCACCGACCCAGTGGTGGTCATCGCGCGCGCGCTCCGTCACGCCGGCCGGGACGGCGCACCCGGATGATGCGACGAGTCGGCCCCCGGGTTTCAGCGACGCGGCCGCGGATACGATCAGTGACGCGGCACTCGTGTGGCCGTCGAGGGCGATGCCGCGTATGGAGCCGGGCGCCAACGGAAGCGTTGCGCCGATCCGCACACTCGCCACTCCGCCGACGAGCCGCACCGGGGCCGACGATTCGATCGTGAGAATCGAGGTGCGCGTCATCTCGAGCAGCGCATTTGCGACACGAGCCCACTGTCCACCCAGCACGACGAAGCCACCTGGCTCGAAGAGGTTGAGCATGGCGGCACACCGGATCGCCATGTCCTCGTCACCTTCGGCATACGCGTCGGGTGGCGTCTCCGGTTCGGGCGCGAGACCCTCGCCGAAGATGGCGACTCCGTTCACGATCGGATATTCAGCGCCGCATGCGGGACAGCCCAGCAAACCGGAAATGACCTCGCGATCGGCACGCATCTGGATCGACGCCACGAGCGGGGAGTCATCGTGGCGGATCGTGCATCGAAGAACATCGATGACCTCGAGCAGCACCGCGATCAGGCCCGCGACAGGCGGAGCTCATCGATGTTCACGGCAGGGGGCCGGGTGACGACGAAGACGATCGCGTCGGCCACGGCATCGGCCGCGAGCATGGCACTGCGTGGCATGATGTCACCCCGTGGGGCCGACGACACCGGGTCCCACAGCGGGGTATCGACGGGGCCCGGCGAAATGAGCGTCGTGCGGATGCCGCTGCCACGCAACTCCGTGCGCATCACCTCATGCAGCGCCCGGAGTCCGAACTTGCTCGCCGCGTACGCACCGTTCTCCGGGTAGATCATGCGATCGGCAATCGATCCGATCGTGACGAGATGCCCCGCACCACGCTCGCGCATTCCCGGGAGGAAGGTTCGCACGAGGTGAAAGGGGGCGACCAGGTTCACCGACACGATGCGCTCGAAGTCCTTCGTATCCATGCGATCGACCTGCGCCAGCGCGAATGCACCGGCGTTGTTGACGAGGATGTCCGGCGCCCGGCCGATCGCGGTCTGTGCCGCGGCAGCCGCCGAGCTGACCGCCGCGTGATCGCTGACGTCGCACGGGAGTGCGATTGCCCCCGCGCCGATCTCCCCTGCCCGGGCCGCGAGCTCGTCGCGTCCGCGTGCGAGCATCACCACCTGCGCGCCCGCGCCGGCGAGCGCCCGCGCAGCGGCCAACCCGATCCCGCGCGAGGCCCCGGTGACGATCGCCACGCGGCCCGCGAGGGGCCGCAGCGCCGTACTCAAGACCCTTCGTACTCCGCGTAATGATTCTCGGTTTCCCACAGGCGCAACCGGCGCAACCGGGCCGGGCGCAGGCGCGGCTCCAGCACCCGCCAGCAGGCAACGACGAGATTCTCGGTCGTGGGAATCAGATCGCGCATGAATTCCACTTCGATGTTGAGGTTCCGATGATCGACGTGGTCGATCACGGCCTCCTGCACAATGCTTTTGACCCTGCCAAGATCGATCACGTATCCAGTGCGCGCATCGATCTCGCCGGCGACCGAGACTTCCAGGACGTAGTTGTGCCCGTGCCAGTGCGGGTTGTTGCACTTGCCGAACGTCGCGTGATTCTCCGCCTCCGACAGCGCGGGGTTGTGCACGCGGTGCGCCGCGTTGAAGGTCATTCGGCGCGTGACGGTGACGGTCGGCATGCGTGGACTCGCTGGTGGACGACGGGACGGTGAGGTCGGGATGACTCACCGCCGGAGAGCGCTGCATTGTGACGGCAGCGCGTGCGGCGTTAGACTGTGTGCAACGTGGGGGCCGCACCGGCGGAATCAACCAGGACGAGACTGTCGCCGCGGCTGCTCATACCGGCGACACCCCGCGACGCACAGAAGCTCCGCCGTATGGCGGAGCTTCCGAGAACAGGAACGAAGAGGGTTTTTTGAAGCCCGGTCGAATTTTTGAGGCCCGCACCCTGCCTTCCGTCTTCCCCGCACTGGGGCATGGCGTCAGCAAAGACTATTGCGCCCACTCGAAGGACTTGTTGGCTCAAAAAGTGAGTCTCTTCGCCCCACAATTCACGCTGAATGCAATGTACGGACGACCATGAAGCGCGTCAATTCCATCGACCTTGGCGTCGTGGCCGCCATTCTCATGCTCATCGTGTGGGCAGTCGGCACCGTCGCGTTCGAGGCGCCAGGGTGGCTGCATCTGCTCCTCACCGCCGGCGTCTTTCTCCTCATCCACCGCATCGTCGTGCGTGGCACGCCGGATCCGACAGACCGAGCGCCGCGCAAGTAACGATGCGGGTGCCACCGGCGTCACAGCCGCATCGCGAGGTGCCTCGATCGCGCGCGATACCAATCGCATCACCGTTCGACAGGAGCGTTACATGATTCCCAGGATGATGCCGCTCGTTGCCGTCATCGCACTCTGGTGCATCGCCCTGCCCGCCGCGGCACAGGGGCGCGGTGGCGGGGCAGGTGGTGGTGGGCGTGGAGGTGCGGCCGGCGGCGTTCCGACCACGATGACCGACCAGACGGTCATCGGGCGCATCTGGAACGAAGGGATGACCAACAGGTCACAGGCGGCGACACTCTCGCAGACCCTGCTCGACTCGATCGGCCCGCGACTCACGGGCTCGCCGGGTATGGAGGCCGCCAGCCGGTGGGTGATCTCGAAGTACGCGAGCTGGGGAATTCCAGCGCGCGCTGAACAGTACGGCACGTGGGCCGCGTGGAGGCGCGGTGCCTCGCACATCGACCTGATCGCGCCGCGAGTGCGCAGCCTCGAGGGGATGATGCTGGCATGGAGCCCCGGCACGAACGGCCGCCCGGTCGAGGGTGAAGTCGTGCTGCTGCCGGACGTACCCGACTCCGCGGCGTTCACACGCTGGCTGCCGGGCGTGCGCGGCAAGTTCGTCATGCTGAATCCCCCGCAACCCACCTGTCGTTCGGCGGCGCAGTGGACGGAGTTCGGCCAGCCGGCGTCGATCGAGCGGCTTGCCGGTGACCGGATGGCCATGACGCAGGCGTGGCAACAGCGGCTGCTGCGCATCTCGGGCGAGCGGCTGCCTCCGGAGCCGGCCCAGCCCTCGCCCGAAGCCGATGTACAGGCACGCATTCAAGCGGTCAACGCGGCCGTGACTCGAGTCACCCGGACGATGCAAGCCCGCCTCCAGCAGGCCGGGGCAGCCGGCGTACTGACGCTGAACTGGTCGCAGTATCCAGGCATCAACAAGATCTTCGGAAACTGGAATCAGCGCGTGCCCACCCTCGACCTGAGCTGCGAGGACTACGGACTGGTGTTCCGCCTCGCCGAGAATCGCCAGGGACCGCGGATCCGTCTCACGGCGGAGTCAGAGTCGCTCGGCGAGCGCCCGGTGTTCAACAC
>JANOCW010000130.1:0-2279 GCA_031412375.1 Gemmatimonadaceae bacterium | reverse complement strand
GGCCCCCTCCAATAGTCGTGCGGCTGGCGCTTCGGGTAGTTTTTCAGCGATTCGTCGACGAAGAATTGCCGGAGGCAAGTCAAGACGGCGAGTCTCCGTTGGGTTGAGCTCTGCGAGGTAGCGGTCCAAGAGGGATACTGCGTTGACTTTGCTTCCAGTCAACGCCATCGACTCGGCAAGGCAGAGCGTCGCCTCCTCATTCAAAGGGTCAACCGCGAGGACATCACGCGAGAGATGCTCGACTGAAGCCCAGTCACCGCGCCGTCGGCGCTCCGCGATCTCTGCAAGCAAGGCGCGCCGGAGGTGACCATGAACCACCCCGCGCGTTTCCTCGACCCACTCCAGAAATGGCTCGGAGAACCGGGGTGCGTAGCCTTCGAGGAACGGGCCAACCCGGGAGATCGGAACGCCCTCGACGTCGCCTCCACGAGTACTCCCACCCTCGAACACCGCAAAGTCCGCCTCCACCATCGCGGGGTCGAGCGTGACGTGACCCGCCGTGGCGTCCACCCGGAGGCCCAGCCGGCGCACGCGATACAGGAGCTGCCGAAGCGAATGCCCGGCCTGATCCTCCGGAACGTCGGGCCACAACAGCTCCCGTAATTTCCCACGGGGGATCGCGCGGCCCCGCTCCACGGCGAGATACAGCAGCAGCCCGAAGAGAACGGCCGAGTCGGGACCCACCCGAGATCCGCCAATCTCGATCGTGCTGCCGCCCAGCGTACGCAACCGAAGCATGCGGGACTCTGTAGTCGTCATTCGACCTGCTCCGAAGTCGCTCCAAGCAACCAGTGAGCGTCATCGCCGCGTCATTTCCGACTACTACGGTATTTCGAGCCCCACCGCTAGACCGCCCGCGCGAAGCCCCGGCTGCCGGAAGACCAACGCCGGGACCAGAAGTCCCGCCCAGCTTTTCGCGCTATCGGCGCTCGGCGAGCGACAACAGCCGCTCGACCTGGATCCCCTCGGCCTCCGCCTGGAAATTCATGACGATGCGATGGCGCAGCACCGCCAGCGCGACCGAGCGCACATCGTCGAGGTCGGGGATCGCACGCCCATCCATCGCGGCCCGTGCCTTGGCGCCGAGCACGAGGTGCTGCGACGCTCGCGGACCTGCGCCCCAACTCACGTACTTCCGCACATCGGGGGTCGCCTCCGGCGCGTCGGGGCGCGTTGACCGCGCGAGCTGCACTGCGTACTGCACCACGGTGGGAGGCGCGGGCAACCGCCGAACGAGATGTTGCAGACCGATCAACTGTTCGGCGCTGAGCACCGGCTCAATGCGCGTCTCGTCATCCGAGGTCGTCGCGGCAACGATCTGTTCTTCCTCGGCACGCGACGGATAGCCGACCCGGAGCTCGAACATGAAACGATCGAGCTGGGCCTCGGGGAGCGGGTAGGTGCCCTCCTGCTCGATCGGATTCTGGGTGGCCAGGACGAAGAAGGGCTCCGTGAGGCGATGCGTCTGACCCGCCGTCGTGACGGCGTGCTCCTGCATCGCCTGGAGCAGCGCGGCCTGGGTCTTCGGTGGCGCGCGGTTGATCTCGTCCGCCAGGACGACATTGGCGAAGATCGGCCCGCGCACGAACTTGAAGATGCGATGTCCCGTCGCGTGATCCTCCTCGAGCAGTTCCGTTCCCGTGATGTCCGAGGGCATCAGATCCGGGGTGAACTGCACACGAGAGAACTCGAGGTCCAGCGCCTGAGCGAGGGTCTGCACGAGCAACGTCTTCGCCAACCCCGGCACGCCGACCAGCAGGGCATGCCCGCCGGCAAGCAACGCGGCGACCAGGTTGTCGACGACCTCCCGCTGACCGATGATCCGACGGCCGATCTGGGCGACCAGCGCGCTCCGCGCCTCGGCGAGTTGACCAAGGAGCTCGACGTCGCGCGAGTCATCGCTCGGGCGGCGCTGGGTGGATATGGCCAAGGGTGCGTAGGTCAGGGGTGAGCGCGGAAGCTAACGCGCCACGCGGCGTAGGGCGAAGAGCCCAACCCCATTCGATCCCGACTGCACCCGCGGGGAACGGCCCGGCTAGGCTGCCAGCCCGCTCGACCCTTCGAACAAGCTCACTCCCGCGAGAACTCGACCCGCTGTTCCGTCGGATGGCTGCTGCTCAGCAGCACGGCAACCGCGGTGTACGTGCCCGGGCCCAGCGGGCCATCCCAACGGTCCGCGTAGCTCACCGTCGCGCCCGCATCGATCAGCCGGTTCTGTACCGACTGCGTGAACATGCGCCCCGTGCTCCAGCGCCAGACTTCGCGTCCCGACGCATCGA
>JANOCW010000129.1:0-5529 GCA_031412375.1 Gemmatimonadaceae bacterium | reverse complement strand
GGATCGAGCGCCGCACGAATGGCTCCCTGAATGCGATACACTTCTGAACGCACGAGCCCTGCCGTCTGGCGAGGCGTTGTACCAGGTGGGAACCCACTGTGGTTTCAGGACTTGCCCGGTGTGTGCGCTCCGGCACACGGCTCATTGTCCGCCCTATCGGACGGCGTGTCGTCCCCGGGTGGGTACGTCGGGGTGAGCGAGCCGGGTCGGCCAGCTACGGGTTCAGGACCTGAAATGCACTCGTTTTCGTCCGTCGCCGCTCCGATGCATCGCTCACCGCCAGGGTGAGCGAGTACGAACCCGATGGCATGTCGGCGAAGTCGATCGTTTCGTGATGCCGCTCGGCCGGCCCGCCAGCGGTGCCATCGAACGACACCGTGACCGGTTGCACGGAGCGGCCGAGCAAGCGCTTCAGGCCTGACTCGTTGCGAGCGATGGTGACGCTCGCGGTATAGGCGATTCCGCGATCGAGCCCGCAGACATCGTAGTACAGATCGAGGTCGTTTCCAGGCCGCTGCGCGCGGAGGGCGTCGATGAGGACCGAGAACGATTCCGTGCGTGGCGACGCTGCCGTTCCTTCCTTGCCACCGACCGCGGGGACTGGAGTGCCGGCAACGGTCGGCGCAGGGCACCGTGAGCGGTGTGCGGTGGCGAAATGCACGCCGTAGTAGAGCGCGACCGCTCCGACGCACGCCGCGACAGTCGTCGTCCAGAATCTGCGCGTCCGGCTCCTGACATATCCGCTCGCAACTTCGGCCTTGCGTGCAACGATCGTGAACATCGCGAGACCGTGTGGCGCCGGTGCGGCGACCGCGGTCGCATCGGTGGCTCGTCCCGCTTCCGCCGTCGCCTGCCCTGCCCGAAGAGCGCGAGGCCCGGCGTCGAGCATCGGAAACGCGACCGGTGACACGATGGTCGGCGACGTCGCGTCGCGTCGCTCGGCGGCGGCATCCGGCCAGAGACTTGGCGAGCGAAGACTCGCGCCGACTTCCTCGGCCGTCTGAAACCGATCCATCGGATTCTTGGCGAGCATCCGCTCGATGACCTGGAAGACTTCACGCTCGTCGGCGGTCGCCAGCGCCGGCCGTGGCACGGGGTCGTTGATGTGCGCCATGAGGATGGCGAACGCATCCCCACCGTGAAACGGCGTCGTGCCGACGAGACACTCGTAGCCGACCACGCCGAGCGAATAGATGTCGCTCCGGCCATCGAGTGCCGTGGCGCGTGCCTGTTCGGGGCTCATGTACCGCGGCGTGCCGACCGACATCCCCGTTGCCGTGAGCTTGGACTCGGTCGCCGAGCGGGCGATCCCGAAATCGGTGACGATGCAGCGGCCGTCCTCATCGAGCATGATGTTGTCAGGCTTGATGTCGCGATGAACGACGCCCCGCCTGGCCGCATAGCCGAGGGCGCTCGAGGTTTCCAGGAGGATGCGCCGTACTTCGGATGCGTCGAGGCGGCCGTGTTCCCGCAGGCGGTCGGACAGGGACTGGCCACGGAGCAGCTTCATCGCGAAGTACACGACGTGCCCATTCCGACCGACGCGGTGGATCGGCACGACGTGCGGATGCTCGAGCTGCGCGGCGATGCGGCCCTCGCGCTGAAAGCGCTCGACGAAGTTTTCGTCGAAGGCGAACTGTGCCGGGAGGACCTTGATCGCCACCTCGCGATCGAGCTCTCGCTCGCGAGCGCGGTAGACGACGGCCATGCCGCCTCGCCCGATTTCCTCGAGGATCTCGTACTCCGGCTCGAGCGCAGCGCGAACGGCGTCGATGTCGGTGGGACGGGACGTGGTGGTCATGCGAGGCGGTCGATGCTCTGGAATCGGGTGGTCGACGTGGAGAGTTCGACGGGCAGGCGTGGCGTGAGGCCAGCGCGCCGATACTGACGGCCGGATCGCGCGAACGGTCACCCATTCCGCCTCTCGGTCGTCGGTTCCGGTGAGCGCGGCCCCGACCGACTCGGGGTCAGCCAACATTCCGGTGCTCCCCCTGACTGCCATGCCCTACATCGTCATCGACGCTGAACGATTCGCGCTGCCAATCGGAGACACGCCGGTCGGTGGGACGGGTGATGAGACGCTGTGTATCCCGCAACTCATGCGCGTTCCGTTCGCCGCGATGATCTCCGTCATGCCCGATGGGACGGCCACCCTCAGGCGGACGGGATCGCATCCGGTTCGGCTCGACGGCGCGGAGATCGATGACGAGCCACGATCCCTCATGCACGGAAGCCGGGTCTCGATCGCCGACATCGAGCTCACATTCGGTGACATCCGCGAAAACGGCAGCACGGCATCGATTCAGGGTGTGGTATCAATCGATCCGTACGCTGCACTCGGTGGTTCGGGGCTGACGACGCCGACCGCGGATTCCGGGGGCCGTTTTGTATGGCCGGATGGGCGGGTCGTGCCGATTCCCGCACAGGGACTGATCATCGGGAGGGAGCCCACCGCGGGGATGGTCGTCACCGGGAAGGGTGTATCCCGGCATCACGCGACGGTCGCACCGACCCTGCGGGGCTACATCGTTCGCGACCAGAGCGAGAACGGCCTCTTCGTCAACGGCCAGCGCGTGGATGGCGAGCAGCTCCTGGGGCAGGGTGACGTCCTGTCGATCGGCGACCACCAGCTCCGGTTCGAGGGCGACTCCGCCGAGATGGACGGTCCGGCACCCAGCATCGCTCCAGCGCAGACCACGGGACCCCTCCCCCAAGGGCCACGAGCCGGATTGAGCGCTCCGATCGCGAGAGCGCAGTTGCTCGCCACGCTCGAGGTGATGACCAACGGTCCGCTGAAGGGCACACTCTTTCGCATCGAACGCGCGGTGGCTCATGTCGGACGGGCCGAGCACAACGAGGTGCGCCTGCGCGATACGAGCGTCTCCGGATCGCATGCGACGCTGACGCGCCGTTCGGAGGGGTGGGTCCTTCTCGATCTCGGCTCGACGAACGGGAGCTATGTCGACGGGGAGCGCGTCTCCGGCGAGCGGCGCCTGTCGGGCGCGACGGAGCTTCGGTTCGGCGACATGAAGCTCGTCTTTCGTCCGATCGCGGGCAGTGCTGCCGAGGATGACAGCACGCGCGCAGTGGTGGGCGTTCGCAATCGGCCGGCGTAAGCTCTCTTCTCCCTCTCATTCCAATGCCCATCCTCATCACGGATCGCGAGCGCTGCGTGCTCCAGATTGGCACCAATGTGCTCGGCGGGATCGGTCCCGATGCCGTGGATGTCGCCGCCCTGCATGAGCTGCCGCGGGTGGCCGTCATCACGATTTCGCGCGACGGTCCTGCCACGATCCAGCGGCTGTCGCCCAGAGTCGTGGTCAAGCTCGGCGATGAGACACTTGGCGCCGTGGCGCGGGAGCTCCGTGATGGTTCCGAGATCGCGGTCGGGGGTTTCCGGCTCAGATACAGCACGGCGGAGCCGGAGGTCATCGCGTCATCGAAGGTCAAGCCAAAGGCCTCCGAGCTCGCCACCGAGGTACTTCCCGCCGTGTCGCCCCCGGGCAGACCTGCGCGCCTGATCGAACTGACCACGGGAAAGATCATCGCGGTCGCCGCGCGAGAGCTGACGGTCGGGCGCAGCGAAGAGTGTGACGTCGTGCTGACCGGGAAGGGACTCTCGCGCCGGCACGCGCTCATTCGCGCCGATGGAACGAGCTACGCGGTCACGGACGAGAGCACGAACGGCACGTTCGTGAACGGCGAGCGGGTGGTCGGAAGCCGTTTGCTCAAGCCGGGTGACATTCTCGCCTTCGGCGAGGAGCAGTACCGGTTCGAGTTCGCCGAGCCCGTGGGCACCGGCCGCCGAGTTCCCGATGCGACTGCCGTCGTGCAGGGCGTGGAGCCACCGACTCCGGCACTGGCGGAACTCGAGATCATCGAGGGCACTCAGGCGGGCACCATCCATCGGATCACGCGCAGGGTCAGCGCGATCGGGCGCGGCAAGCAGAACGACGTGCACATTGCCCACGAAAGCGTCTCGACGTCGCACGCGTCCCTGATGTTGAAGGGAGACGCGTGGTACGTCACGGATCTTCGTTCGGCAAATGGGACGTACGTCGATGGATACCGTGTCGCTGGTGAGCGGGCGCTTCCCGCCGGATGCCGCGTGCGCATGGGGAAGATCGAGATGACGTTCCGGCCGCACGTTGGCGCGGGCGGCGCGGGCGGCGAAGCGAACGGCACTCGTGTCGTCGGGGACGGTATCCTGCGCCGGTTGGCCGAGGTCCTGTCGCCACCGCGCGATTAGCAACGGCGGCGGTCGCCCTCCGTCATACGGTTGACTATACAACCATATAGAAGTATGGTGAAAACGCCTGCCTGCACCCTCGCTGGCGCTCTCACCCCCGGCTTCCATCCATGCTGCTCAAGCGCTTCTACGATACCAAGCTCGCGCAGGCCAGCTACCTGATCGGCTGCGCCGCCACGGGTGACGCCATCGTCGTCGACCCCAACCGGGACGTCGAGCAGTACATTCTCGCGGCGACCGCGGAAGGGATGAAGGTCACCCGCGTGACGGAAACGCACATCCACGCGGATTTCGTTTCGGGCAGTCGCGAGCTCGCCCAGCGCACAGGCGCCGAACTGCTCCTCTCGGACGAGGGGAACACCGACTGGAAGTACACCTTCGCGGCGGAGGCGGGCGCCACACTGCTCCACGACGGCGACGTCTTCATGGTGGGCAACCTGAAGTTCGAGGTGCTCCACACACCGGGTCACACGCCCGAGCACCTCAGCTTTCTGGTGACCGACACTCCGGCGACCGACAAGCCAATGGGCGCCATCACCGGCGACTTCGTGTTCGTCGGCGACGTGGGACGGCCCGACCTCCTCGAGAAAGCCGCGAAGATCGCGGGCACCATGGAAGCCAGCGCGCGCACGCTTTTCCGGAGCCTGCAGCGATTCAAGCAGTTCCCGGACTTCCTGCAGATCTGGCCGGGTCACGGCGCCGGATCGGCGTGCGGCAAATCGCTGGGCGCCGTCCCATCGTCCACAGTCGGCTACGAGCGGATCGCCAACTGGGGATTGAACGTGGAGGACGAGGACCGGTTCGTCCAAACGGCGCTCGCCGGCCAGCCCGAGCCGCCCCGCTACTTCGCCGAGATGAAGCGGATCAACAAGGAAGGGCCGCGCGCGCTCGGCGGATTTCGCCGGCCGGAACGAGTGCCAGGTGCGCGACTGCAGGCGCTGCTCGCGTATGGGGCGCTCGTGGTCGACACGCGGCCGGCCGGGGACTACGCGGCGCGTCATGTCCCAGGAACGATCAATATTCCGCTCAACAAGAGCTTCACCACGTGGGCGGGTTGGCTGATTCCCTACGACCGCGACTTCTTCGTCATCGTTGACGAAGCGTGCACGCACTGCATCGACGAAGCCTCGCGCGACCTGGCGATGATCGGACTCGACCGGGTAGCGGGATACTTCGAGGGGGAAGTGCTCGAGGCGTGGGTCGCGGGCGGCCGTGCACTCGCGACGGTTCCGCAGGTCAGCGCCGCGGAGCTCGCCAGGCGGATGCACTCAGGCGACGTC
>JANOCW010000128.1:0-15113 GCA_031412375.1 Gemmatimonadaceae bacterium | reverse complement strand
GCGCCAGCGGCGTGGAGGAGGGGGTGAGTGGCCATGGGTAGACTCGGCGCCGTCGTCAAACGCGAGTACATGGAGAGCGTGCGATCGAAATGGTTCGTGATCGCGACCATCTTCGGGCCGCTGTTCTTTGGGCTGATCATGATCGTGCCCGCGTGGCTCAGCATCCGCAGCACGCGCTCCACCGAGAAGGAGCGTGTCATCGTGCTCGATGCGACGGGGACCAGTCTCGGGCGAGGCGTCGCCGACCGGCTGCGCGGCGGGCTGTTCGGCGACACGACTGGCGCGCGGGTCATCGCCGTGTCACCGTCGGCGTTGGCTGAGGCCGAGTCCACCGCGACGGAAGCGGTCATCCGGAAGGAGGCAACGGGGTTCCTCGTGCTCGGCGAAGGCGCAATGCGGGATACGACCGTGCGCTACGCCGGCCGCAACGCGTCGTCCATCGCCGAGGTGTCGCGGATCGAGCGCGCCGTGCGCGACGCCGTGATCGGCTTGCGGCTCGAGGGCCTCGGCGTCCGCTCGGATGCGGTGATGAGCGTGATGAAGATGCGGATGTCCGTGGACGCCGAGCAAATCACCGAGCGCGGGCGCGGTGGGTCCGGACGCGTTCAGGTCGTGTTTGCAGCGGCGATCTCGTTCATGATGTACATGCTCATCCTGCTGCACGGGACCAACATCCTGCGCAGCGTCCTCGAGGAGAAGACGACCCGCGTCGCCGAAGTCGTCGTGGCCAGCGTTCGGCCCGGGATACTGCTCGCGGGCAAGATCATCGGCGTCGGCGGTGTCGCCCTCACCCAGATCATCGTCTGGACGGCGGCGAGCACGGCGATGGTCCGGGCGCGCGGTCCGATCATGGCCGCGATCGGCGTTCCCGGACTGACCTTTCAGCTTCCGTCAGTGACGCCGGCAACGATCGCGCTGTTGATCACCTTCTTTCTGCTCGGGTTCCTGCTGTTCGCCGCGCTGTTCGCGATCGTCGGCGCGATGGTCAGCAGCGAGCAGGAGGCGCAGCAGGCGCAGCAGCCCCTGATGCTCGTGATCCTCGCGCCGGTGCTCCTGCTGCAACCGATCCTGCTCAACCCGATGACGAAGCTCGCCGAAATGGCGTCGTGGATGCCGTTCACCGGGCCGGTGATCATGCCGCTCCGCCTGAGCCTCGTGCCGGTGCCCACGAGCCAGGTCGTCCTGAGCCTCATCGTGAGCGCGGTGACGTGCCTTGCGGTGATCTGGCTCGCGGCGCGGATCTATCGTGTGGGGATTCTCATGTACGGCAAGCGTGCGACGATTCGCGAAGTCGCGCGCTGGGTGCGCCAGGGATAGCCAAAGGGCCGGGCAGATGCCCGGCCCTTCGCACGACGGTCGTCCGGTCGCGAACTACCGGTCTACCACCGACCCGCCGGAGCCACCACCCATGCGGGTGCTGGAACCGCCCATGCTTCCGCCGGTGTGCATGGTGGCCGCGCCGCTGGTCGACACGGTCGAGCCGCTCGACTGGGATTCGCGATTCGACAGGCCCTCGCCGGACGTCCAGCCGCCGGCGGCGTAAGACTCGCCGCTCGCCTGCGGACGAGGGGTCGAGCTCGACCCATCGAGAGGCGCACCGAGTGCCGTCTTGATCTCGGAGACGAAGCTGTCGACGCGACCTTGGAAGGCCTGACTGACGCCGGACATCAGGTTCGCAACGACATCATCGAGCACGTTGCCGATCTTGCTGCTCGCTCCGCGCGTCGCTGCGACGGTTGCGCCAGCGGCCCGGATGTCGGCGTTCGAGCCGCTGAGCAGGACACCGGCGCCGACAGCCACGGCGATCGCCGGCCACGGATGATCACGAACGATCTGCATCAGGTTCATCTTCTTCTCGAGCTGTGCCAGCGTCGTGGACATCCGCTCGCGCGTCAACTCGAAGTCGCGCCGGACGTCAGCTGTTGTCTCAGCCATTCCTTGTCCTCCTTGAGGGTCGCCACCGTCTGGTCCGGAGCGAGATTCCTGGGCGAAAGCAGCGCCTTGCCACGATTCGCCAGCCAATACGCCATCACACCGGTGATGACCGTTACGATGATTGCCGCGAGCCAGTAATGGTCGCGCAGCCACTGATCCCCCACGAGGAGGATGACGCCAGTGAAGACGGCGAGCGTGCCGAGCAGCGCGAAAACCCCGCCCATGGCGGTATAGGCTGTTCCCAGCCCCACGCCGCGGAACAGTGACGCGAACTCGACACGAGCGAGACGGACCTCCTGCCGGAGGAGCGTCGTGCTCCCCTCCGCCAACTCACGGAGGAGAGCGCCGATCGATCGCTGGCCGTCGTCGCGATAGCCCGCCATCTGCGGCTCCTAGCGGCGGAACGCTTTGCCGAGGAGGTAGCCAAGGCCCGCGGCGATCAGCAGCGTGCGGCCCGGGTGCTCCTTGACCTGTGACTCGATGCCGGTGCGCATCGACTCGACGTCGGCTTCGCGAATCCAGTCGGCGGAGGCCTGAAGGCCACCGGCAACCCGGTTGCTGACCTCGGTCATGCGGTCGTCGCTCGCGATTGCGGCAGAGCCCGATCCGGTGTCGCCGGCATACGTGCCCGACTGTGTGCGGGCGCGAAGCTTCTCTGCGCCTGCCTCGAGCTTGTCAGCGAGCGAACCCTTCAGGTTGCCGAGCTTCTCGCGCGCCTGGCCGAGCTTCTCGGAGGCGGCTTCCTTGCCCTCGCTGAGCTTCTCGGAAGCGGCTTCCTTCCCTTCGCGGAGCTTGTCCTTCGCGGTGCCGCTCGTGGACCCGTAGCCCCCGGCGCCCATGCCGCTCGACGAACCGGTGGTGCCGCTCGTTCCGCCGTAGGTCTCGCCGCCGGTGCCCGACGCTCCGAAGCCGCTCGTGCCGGAGTTGCCCGTGCCTGATGCCGACTGGCCCGAACCCGTATTCCCTTCGTTTGCGTTTCTGTCCATAACCGCATCCTCCACAAGTGACGATCGCTCGGATACTCGATGTGAGCGTTGGTTATGCACGGCGCGTGCCTGTTTGCGCCCACCGATAATGGCGGCCTGGACGGTTCCGGCACTTCAAACGCCGGAACATGAAGAGCATGAAGGGGCAATGAAGATGCATGAAGAAATTCAACTGCCTTTGCTGGCATCTCTCATTACCGACCGGGGCGCCGGGAGACCCCGAACCAGCCACGGGTTGAATTCGATCCTGACCTTGGTCAGTGGTCCGCTGGCACCCGTCTCGACGCCGAGTAGCCAACATGTCAGTTGCCGTGCTTCATGAACCTTCATGGACCCTTCACGCCCTTCATGTTCAGGCTTTTCCCCGGCCGATGAAAAAAAGCGGGCCCACTGGGAGCCCGCTTTTCGACCTCGGTACGAGTGGGTCCGTCCGATCAGACTCCGGCCTTCTCCGTTGCGCAGTACTTGTCGAACGCGCCCGTGAGATCCTTCGCGATCTGGGTCGACGTCCGGCCTTCGATCTGATGGCGCTCCAGGAGGAAGACGACCTTTCCATCCTTGAGCAGGCCGATCTGCGGGGAGGACGGCGCGTACCCCGTGAAGTAGGAGCGGGCACGCTGCGTCGCTTCGACATCCTGGCCGGCGAAGACCGTCGTCAGGACATCAGGCTTGGCGCTATGCCTGATTGCCTCGGCGACCGCGGGGCGCGCGTTCCGCGCGGCGCATCCGCACACCGAGTTGACGACGACAAGTGTCGTCCCCTTCGACCCCTTCAGCGTCGCGTCCACCTCGTCGGCGGTGCGAAGCTCCTTCACACCGAGACGCGTCAGCTCCTGGCGCATCGGCGTAACCATTCTCTCATCGTACATCGCATTGACTCCTGGACAGGTTCATGATCGCTCTGCTACACCACGCGAACCGTTTCGCTACGGCCGTTCGTTCCCGTCGTCGCGAACGAGGGCGAGAATTGCTGCCTGCGGCACCACGAGGTAACGATCTGCCTCGAAGGTGATCTCCACCGCCGCCTTTCGAAAGAACAGAGCATAGTCGCCCGGACTCGCCTGCATCGGAACGAAGCGTGTCTCGCGCGCTCCCGTTGTGCGCCACGGCTCCTCGCTGTTGTCCGCGAGGTCCGGCATCGGAAGCCCGGGTCCGGTCGCCACGATCCGGCCACCCTGAACCGCCTGACTGTCGACTGCGGTGGGCGGAAGGTAGAGGCCGACCTTGGTGCGCTCCTCGCCCTCCTCCAGCTTCACGAGGACCCGATCACCGACGACAATGAGCTTCTTCTTTTTCACGGGAGACTCCGGGCACGCGCTGAGGGGCCACCGGAAGATCACCGGCGCGCGACGCCGGGGCAACTACTTCGTGTCGGCCTCGACCGCGCTCGGCGCATCGAGCTCCGCCCGCACGGCCTCGGCGCCACTCGCCGTGCGCTCGCGCTTGATCAGGGCGTACCGCACCAGGTAGACGACCGCGGCGAGAATGAGCGCAAAGCCGATGATCGCGGAGAACCGCAGGAGAAAGGTTGTCTCGGCCATCGCCGGCAGGTCCGCGAATTCGGCGCGTTCGCGGCTTCCGATCGGCTCACGGTGGACGGCGATCAGCAGGGCGCTCGTGGCCATCTCCGCGAGCGTCTCACCCAGCGCGAATGCCGGTGCGCGCCAGAGCCAGGTGCGCAGGGTGAAGTTCGCGAGGTGCGCGGCGAGCATGCCGAACAGGATCGTGATCCCGAGGGCGAGCGTTCCACCCAGGTACAACCAGCTTTCCCCGCCGCCGTAGGTAAGCGCAATCGAGCGGAGCAGACGGATCGTGACGCCGGTGACGATCGTCATCTCGGCGAGCGACATCGTCAGCTTGCGGAGCGCTGGCGGTTCTTCGAGCCGCCAGTCGGTGGTGTGACGGGGAAAGTAGGCGCTCATGGGCTCCCCTAGCGACGACCGCCGCACCGGTGAAGTAAACAGCCCCGCTCCACCCGTCCGGTGCGTGTCAGCCGGAAGATACGCTCAGGACCCGCCGCATGCCGAGCGTCCCGAGTGCACCCAGATGCGAATGATCGAGGCGTTGTCGGGAATGGCGTCCGGTTGGCGTTCGACGTCCGCCGCCTCGGGCACGGCACCCGCAATGGCGAACGACACCCCCGGCAGCGAGGACACCATGACGACCAGATTACCCTCGCCGCGCATGGCGCAGAGCCGCCCGTACGCCGCACGAAGGGCGCCGACCGACTTGCCGATGCCGACTCCGTCCTCGGTTCGAATGGACGAATCGGTGATGATGATGCGCTCGATCGTCGGCTCGGCATCGTCGCTCACGAGGAGGACCGCCGACGCGTTCCCGAGATTCACGAGCCGCCCCTTCTCGGTGATGCCTTCGCTGAGGATCAACGACGTATCCCTGACCGCGCACCGGCGGGCAATGTCGCTCACCGCGCCGCCGATGCGCAGCGGTCCCACGCCGGCGGCGGTGATCGTCGGCGCGACTCCCCCCTCGACGCACACACTGCCCGGGACGCCAGCGGCGGCGGCTGTGGAATCCGCGGCTCGTTCCTTCGACGAGCAGGCACTGGCGGCGATCAGCACGACGACTGGCAGGAGCGTGGCGTGGGCTCGCATGCGTTACCTGATCCGGGTTCCGATACGCCCGAACCGAATGTCGGTGAGGGCGGGCAACGGTCGGCGTTTCTCATCCCCACCGCGATAGGAGTAGTACACGAAGAGGGGGCGCGCGCGAAAGTTCTGCCTCGGTACCAGCCCCCAGTAGCGGCCGTCCTTCGACTCGTGGCGACTGTCGCCGAGCATGAAATAATGGCCCGCGGGAATCACGATCGGGCCCCAGTTGCCGAGCGTGGGGCGCGGCAGCGGCGCCGGGAAGCGCGATGACTTCAGCTCGTACCGACGCTGCCACTCGAACGCGGGGTGATAGTAGTTCGGGTCGCCCGTGGCCCGCTCCTGCGCCGCATAGCCCTGGCGCTGCTCCATCCCGTTCACGTAGAGCAGGTCGTTCCGCATGTACAACGTGTCTCCCGCCAGCCCGACGAGGCGCTTGACGAGCGTCGGCGTGAGGTCCCACGGCTGGTCGTGCTGTGGCGGCGACTCGAAGACCACGACATCGCCGCGGTGTGGCGCACCGTAGCCGGGGAGGTTGATGTCGCTGAACGGGATATGCGGTCCGTAGACGAGCTTGTTGACGAACAGCCAGTCGCCGACGAGGAGCGTCGGGATCATGCTGCCGGACGGGATCCGATATGCCTCGATCAGGAACGTGCGAATGACGAGGAAGATCAACACCGCTCCGAGCAGCGACTTGACGTTCTCCCACAGCGCGCCACGTGACGCCGCCGTGCGGGCGCCCCCGCCCGCACGCGCGGTGGCGACGACGTTCTTCGAAGGCGTTCCGGCGGATGCTCGCTTCTTCTTGGCTGCCACTGCGGTGGGATGAGAGAGTGCGGCGTCGGGTTCCCGCGGAAGTTCATTGTGCCGCGGAACACGAGCAAGTGGCGGATGCACGGAGGGGGCGCACTGTGCGCCCCCTCGTGGTGCGATCCGCCGCGGCGAATACGTGCGCGCGCCCTGGGGGCGCGCGTCCCTTACTTGAGGTGCTTGCTCACCATCTTCGTCATGTCGAACATCGAGACCTGAGCCTTGCCGCCGAAAATCGGCTTGAGGTTCTCGTCCGCGTTGATCATGCGACGGTTCTTCGCATCCTGCAGGCCCTTCCGCTTGATGTAGGCCCAGAGCTTCTTCGTGACTTCCGTGCGGGGCATCGGCGCCGGGCCGATCACCGTCGCAAGCTGCGGGCTGATGTTCATCGGCTTCATGAAGGCCGCGTTCGGCTTCCGCTTCGCGCCACTGGACTTCTTCCGGGCAGTCTTCTTCTTCGCGGCGCTCTTCCGCGCACCACCGCTGGACTTTTTCGAGCTCTTCTTCGACGCAGCCTTCTTCTTCGTGGCCATCGCGGGTGTCTCCTGCTGAGGGGGGCGGCAAGGTATTTCGTGCGTGCGCTGCAGGTCCGTCGCACGAGCAAACTATATCCGGCCATCGTGGACGCAATGGGGGAAGCGGCGATTTCTCCTATGGAGACGGGGCCTTCTCCCTCGGAGAATCGGGCATCATCGCGAAAAACAGCGCATTTCCCCTATGAACGTGCGGTGCGTCACCGTCATCACCCGGCTGCAAATCCCGTGAGCAATTTCATCATCTGCACGTCATATGGATCGGGCGATGGGTCGTCCTCGGCGATCTCGTAGTTCTCCTGCGGTGTCTCGAGGATGAGCGGAATGCCCTTGGTGCGGGGGTCCTGCAGCAGCCAGCGAAAGGGCTCCTTGCCGATCGCGCCATCGCCGATCAGCACGTGCCGGTCCTTGTTCGAGCCCAGCGCACCCTCGCTGTCGTTGAGATGGAAGAAGGCGGGCGGCTCTCCCGTCGCCTCCTCGAACTGGTCGAGGATGCGGGTGAGGGCAGCCTTCGATTCGGTGATGTCGTACCCGGAGGCGAACAGGTGGCAGGTGTCGAGCCCATAGCCCGTCCGCTTGCGCAGCTTCTTCGGAACGTTGCCCAGGATCTCGCCGACTTCCTCTGCGGTCTTTCCCATCGTGCGCCCCGCGCCGGCGGCATTCTCGACGAGAAGCCGGGTATCCCCCTTCACGAGCTCGACGGCGGCAACCATCGCGGCGGCGATCCGTTCCGCGGATTTCGATCGATCGCTGTCGCCAGCCGACCCGGAATGGAAGCACACTCCGCCGACGCCGAGGGCGGTCGAGCGTTCGAGCTCCTTCGCGAGCCCGCCGCTGGCGCGCGCGTACTTCGCGTCGTCGGGAGTCGCTACGCTCAGGACGTACGCGGCGTGGACGACGACGTTTTCCGGCGCAATGCCGGATTCCGTGAGCGCCGCGCGAAAGCGCGCCACCCGCTCCGCCTTGATCGACACCTTGTCGCCGTAGTACTTGGGGATGGCGGTGAAGATCTGCAGCGCCTGCATCTTCGCCGCTCCCGCCCGGCGGGCTGCCATGTGAATGCCGCCGTTGTCGATCGTGTGCGCGCCGATCACTCTCACTCGCCTTCCTCCTTCCATTTGCCAGTGGCGGCCACCGCGAGCGCCGCGACCCGCACCATCGGTCGTGAGCTCTGTGCTCCCTTTTCCCATCCCTCGGCAGCCCACCCCACGGCGACATGTCGTGCGCCGATCGCGACGACCGGGCGCGAAGCCCGCATCGTCGACGGCGATGCCTCGACGCGGTGCTCGTAGATGTGGCCCGCCGTCAACGATACCGCGAGGCCGACGCGCGCGCGCTCACTGTTCGGATCCTCATAGGCCACCGCGACGACGTCACCGCGGTTCGCGACGGTCGTGCGCACCGGCCGATCGCCGAAGACGACGGGGACCGGCCCGTGAAAGTACGCGCCGCGGTCCATCGAGTGGCCTCCGTAGACACCTCGTCCATCGGAGGGTGAATCGAGGAAATACGCGAGGTGCACGTAACCCGTCGTTCCATCGGCCGCGATGGCCGGAGCCGGGCGACCGCATCCGAGTCCGCTGGCATCGCGTGCGTCGGCGACGACGGGTTCGTCCCACCCGCTACTCCCTGCGGATCGCCGCGCGACCATCAGCACGGCGCTCGAATCGGCCCGCGGTGCCCACCACGCGGCGAAGAGTGTTCCCTGCCCATCCGATGCGATGCGGACCGACCCGCCGCATACCGAGCCGCGTGGCACGACAGCATCTGCGGGGCTCTCCAGGAGCGCAGGGATCGAGTCGCCGCGCATGACGAGGATCGCACGCTCCGACAGCGTGCCGTCGAGCGCGCGCACGTCGCTCCACTGCACGGGGCTCGGTGCCGCGCAGCCGGTCGACAGGGCCACGAGGAGGCCTGCGGCGGTCAACGTGACGCGTGTCGCGCGCGGACTGGACATGTCGCTGAAAATAGCGGGCGCGCGCCGTGAGCGGCGTGCACGCGTACATCGCGCGGCCCTTCACACGCGCTCTCGGCGGCCGATTATCTTACGGCTCCCTCTCACCGTCCGCGCCAATGCCCGTACGCGAAGCAAAGCCACGCCGCCCGGCGGCGAATTCCCCGTCGGCCGGTGCGACCGCCTCGGCGCCCCCGGCCATCGCCGCGGCCGCTCCCCTGCCGGGGTATGCGGGAACGCGGCGGGTGCCGCCGCCGCTCAACGAGCCCGTGCGTGGGTACGCGCCCGGGTCGCCGGAAAAGGCGTCGCTCAAGAAGCGACTCTCCGAGATGGCGAAGGAGCGGCTGGACATTCCGTTGATCATCGGCGGGCGGGAGATTCGCACGGGCGAGACCGCGCAGGCCGTGATGCCGCATGACCACAAGCACGTGCTCGCCGATTGGCACAAGGCATCGCCGAAGCACGTCGAGCAGGCGATCGCGGCCGGACGGACGGCGCAGCGGGAGTGGGCCAACTGGGCGTGGGAGGATCGTGCGGCGGTGTTCCTGAAGGCGGCCGAGCTGCTCACGACGACATGGCGCGACACGATCAACGCGGCGACGATGCTTGGCCAGTCGAAGACCGTGTACCAGGCGGAGATCGACTCGGCGTGCGAGCTGATCGATTTCTGGCGGTTCAATCCGCACTTCGCGCAGCAACTGTACGACGAACAGCCCGAGAGCAGCCACATCATGTGGAATCAGCTCGATTACCGGGCGCTGGAAGGATTTGTCTACGCGGTCACGCCGTTCAACTTCACGTCGTTCGCCGGCAACCTGCCGACGGCGCCGGCGCTGATGGGCAACGTCGTGCTCTGGAAGCCGGCGTCGAGCACGATTCCGAGCGCGTACTACCTGATGAAGCTCCTCGAGGAAGCGGGACTGCCTCCCGGCGTGATCAACTTCGTGCCCGGAGACGCCGGGCAGATCTCCGATATCGCCCTGTCGCACCGCGATCTCGCCGGCGTGCACTTCACTGGCAGCACCGGCGTGTTCAACACGATGTGGAAGACGATCGGCTCGAACATGGGTCGATATGCATCGTACCCGCGCATCGTCGGCGAGACAGGTGGGAAGGACTTCATCGTCGCACACCCCTCGGCCGATCCCCAGGCGCTCGCCGTTGCGATCGCGCGCGGCGGCTTCGAGTATCAGGGACAGAAATGCTCCGCCGCCAGCCGCATCTACGTGCCGGCCTCGCTCTGGAACGACGTGCGCGATCGCACCGTCGCGATGATGGAGGAGATGAAGATGGGCGATGTCACCGACTTCCGGAATTTCGTCGGGGCGGTGATCGACAAGCGGTCGTTCGGCAAGATCAGCGAGTACATCGCCGACGCGAAAAAAAGCGCGACGATCATCGCTGGCGGGAAGGTCGACGGCGGCAGCGGCTATTTCGTGTCGCCGACACTCGTCGAGACATCGGACCCGGGATATCGCCTGTTGTGCGAGGAGATCTTCGGTCCGGTCGTGACTGCCTACGTCTATCCCGATGCGCGCTGGTCGGAGACGCTCGACCTGGTCGATCGAACATCGCCGTATGCGCTCACCGGCGCGATCTTCGCCCGCGACCGTGGCGCCGTGCGCCAAGCGATGCAGGCGCTGCGCAATGCGGCAGGCAATTTCTACATTAACGACAAGCCGACTGGCGCCGTCGTCGGGCAGCAGCCGTTCGGGGGCGCGCGCGCCTCGGGAACGAACGACAAGGCGGGGTCGAAGCTGAATCTGGTGCGCTGGGTGAGCGCCCGGGCGATCAAGGAGACTTTCTCTCCGCCGCTCGACTATCGATACCCATTCATGGGCGAGAAGTAGCCCAGCGGCGCCGCGCGCGTCCTTTCATGTTCTTCTGCACGCTCGACGTCTTCACCGACAAGCTGTTCGGCGGCAACCAGCTCGCCGTCCTTCCCGATGCACGTGGGTTGGACACCGAGCAGATGCAGAGCATCGCCCGGGAGTTCAACCTCTCGGAGACGGTGTTCGTCCTCCCGCCGGACGACGCCGCGCACACCCGCCGCCTGCGGATCTTCACGCCAGCAGGCGAGTTGCCGTTCGCCGGCCATCCGACCATCGGGGCCGCGCACGCACTCGCCGCCCTTGGCCACATCCCGCTCACGGGTGACGAGACGCATGTCGTGTTCGAGGAAGGGGTCGGCCCGATTCCGGTGAAGATCCGGAGTCGCGGGGGAGCGCCGGTGTTCGCCGAGCTGAGCGTGGCGAAGCTACCCGAGACGGGCGCCCAGCCGCCCTCACGCAACGTGCTCGCCGACCTGTTGTCGATCGAGGTCGCCGACCTCACCGGGGGAACGTGGTCACCGCAGTCGGTGTCCTGCGGCGTGCCGTTCCTGTTCATTCCCGTGCGAGACCGCAACGTCCTGAAGCGCGCGCGCGTGCGCCCCGACAAGTGGGAGGCGACGCTCAAGAACGCGTGGGCCCCGGAGGTGTTCGTCTTTTCGCGCGACCCCGAGCGCGAGGGCTCGAACATTCGGGCGCGGATGTTCGCGCCCGGGCTTGGCATCGGTGAGGACGCGGCGACCGGGAGCGCCTGCGCGGCACTCGGCGGCTACCTCGCCGCGCGTGACCCGATCAAGGAGGGAACGCTGCGCTGGGTCGTGGAGCAGGGCTTCGAGATGGGACGTCCGAGCATTCTCGAGGTCGAGGCGGACAAGTCCGACGGCAGGATCACGGCGATCCGGGTCGGCGGCGCGTCGGTGATGGTCAGCAGTGGCGAGATGCAGGTGGGATCGCAGACCGCCGACGCAGCGCGGGAGACGTCAGCGGTCAGGTGAGCCCCGTTCCGGCGACTGCCCTGAGTCCCTGAGTCCAGACGCAGACGCGATCGCGACCGCCGCGCTTCGCGGCGTAGAGCGCTTCGTCGGCGCGGGCGCGGAGCCCTTCGGCGATGTCGGCGTCCATCGCATTGTCGGCGACGACCCCAATGCTGACGGTGATTCGTCGCTTTCCGCCAATGCACCTGAAGTCGGCGTGACGGAAGGCTGCGGCGATGCGCTCGGCGAGCTGCGTCGCGCCGTCGATGTCCGTGTCGGGCGCGAGGAGCATGAATTCCTCGCCCCCCGTGCGCGCAACGATGTCGTTGAGGCGGGCCGATGCGCGCAGGAGGGCGCCGCACTCGCGGATCGCCGCGTCGCCCGCGAGGTGGCCGAACGTATCGTTGATCGCCTTGAAGTGATCGATGTCCATCGCAATCAGTGCGATGTCACTCGCCGAGCGCGAGCCGCGCGCGACCTCGCGGAGCAGCTGCTGCTCGAAGCCGCGCCGGTTCAGGCAGCCACTCAGGGGGTCGGTGAGCACGATCGTCGAGAGCTGTGTGCGCATGCGATTGTAGGCGCGGCCAACCGTCGTGATGCCATCGGGCTGGTCATCGGCACTCACGTTGTACGCCTGGGCGAAGTCGCCCTCCTGCGCACGCTCGAACAGCGCGGCAATGTGATCGAGTCGTGTCCGCAGGTTGCCGTAGAGGCGGACGAAGATCGCGGAGCCGAGCGTGAAGAGGTACAGTGTCCACAGCTCCTCGACCACCGTCACCGTCGCGCCGTTCGCGATCGCCGCGCCGAGCAGGGCGAGGTAGCCCGCGACGATGGCGATGAGCGTGGCCAGCGCGGCGCGGATGCCGAAGTTGAGCTGGGTGAGCTGCAGGGTGAAGAACGAGAGGAGGAGCGCGCGCTCGTAGGACTCGGGCGGCGTCACGAGGTACACCGTCGAGAAGATGAGAATCAGGTCGGCGGAGATCGTGAGGCCGATGGCGAACGATCCGGCGTGGTGCGTGCGCCGTGCCCACGCCATGACACCGCCGATGATCGCCACGTAGCCGGCGACGAGCAGGAGCAGCGTGGCCAGCGTCCCGCTGACGCCAAACGTGTGCGCGCCGAGCGACCCGCTTCCCAGCGCGCCGGCCATTCGCAGGAGGAAGCCCGAAGCGCCGACGAGCGCAACGACGCGCAGCCGGTAACGGCTCTGCCAAAGCAGAACCTCCGAGTTCGATTCGACGGCGCGACGGGCCGTGGAATGGACTTCGTGGTTCGTCATGCCCCGCTATAAGGCGACGGGCGTGCCGCTGGCAGCCGCAGCCTGAAGTGCTTGCAGCGTTTGGGTTTACGCTTTGTATTGTGACGGCGGACACGTGCACGCGGATTGCAGTCTGCACCGGTGCACGCGGTCTGCCAACCGGTTGCCGGGGTTCACGTTGCGGGTGCATCTCTTCGTTGGAATCGTTCGGAGGGCACGGCGGAGTGATGCGACTCCCCAACAGAAAACATCGAGGTAGCCGATGAACGAAGTCCCACTGCATGGCGACCTGCAGATCGACCAGGACCTGGCCTTTTCGCGTCGAGAGTGGCGGGTGCAGCGCCTCGGGTGGCTGCTGATGGTCGTCTTCATCGTCGGCGCGGCACTCGGGCTCTTCGGTGGCGGTCCGCTGTCCATGGCGCTCACACGAACGGCGGACGGTCGCCTCGCGATCGAGTACGACCGCATCGCGCGCCACGAGGCCCCCGACCTGCTCCGCCTGGAGATCGCTCCTGAAGCCGTCACCAACGGAACGGTGCGCGTCTGGTTCGACCGCACGTACATGCTGGAGAGGACGATCGCGGCGATCTCCCCGGAGCCCGAGCGGTCAGGCGCAGCCGATGATCGCCTCGTGTTCGAGTTTCACGTCGCCGATCCCGCGCGACGGACGCTGATCGAATTCCACACGAAGCCGGGCGCCATTTGGCGACAGTCGGGGAGCGCCGGGCTCGTCGGCGGTGATTCCCTCCGCTTCAGCCAGTTCATCCTCCCCTGACCCGCCCGCCCCTGCCGAGGCATATCAATGGATACCGTTCTCCGCGCCGTGTCCGTCTACGCGATGCTGCTCATCATTTTCCGCATCTCGGGGAAACGCTCGCTCGCGCAGATCACCACGTTCGACCTCGTCCTCACGCTCATCATCAGCGAGGCCATCCAGCAGGCACTGGTCATCGATGACAACTCGATCACGAACGCGTTCATCCTCGTCGTCACGCTCGTGACGGTGGACATCGGCCTCTCGCTCGCCAAGGAACGCTGGACGCGCTTCGAGAAGATCCTCGAAGGAACGCCGGTGATCCTCCTCGAGAACGGCCGACTGCACGAAGACCGCATGCGAAGCGAGCGCGTCGGGTGCGAGGAAATTCTCGGCGCGGCCCGCGAGTGTCACGGGCTCGAGCGGCTCGACCAGATCAAGTACGCCATCGTGGAGCAGAACGGGACGATCACGGTCGTTCCGCATCCTGCATCGTAGAGGGCAAAAGCTTCCTCATGAAGAGCATGAAGGGTCCATGAAGGTGCATGAAGGACTGCAACTGCTGTTGTTGGCATCTCTCGGTACAAACCGAGGCGGTGGGGAGACATCGACGACGAGGATTGCGCCCTCGCATGCGGCGAGCGAGCCAGCGCGGCGCGGCTTCACATGGATCCACGAGCGTGGAGATCAGTGGACCCCGGCCACATATCTCGACCCCGAGATGCCAATCATGTCTGTTGCCCTTCTTCATGCATCTTCATGGACCCTTCATGCCCTTCATGAGGAGGCGTTCGGCGACTAGAACCTCGCCTCGAGCGTGAGATCGACGCGCACACCTCGTGAGGGACGAAGGCCGGTTGCGACATCCAGGCGGATGAGCCCGTCGAGGAACGAGACGCCGACGCCCGCGCCGCTCAGCGGGCGGCCCTGATCGCGCCAGGAGCGGCGATCGCCAGCCCAGCCGAGGTCGTAGAAGATCGACGGACGGATGCCGGGAATCCCGTAGCCCAGCTCGGCGCGCCCCATCCAGAAGGAGTTTCCGACAGTGGCGGCGAGAGGCTGGCCGCGAATCGTGTGGACGCCGCCGAGATACCACAGCTTCTGCGTGGGGAGCTCACCCGTCGAGCTTCCCGCCGCCGCGGTGAGTGAGCCGTCGAACTCCCCGATGAGGCTGCGCGAAACGGTGGCGTCGAACATCGCGCGCGCGTACTCGAAGTCGCCGGTCGCGCCCTCGGCGCGAAGGTCGCCGAGCAGGCGGAACGCACGCGGCTCGTCACCGCGGGATCCCTGGAGACGCACTCCAACGCCAAGCTGGTCGGCGCGGTCGGCGACGATGTTGTCGCGGAAGCGAAGCCCGTTGACGACGTTCGGCAGGGAGAAATTCGTCTCGACATCGACAGGTCGGTGCTGCTCACCGAAGACGCGCCAGGAGAAGCGGGAGCCCTCGACACCGCGCCCCGCGAGCTCG
>JANOCW010000127.1:0-2036 GCA_031412375.1 Gemmatimonadaceae bacterium | reverse complement strand
GCTTCCGGCGTAAGCGGCCAGCAGGACGTTTTAAAGGCTCGCGTCGAGGCGGCTCGTCTCGGCGAATTCGCGAGCGAGCTTCTCGAGCAACGTCGAGCGGCGCTGGCGGGGCTCAATGCTCTTCTCGACAGAGAGAGCACGACGCCGATCGGACAAGCGGAGATCCCCGCGCGGATTGTTCACGCGGCCATCGAGCGCGATCCGACGCAGATTCGCTTCGTCACTCAGACTCTCGGATCCAGGGTCGCGAACTCGCCTCTTCCTACGCTCGACGTGTTGCAGGACGCGGCGGTGCGTGATAATCCTGGTGTGAGGGAAAGAGGTGCGATGGTTGCCGCACAGTTGGCGCGGGTGGAGCTGGCGCGGAAGGGCTCGAGACCGGACATCGATTTCTCCGTGCAGTACGGTCAGAGGAATCAGCGCCCCGACATGATCTCGGCCGTCGTTGCCATTCCGATTCCCGTTCACAAGCGGTCTCGACAGGATCAGGAGCTGGCCGAGGCCCGGTCCGAGCTGGCGGCACTGGAGGCGGATCGGAGAGCGGCGGAGAACAGAGTCCGCTCGGAAGTGGCGCGACTGGTGAGCGATCTCGAGCGTAACCGAACTCAGCTCGCGCTATACACGAAAGCGATTCTGCCGCAGGGGCAGGCAGCGGTGACATCGTCGCTGACGAGCTACCAGACGGGGAAAGCAGACCTTCTCCCCGTGCTCGACAACCAGTCGACGCTCTTCGCTTACGAATCGGCGTATCATCGCGCCCTCACTGATTTCGCACAGGGCCTCGCTGAACTGGAACGGACAGTCGGTGCGGAGGTGCTGCGATGATGCCCCGAGCCTGGAATCGGCGACCTGTGGTTGTCGGCGTCGCCGCGATCGGATTGTTAGTGGTGGCGATGCTGTTCGCGTTGAATTACCGCTCGTCTCGCGAATCCGGCGGGAAATCGACGGAGCAAGGCGCACGATCCAATTCCGGAGCCGACATGGCAGGGATGGACATGAGCTCCGATGGATCTGTTGCGCTGACGCCTGCGCAGCTGAAACAGCTGGGTGTAACGCTCGCTACAGTCGAAATTCGCGCGATCTCCAATGAAGTCCGCACCGTCGGAACGGCACTCGTCAATGAAACGCGGGTCGCGAAAGTGACTTCCAAGTTCAGCGGGTACGTCGAGCAGCTATACGTCAATTTCGCCGGTCAGCCGGTGCGCCGGGGTCAACCGCTCGCCGCGATTTTTTCCCCGGACCTGCTGGCGGCGCAGCAGGAGCTGTTGGTCGCGAGTCGCTTGTCGGGAACGGTCGCCGGCAGCTCGGTACCGGGTGTGCCTGGGAATACGATCGATCTGGTCGCGGCGGCGAAGCAGCGCCTCCGCCTGTGGGATGTCTCCGAGGGGCAGATCAACGCCGTGCTCAGGAGTGGGCGGCCGACGCGCACCGTCACTCTCTTTTCTCCAGCGACCGGGACAGTGCTGGACAAAAAGATCGTCAAGGGGCAGGCGATCCAGGCCGGCGAGGAGCTCTACACGATTGCGGATCTGACCGACATATGGGTCGACGCGCAGCTACGGGAGGCTGATGCGGGTGTCGTCGCAGTCGGAACTCCGGCGACGCTCGAGTTCGGGAGCTACCCGGGCCGTGTCTTCGCTGGACGCGTCACTTTTGTGCATCCGGTGGTCGCTGACCAGTCGCGAACTGTCCGCGCCCGGATAGCAGTCCCGAATGGAAGCGGATTGCTCAAGCCGGGCATGTATGCGACGGTTCGACTCAATACCGCGGCAAAGTCCGCACTCGCGGTCCCGCGGTCCGCCGTGGTGCAGACGGGTGAGAGGGCGCTGGTATTCGTGGACATGGGCGGGGGCAAGCTCATGCCTCATACCGTCAAGGTGGGCCGTTCGGGAAGCGATACATCGAGATACTGAGCGGCGTGGATGCCGGTCAGCGCGTTGTCACCTCGCCGCAATTCCTGATCGACTCGGAATCCAATCTGGGCGAGCTGATGAAGGGAATGGCGGGCATGTCGACACCTCCGAAGTGGTAGCGAC
>JANOCW010000126.1:0-7292 GCA_031412375.1 Gemmatimonadaceae bacterium | reverse complement strand
CGCCGAACCGGTCGGACTGAGACAGTCCGATCCCAGAATCGAACACTCCACTGCGCGACAGTCGAGTTGATGTGGGAAGCGAACACAGGAGCAGTACTGCCGTCGAAAGCAATGGCATTCACGCTCCCATCCGCTCAACGTGACCAGCGCCGCACGCGCGAGCGAGGTCAACGTGCAGTCGGTGACGGTCTACGCGATCGCGCGGTGACTCACGGCAGGAAGTTCACGACCAGCCGTTCGACCTCCTCCGGCGCGTCGGACATCACCCAGTGGCTCGCGTCGGCGATGTACTCGACGGCGAGATTGGGGACCCAGCGGTCGAGGTTCGCGCTGAGGGCGATGTCGAGGTAGCGATCCTGCTCGCCCCAGATGAGCAGCGTCGGCGCATCGATCCGCGAGCTGAAGCCGGGCGTGCGGCCAGGGCGGAAGCGCGCCGCGGCCCGGTAGTAGTTGATCGCCGATGAGAGCGCCCACGGACGCGCGAGAGCGTGGACGTAGCGGTCGATGTCCACGTCGCTGAAGGCATCGGGTCGCACGGGGTCGTTGCGAAGCATCCGGCGGATGATCGCAAAGTCGTTGCGCGCGATGATGGCTTCCGCCACGCGCGGGAGCTGGAAGAGCAGCATGTATCGCGAGCGCCAGAGCTGGCGCGGCTTGCGCAGCTCGCGAGCGAAGGCGCGAGGATGGGGCGCATTGAGGATCACCAGCCGATCGACGAGCTCCCGATGCCGCATCGCGAGGTGCCATGCGACCGCACCGCCCCAATCGTGACCGATGATGTGTGCGCGGCGCTCCCCTGCGTGGTGGATGAGCGCCGCGATGTCATCGGCGATCGTGTCGATCGTGTACGATGCGACTCCCTGTGGCTTGCCGGACAGGTTGTAGCCGCGAAGATCGGGTGCGATGGCGCGATAGCCGGCATCGGCCAGCGCCGGCATCAGGTGGCGCCACGAGTACCAGAACTCGGGAAACCCGTGCAGCAGGATGACGAGCGGGCCATGGCCCGCTTCGCGGTAGTGAAGCTGCACGCCGTTCACCGCCGCGTACTGCGCCGTGCTGCACCAGTGCGTCGCGGTGGTGACGACCCCGTCGTCGGCTCGTGCCTCGTCGCCCCGGGTGGCGTCATCGCGCGACTCGTCGTCCCGAGCCTCGTCGCCCCGGGCCTCGGGATCGGGAACGGAGTAGCGGGAGATCGGCCGGGTCAGACGACCGCCGCCAACATGTCTTCGGACACCGTGCGAAGCGCCTCAATGCGGTGCTCGACGAGGTGCACAAGCTCTCCCATCCGCTTCGCATCGAACACGAGTGCCGCGCCGGCCGCCGCGTAGATCTCCGGCAGCGGGCGTGTTCCTCCAAGGGCGAGTGCCTGCTTGTAGCGCGTCACCGCGCCGCGATAATCGCTGAGGCTGTCGCGCCAGATCTGGAGGGCACCGAGCTGCGCGATGCCGTACTCGATGTAATAGAATGGCGCCGTGAAGATGTGGGACTGCCGGTACCACCGTGCGACCCGCTCACTTTCGAGCCCAGTCCAGTCCACGCCGCGCTCGAATCGCGTGCGCAGGGTGAGCCACTGAGCGTCCCGCGCATCGCGATCGCCGCCCGAGCCGCTCGTGTAAATCCAGGACTGGAATGCGTCGACGCACGCGATGTGCGCGAGACTCATCAGGATGTCCTCGAGATGGTCGACGAGGGCATGGCGAACATCGGCGGGCGGGTAGTATCCGGCGGGCCGCCCGAGATGCGGGCCAGCGAGCAGCTCCATCGTCATCGACGCGAGCTCGGCGGCTTCCATTCCTGTGGCCCGCTGCCAGATGTAGGGCAGCCGGTGCGCGGAAACGCCATGAAAGCAGTGTCCTGCCTCGTGCACGAGCGTGCTCACATCTTCGGGCACCCCGGCGGCGTTCATGAAGACGAACGGCTGCCCACGGAAGGGCAGGGTCATGCAATAGCCCCCGGGCGCCTTCCCCGGACGCGAATCGAGATCCAGCAGTCCCTGTTCGGCCATCGTCCGGAAGTGCCGGCCGAGCTCCGGATCGATGCGATCGAACATGCTCCGCGCACGGTCCACCAGCTCGGTCACATCGCGGAAGGGAACCAGCGGCGTGGCGCGATCGGGATCGACCGTGAGATCCCACGGCCGGACGGTGTCGAGGGCGAGTCGTTCGCGCCGGTACGCGAGGAGCCGCGCAACTGCGGGCGTGACGGTGGCCTCGACGGCGTCATGAAAGCGCGCGGTGTCATCAGGGGTGTAGTCGAAGCGGTACTTGGCGGCGAAGATGTAATCGCGATAGTTCGCAAAGCCCGCGTTGCTCGCGACCTGCTGCCGGCGTGCATACGACTGATCGAAGAGATCGGCGAGCCGCTCGCGCTCCGCGATGTAGGGCGACGCCATGCGTCGGAACGCACGCTCCCGCGTGGCGCGGTCGCGCTGCTTGAGAAAGGGCTGGAGCTGGGCGATGGTCTTCCGCTCGCCCTCCCAGTCGACGGTCATGCCCCCAGTGATCTTGTCGTACGATGTCTCGAGCTCCTCGAGCTCGGCGAGCAGGTGCACGTTCTCCTCGCGAAACAGCGCGGCATCGGTGCGCAGCCGACGCAGTACGGTGGCGAGCTCGGGCTCGTCCCAGCCCAGGGCGAGCAGCCGTCGCGCGAGACGGACCTGCTGCTTGTCCTGCTGCGGCGAGATCTCGGCCGCGAAGCGGAGATGCGCGGCTTCCTTCTCCGCATTGTCGGTGTCGCAAGTGTAGGCGATCGTCGCGACCGCCGCTGCTTCGCCGATCAGCTCCTCCAATTGCGACCACTCGCGCAGCCACGCGGGTGCTGTCCCGGCCGAGAGGGGAGCCGTGGCGAGCGCCTCGTAATACGGTGTGAGATCGGCCCACGTTGCGTTGGCCAGTGCTTCCGGAGACGGCGGGAGAATCATGCGATCCTGATCGTGCTGAGCGGTGCGGGCTGATGAACGGGACCCGCTAGGGTCGCGAAAGAAACAAGTTAGTGCAACATCAATTTCCCGACAGCCGCTGACATGATGCATGCGTGCAACATTGGCACGCGGCACGGGTGAGCGTTGTGTCGCACGTCACCCTCACGCGCCGGGCTACATCAGGGTGGCGGGATCGGCGCCGTTGGCGGGGTCGGGTTGATGACGCGAGTGCCCGGAGGCAGGGGGATCGGAGTCACCGACCTCCCCGAGCCGCGACCCGATACAGAGGTCCATCGCACGCGGCCGAGGTCGCGGAGAAGCGGCTCGTACAATGCGCGTACGGCGTTCATCGGTTCCGACACCGGTACGGCGACCTCGTGGATGGCGAGTCCGCCGCAGGTGAGGCAGGTGACCTGCATGCGCACGATGAGACTGTCACCGCGGCTCTGATGGCTGCCGGTGACGACCGCGGGTGCGTCGAGCATCGTCCCGATCATCGTCGGAACGCCGCGGCCAGCGCGCGCCGCATCGCGCGTCGCCGATTCGGAGACGATGGTGTGGGTTCCGTTGGTGGCGAGCAGGGTGCGAAGGGAGTCCGCGATCGGGTCTCCCACGCCGCTGGACGACGTGCGATTGCCGCTCTGGAATGCGGAAAACGGCACGACGACAACACGCCGCTCGCCGGCGCGCGGTGGCGGGAGCCGCGGGTGATCGCCCCCGAACCCGACTCGCGTGCGGCCGCTGATCTCCGCGGCGGAGGGGAGGCTGCTCCGGATCCCGGCGATCACGCGCTCGATCGAGTCGGCGAACGACCGCTCGTAGACGATGCGAAGGGAGTCGGAGAGCGCGCGGCCGCGTTCGCCGAGCTGGGTGCGTTCAGCCTCGAGCCGCGCCTGCACGGCCTGGGCGATTGCCATGGAGTCGGCGCGGGAGAGCACCACAGGTGCCGGGGGAGCGGGCGGCGGCGCCGGAAGGGCAGGCACAGCCGGTGACTGGCTCGATCCCGAGCCCGATCCGGAATCGCGGCGCGATGCCGACATCGCCGATGCGATGAGCGCTGCGGTATCCACGGCCTGCGATGTCGCGAGCCGCGGAGCCGGCACCCTCGCGCGACCCGGCTCGGGCGCGGGCTCGGCGACGACCTGCGACGTGACGGTGGCGGGCGCGGCACCGTTGCGCCGCTTCACGACGATCGCGAACGCCCCGAGGGACAGCGCAACGACGACCGCTGCGCCGAGCAGTGCTCCCCGGCGCGCGCCCGAACGCGGCTCGAAGTCGGATAGCGGGTCGCTCGGCAACACTGCGCCGCGTGGCGTACTGACACCTTCGAGCTGCCGCTGAAGCTCGATCGCCGTCTGCGGCCGGTTGTCGGGGATCTTCTCGAGGCAGCGCATGATCAGCTCCGACAGATCGCGCGGGACTTCGGGCCGGAGCTCGTGCAGCGGCTCAGGTGTGCGCGTGAGCTGGGCGGCCATCGTCGCTTGGGGCGACGACGACGAGAAGGGCGACGAGCCAATGAGGAGCTCGTACGCGAGGAGGCCAACCGCGTAGAGATCGAGGCGGTGGTCCGCCTTCGGATCACCGGCGAGCTGCTCGGGCGCCATGTAGGCGGGCGTGCCGATGGCGATCCCCGCGGTGGTGAGCCCCGAGATCGGCATCGCCGCGCTGAGCGCCTTCGCGACGCCGAAGTCGGTGACGAGCGAGTGTGTGCCGAGGCGCAGGATGTTCGCCGGCTTGATGTCGCGGTGGATGACGCCGCGACCGTGCGCATACGCCAGGGCATCGACGACATCGTGCAGCACTCGAACGACATCCGGGACGCTGAACCGGCCGCCACGCTCGATCGCCTGGCGCAGGGACTCGCCCTCGATGAACGGCATAGTGTAGTAGAGGATGCCGTCGCCCTCGCCGGTCGAGATCAGCGGAACGATGTACGGGTGGTGAAGCTGCGCCGCGACCTGAATCTCGCGGCGGAATCGCTCCATGTTCACCCCCGCCGCGAGATCCGGCGGGAGGACCTTGATAACGACGCGGCGGCCCAGCGCCCGCTCGGTTGCGACGAAGACGCGGCTCATCCCGCCACCGGTCAGCTCGCGCTCGATGTCGAAGGCGGCGCCGACGGTGCGCCCAAGCTGGGAGAGAAAGTCAGTCATCGACGATGGCGGCCGGGTCAGGACAATCTAGCGACGTGCCCGACCCTGCTCCACCTTCCCGTCGATGACGCCGCCCATTGCGAGGCCCACCGGACGACTCCTGCAGGTGCTCGGCGTCGGGTTCGGGCTCGCGGTAACGATCGGGAACACCATCGGCGGCGGAATTCTCCGGACGCCGGGCGAAGTTGCGGCGCACACGCCGAGTGCGGCGGTCTACCTCGGCGTCTGGATCCTCGGTGGGATGTACGCACTGCTCGGCGCGTTCGCGCTGGCGGAGCTCGGCGCGATGATGCCGAGGTCCGGTGGGCAGTATGTGTTCGCGCGCGCGGGGATCGGCGAGTACGCGGGGTTCGTCGTCGGATGGAACGACTGGATCTCAACGTGCGGGAGCGCCGCGGCGGTGTCGATCGTGCTTGCCGAGTCGCTGGGCGCGATCGTGCCGGCGGTTGCGGGTCGGTCGGTGCTCGTCGCTGCGTCGGTGATCGTCATCTTCACGATCCTGGTGTGGCGGGATGTGCGGATTGGCGCGCGGATGCAGGAGGTGACGAGCACGCTCAAGGCGCTCGCGCTCGTCGCGCTGGTCGTCGCGTGCTTCGTCGTGACCGCCCGCTACGCACCGGTCGATGCCTCCGCTGTTTCGGCAACGACGGCGGCGAGGCTCGCACCGCTCGCGGCGATCGTGCTCGCGCTGCAGGCGGTGATCTATACGTATGATGGCTGGACCGGGGTGATCTACTTCTCGGAGGAAGTGCGCGATCCGCGGCGCGACATCCCGCGCTCGATGTTCGGCGGGGTGCTCCTGGTGACGGCGATCTACCTGCTGGTGAACGTCGCGTTCCTTCACGTGCTGCCGCTGGCCGAGCTGGCGGGCCAGCCTCTCGCGGCCGGAGCCGTCGCTGAGGCGCTGTTCGGCGTCCGTGGTGGCGACATTGTGAATGGCATCGTCGTCGTCGCGCTGCTCAGCAGCGTCAATGCGTTTCTTCCGATGAGCGCACGGGTGCTGTACGCCATGAGCGCGGATGGATTGTTCAGTCGACTCGGTACGCGGGTGAACGCTGGCGGAACGCCGACGGTGGCGCTGGGCTCGAGCGCGCTGGTCGCGATCGTGTTCGTCGTGAGCGGGACGTTCGGTGCAGTGATTGCGCTGCTCGCGGTGTTCTTCGTCGCGAACTACGTGCTGTCGTTCATCGCGCTGCTGCTGTTGCGTCGGCGCATGCCCGAGGCGCCGCGGCCTTACCGTGCGTGGGGATACCCGTGGACGACGTTCATCGCGCTCGGCGGGTCGGTGGCGTTCCTCGTGGCGACGGTCGTCGGCGATCCTGGCACCGCGGTAAAGGCGGGAGTGGTGCTGGCGGTGAGCTGGCCCGTGTACCTCGTGGTGCGGAGGGTCAGGCAGACGGCGGCTTGAGTTGGTGTCGAAGCTGCGGCTCCGCGTTCAACCGAACGAACAGCACGGCGACTGCGGCGCAGATTAGGAGGCCACCAGCGAGCCGGATGACGTTCTCCGGCCGCCCGCCAAGCCATGCGTCGTAGAACAGCGGGAGCGTGAAGATCTGGATCATCATCGGGATCACGATGAACATGTTGAAGATCCCCATGTAGACGCCGACGCGCTCCGCCGGGATGCATCCGGCGAGCATTACGTACGGGTTTCCCATGATGCTCGCCCACGCGAGCCCCACGCCGAGCATCGGGACGAACAGCCAGGCGCGCTCCGTGATGAGCGGAATCGAGAGCATCGCGACGCCCGCCAGGGCGAGGCAGATGGCGTGCATCACCTTCGGTCCCCACCGTCGCGTGAACGGCACGAGGGCGAACGCGGCGATGAAGGCGACGAAGTTGTAGAAGCCGCCGATCTGCCCGTTGACGAGGCTCGCTTCGCGGAAGCCTGGCGATGCCGCGTCGCGCGTCTGGTACAGTGTCGCCGCGAGCGAGAGCACGATGTACTGCCAGTAGCAGAACATCGCATACCACTGGAACAGCTTCATCACGGCGAGCTGCTTCATTGTCGTCGGCATCTCGCGCATCGCCTCCGCCACCTCGCGCACCGCGGCGGCGAGCCCGCGCGGCAACGCCGAGATGCGCGCACGCTCCTCGGCGCTGAGCGGGAGCTCCTTCGTCGTCCGGACGGTCCACAGGATCGAGGTGATCGACAGCACCGACCCGATGAGAAACGCCCACACCGTGATGAACGGGATGCCATGCGAGTTGACGCGGTC
>JANOCW010000125.1:0-9822 GCA_031412375.1 Gemmatimonadaceae bacterium | reverse complement strand
TCGCGACTCGGGGGCCTCGGCGGCTGACTCTCTCCGCCGGGAGCCGCACGGCCCGCACCGAGCGACGCGTAGTCAGGCATCTCCACCCAGAGTCCCTGACTCGGGAGGATTCGCGCCGTGCCGGCGACGAGTTGCCTCGCGTATTCCTCGAGGTTCAGGTCGAACGGATCACGCGGATCGGCATCGACGATCTGCAGGTCCGTGTCATCCATCAGCAGCTTCCCGAATTGGAGCTGCCCTCCGCGGAAGTACACGAAGTTCGGATTCGCCGAGTCGGGGCGAACGTAGCTGCCGAAGACGGAGTCCTCAGGCGTCACCATGAACTCGATGACGACCTCGCTCCCCTCGACGCCTGCCCTTGCGAGCGTGCCCACCATCGCTGGCGGAGGGAGGATCTTCGTGGGGTCGAGATAGATGTCGTCTCCCTTCGCCGTCGCGCCACGCGAGCCTTTCAGGTTCATCAGGTCGTCGAGGTGCAGGCCGAGGGCGCCGAGGAGTTTCTGGCCGTCGACGCCAAGGATGCGTACCCTCGTCGGTTGCAGCCGGATCGTCCCCTCTGGCGTGAGGGTCACCGTTGCCGTGATGTCGAACTGCAGGTCGACACCCTTGTGCATCGTTCCGGTGATGGATACCTGCCCTCCATCCACCCGGGCGCGGAGCCGCTTGAGCGGCGCGCCGCGATAGGCGAAGACGAAGTCGTTGAGCAGCGTCGTGAGATCGGCCGCAGTGAGACCGACCCTGCCGCTGGAAATGCGAATCGCGAATGACTCGCGGTCGTCGAGGACGGCCGGCTGTCCCGGTGCTGTGCTCACCACCTGGCCGCGAAGATTTCCCACCCGGATCGTCGCGCGGTCATCGAGGTGCATCGTGACGTTGCGCATCTCGACCCAGAGCTGCGAATCCGGCGGAGCACGGAGGATGGGTACCGGGCTGGACTGATCGCCCGCGTCCGGCGGCGCCGGCCCACTCGAACCAGCGCCCGCGCAGCCGACGACGACCCCACCCGCAGCCAGGAACACCGCCAGTGCCGTCGCGCGCAGCCCTGCACTCCTGGAATCTCGAATCCGCATCGCTCAAGGTAATCACGCGGCAAAATGCTCCGGGTCGCCCGCGACTTTCGCGAGCGACCCGGAGCATCCCACAAAGGGGGTGGTCAGAACGCTACGACGCCCTCGACCATGAAGCCGTTGAACTTGCCGCGATTCCGAATGTCGGTCGTCGGGAAGTCGTTGTACTTCTGGGTCACGTACTCGCCCTTGAGCAGAAGGCCCGGGGTGATGAACCAGCCGGCCGCGAGCTGCGTCCGGTTGGCGCTCACATCGTTCAGCATCCCCGTGAGCTCACCCTTGACCGTGTTGTAGCGCCCGCCGACATAGAGCTTCTCGTCCCTGGCAAAGCGGTAGACTGCCTCGCCCGCGTACTGGTTCCAGTCGCGATTGACAGTCTCGGTCGCTGACCGTCCCGTCGCGCGTTCGATCGTGCCGAACAGCTCCAAGCCATGGTACTTCACGAACGGGTTGATCATGTACGTCTTGATCTTGCTGCCGAACCCCGGGTTGATGGTGCCCGACGTAGGCTTCGTAGACTCCGTCGAGAGGTTGTTCTCGACGACCGAGTAGTAGCGCGACCCGGCGCGATCGCCCGAGTACAGCGTATTGTTGAGCGCCTTCGCCTGCTGGAAGGTCGACCCGGTGAGTCGCACGCGCAGATCCTTGTTCAGCTGCTTGTCATAGCCAAGCTTGGAGATGAACGCCGGCGACCGCTTCTCCGGGTTCGTCACGTTGCCGCGGATTTCGCCGCCGGTGATCGAGCCCATCGCCAGGAAGTTGGCTGCACGCAGGTAGACTTCGCCGCCGATTTCCGTGGTGAACGCGTCGAGGATCATGTTGCCGACGAACGGGTTGTAGATCGCGTTGCCGTTGTCGCTACGGCGAAAGTGCGCATCACCATAGTTGATCTCGAAGTGCCCCGCCTTCACCGTCGTGAACGCCATCAGGACCTGCAGCGGCAGGAACTCGATCGGCGACTTGTCGATGAGGAGGTAGCCGTCCTTGACCCACGTCTCGTTGTGGCGCCGTGAGGACAGGTAGGTCGTGAGCGCGACACGGATACCGGGGGCGAGTTGCGCGCCCAGGTACAGGTTGGCGTTCGCGTTGTTGAATCCGGGGCCAATCTCCATCAGCTTGTTCTGCTCGACATTGTTGACGAGGCGTGAGCTGGAACCCGTCGAATGGTCGAGCGACTGGAACTGCTGGGTGAACGCGGCGCCCCAGCTGAGCTTGAAGCCGGTGTACGGCACGCCCTCATCCTTCGGGGCTTCGAACATGTTGATGCCACGCTGGTCGACCGGGCGAATGTTCTGTAGCTCGATCGCGGGGAGGAAGCGGTTGGCCTTCGACTCTTCCGGGGCGGGCGTCGCTACAGGTGGCGGTGTCGGAACGGTGTCGGCCACTGGGGCGGCGCCTTGCTGCGCCAGTGCGGGCATCGCGATCAATAGCGCGGTCGCGGTCAGAATGAACGAGTTCGTGGTACGCATGGTCCTGGTCTCCGGTAAGTGAACGGGGGCGGGACTCCCGCCCCCGCAAGTCAATCGATTGCTGGCGACTCCAGGCGGAGTGGTCAGTTCTTCAGTACGAGGTCGAAGTTGACCTTGACCACGTCCTGCACCTTCATCGTGTTCATCATGAGCGAGGGCGGCTTGAGGCCGAAGTCGGTCATTTTGAGGTTGTACACGCCCATCACGCGCACACCACCCGCGGCTTCCGGGATCAGGGTTGCGTCAATCGTGATCGGCTTTGTCACGCCACCAAGGCTCAGGCTGCCGGCGAGCTTTGCGTGCATCTTTCCGCTCGTGGTGGCCAGGTCGTAGGTCTTCAGCTCGAACGCGATGGTCGGGCTGGCTCCCGCCTTGATCGCCTTGCGCATGTGCTCGTTCATCTGGCCGTTCTTGCAGTCGAGCTGCGCCGCTGGAACCCGGAAGGCGACCGTCGTGATTGCCTTTTCGCCGGTATTCAGGGCAGCCGCCGCATCGACGCGAGTCGTGGCGACATCCGCTTCCATCGTCTTCGCCGAGCACTTGAAGTCACGGACGTTGGACGTCCCATCGACCCAGAGCTGGCTGTTGGGCTGAAGGTCGAGGCTGCTGTTGATTGCCCAGCCTGCGAGCAGCGGCGTAACGACGAGGGCCGCAACCATGAACGTTCTCTCGAGTCTGAGCATTGAATCTCCTTTCATCAGTGTGACACTTGACTCCGCGCCCCTGCGCGAGTCGTGAGTTGAATCTCGTTGGGGAGGGCCCCGCCCTCAGTCAGGCGCAATGCGGAACGTTTGTAGGGCGCGAACGGGAGTCCTGTAGGGGATCTCCGCACACGGGCTCGAACCCGTGTGTGTCCCAGCTCACGGATCACGTGTCGTGCAGCGACCGTCCGGCCGGACCACCGACTCGAGCGTCAGCACGGTCTTTCCGATCTCGGGCATTCGACTCTCGATCCGGACCGGCAGCCTGCAGTCATCGTCGGTGAGGTGGACGCGGATGATGCCCTCGCCGCGATAGTTGCGCGGATCCTTCACGCGCATCTCGACGACGACGGTCTGAAACAGCCCTGCCCTGGTGGAAATGGTCTCACGGCCGAGCACGCGAAGCCCGACGGGGTTGCGGTTCGCATCGAAGTGGCGGGTGACCTGGAAGGTCGTGTCCGCAGTGAGGGGCAGTGTGCGAATGAAGTACATGAAGGACAGCTCGTCGAGCGGCGCGCCGGAGGGCGTCGTCCCGCTGGATCCATCGGCCGCCATCCAGCGGCGGGTCTCCGGAAACACCTCGACGCTGTCGCGATGACGCGAAATGATGAAGTGCTCGTCCTTCACGAAGCGGAGCGCAGCCATGCGCTCGGCGTCGAGCCAGGACTGCGTGCGCCCGGTTCCCTTGATCGGACCAAAGCCGGCTTTCAGGTTGGAGCGCAGAACCAGCACTTCGACCCCGCGCACATCGACCGGCCCGGTCACCGACATCTCTCCCTTGCCCGCCCCCATGCCGCCGACGCGGACGCCGTAGATCAGCCGTTCACCGGTGACGAATGGAAGGGGGCCGATCGTCGATCGCAGCTCGACGGTTCGCGGCTCGGCGGCGGCGGACGAGACGTCGGTCTGCCCGGGGGCGGAATTCACCACGACGAACGTGAGAATCGCCGCGAGAACAACAGCGCGTCGCATCCTGACAACCACCCTTTCCATACCCGCTCGCAGCTCCCGCATTCCTCCACCCCCGGAAAGAGTCTTGCCCATCATAGGGATGATGCCGGTTCGGACATCCCCGATCAGCCGGGGAATGCCCGATAAAGCAGAGGGGGATCGGGAGCCTGCATGCGGGGGAATCCCTGACCCCGCTTTCGCCGCGCGAGACTATCCGGCCAGCAGACCAAGCCGAAGCGCGAGCTGCACATACGCCGCGCGGTGGGAGAGCCCCATCTTCTCGTGAATGCGCTGCTTGTACGTATCCACGGTCTTCGGGCTGATGAACAGGCGCTCCCCGATCTCGGGAGCCGAGTAGCCCTCGGCCACCAACCGGAGTACATCGCGCTCGCGCTCGGTGAGCTTCTCGTACCGGTCGCGCTCCGCCTTCGCGGGATCCTTCCGCGTCAATCCCTTGGCGAGCACACGCGCGGCACTCGGTCGAACGAACAGGTCGCCGCGCGCAACCGTGCGCACGGCATCGACGAGCTCGCGATCCGCGGCGCTCTTCACGAGGTACCCGGCCGCCCCGGCCTCGAGCAGCCCGACGAGATACTCCTCTTCCGCGTGCATCGTCAGCACCAGTACGCGCGCCGAGAGACCCTTTGCCACGATCTCCTTCGTCGCCGTGCTCCCGTCCATCTGATCCATGGAGAGATCCATCACGACGACGTCGGGCGTCAATCGCTCGGCGAGCGCCACCGCCTCGAGGCCGTTCGACGCTTCTCCGACGACGACCATGTCGCGGGCCGTGCCGAGGACCGCCTTGAGCCCGGCGCGAACGATCGCGTGGTCATCGGCCAGCACGATCCGAATGACATCGTCGCTCATGGTGCTGCTCCCCGGGGTGAATCGTGTGCTTCGACAGGAACGGTGACGCGAATCCGGGTACCCATCCCCGGGCCGCTGACCAGCTCGAACACGCCCTCGACCAGCGCGACTCGTTCGCGCATCGAGAAGATACCCAGTCCGGCGCCCTGAAGTGTCGCATCACCGGTGTCGAATCCCTCGCCATTGTCCAGGACCTCGATCGTCGCTGAGGTCTCGTCCACCCGCAGCGAGACCTCGACGGCGCTCGGTGCGGCGTGTCGAAGCGCATTGGTGATGGCTTCCTGGGCGACGCGGTAGAGTACCGACGCGCTGGCAGGCGAGACCGCATCCGCGGTCGCCGGGACATCGACGCAGATCGGTACGTCGCCGCGTTGTTCCATCTCGCGCCCCAGGGTCCGCAACGCCGCGGACAGCCCGAGATCGTCGAGCACCCGCGGATGAACCGTGTGGGAGAGCACCCGGACTTCCTCGAGCGCATCGACGACGGCGCCTCGCACCGTTTCGAGCCGCGCCGCCAGCTCCGGCTGGTGCAGTTCGCGGATCGTGATCGCGAGCTGCATGACGACGGCCGAGAGGGTTTGCGCCGTGGAGTCGTGCAGCTCACGCGCAAGCCGCGCGCGCTCGTCGTCGCCGGCGCGAATCACCTCGGCGGCGAGCCGGCGCGCCCTCGCCCGATCCGCCACGAGCTCGCCGAGCAGGAGGTTTATCGCATCGCCCACCCGGCGCACGACCGGATCGGCAAGCGGGGACGCGGTCACCCGTGCGGCGAAGTCTCCCCGCCGAACCCGGGCGACCGTCGCCTCGAGCGTCCGCAGCGGTCTCAGCGCGATCGCCACGAGTGTGAGATTGACCGCGAGGCTTCCCGCGAGCGCGAGCGCAAGAATGACGAGCCCGTCGCGACCATGGAAGCCCAAGCCGTACACGCCCATCGTCGTGACGATTGCGGCCACGACGATGAGCAGGTTGGCGCCGGCGATTTTTCCGCCCAACGGGAGGGCGAGCGCCTGCCGCGACCACCGGGTGACGAATCCTGCACCGTCACGCGCGGAAGTCTGCCGCCACTGGCTGGGGATGGTGGCGGGAGCCGTCATCCTACTTTTCCACGATGAGCGCCGTCACCATGCCGAGCATCCCGTGGGGCGACTCGGCATGCGGAAGGATGTGGCAGTGGAACGCCCAGACGCCTGGGTTGTTGCAGTTCACGATCACATCCCACCGCTCGCCCGGCGCGATGTTGAGGGTGTCGCACTTCCACGGCGCAGGCTGCGGCCACCCATCCTTGTCGATCACCGTCATGTGCATCCCGTGCAGGTGCATCGGGTGGATCATCATGCCTTCATTCATGAATCGGACACGCACCTTCTGGCCGAGCTTTGCGACGATCGGATCGGTGGCCGGGAATCCCTTCCCGTTGAGCGTGTAGCCGTGCATGCCATCGTTCAGGATCATGACGTGGTCGACATCGACCTTCTCGATCGCACGCGGCTGGCGCGGCTCGACGATGAATGCGCCGAGCAGGCCGAGGCCGACCTGCTTCGCGGCGTTGTGGTGTGAGTGGTACATGTGGGAGCCCGAGTTCGGAACCGTGAACTCGTAGGTATACGACGCGCCCGGCTTGACCGGCGGCTGGGTGATGAACGGAACCCCGTCCTGATCGTTCGGCAGCTCGAGGCCGTGAAAGTGCACGGCAGTCGACTCGGGGAGATCGTTTTTCAGGTTGATCCGGACACGATCACCTTGCCGAACGCGGATCTGCGGGCCGGGAATCTGGCCGTTGTAGGCCCAGGCCTCCACACGCCGGCCCGGCTCCACTTCCCATTGCACCTTCGACGCGGTGAGGTCGAAGACCTTCACCTTCCCGTCCATGCGCGGGGCAAAGAGCTGGTTGCCCTTCCCCTCGGTCTTCGCCGGGAATGCCTTGATTCCAGCTTCGTGCATCCGGTCCATCTCATCGGCTTGCGCAGCAGGGGTGGCCGCAATGGGGTTCGGCGCCATCGTGCCTCCGCTATGGTCGCTATCGCGCACCGACTGAACCGTTTGCGCCGCCGGCGCCTCCGTCGTGCAGGCGAGCGTGCCCGCAGCGATCGCGGTGGCAGCCGAGCTGCGCAGGAACGCGCGACGTGTTCCGGCAGCGTTCAGGAGCGTGGTGATCTCGTCGGGCAGCCTTCTATGGATGGACATGCGAATGGGCCTCGAATTGGTGGGCGAGCGTTCGTACCCATCAACCTAGCCCGGGACAGATGGCCCTTCAGTCGGGCGAGAGCCGGAAATTCCCTGAGGGGTTCGCGGGCCTGCGTGTAGGGGAATCGCCTACAGGACCCGGCGTGGCGTCTATGTCGCCGCGGGGATGGCGATGAAGAACGTGCTTCCCACGCCGACTTCGCTCTCCGCCCAGATCCGGCCGCCGTGAGCGTCGATGATTCCCTTGGCGATGCTGAGACCGAGCCCGGAGCCGCGAACGCTCGCTCGTTGATCGGCCTGCCAGAATCGGTCGAAGACGCGCGGCATCTGATGGGGTGGGATGCCGGACCCCGTGTCGCGCACCGAAAACCTGACGGTGTCTCCCTGATCCACGACCTCCAGCTCGACCCGTCCACCACGATTCGTGAACTTGAGCGCGTTGCCGATCATGTTCGAGAGCACCTGGAGGATTCGCTGCTCATCCACGGCGATCGGTGCGACCGCGTCGGGCGTGATGATCTCGAGGTCGATCTCGCGTTCGGCCGCCACGTGCTCGAACGCCACCACGCTCTTTGCCGCAATGATCACCGGATCGTGTTTCCGCCGCTGCACCGAGAGCTTTCCCGACTCGATGCTTGCAATGTCGAGAAGATCCGCGACCAGCCGCTGCGCCCAGTTGGCGGCTTCCTGAATCGTCTCTCCGATGCCGATCGTCGCGTCGCGGTCGAGGTCGTCAGTCCCCGCGAGCCGAGCACCGCACATCGCTACCACGCTCAGCGGATTGCGAAGATCGTGCGACACGACGCCGAGGATCTCGTTCCGCAGGTGGGTCGCCCGCTGCGCGACGGAGTAGAGCCGCGCGTTGTCGACGGCGATCGCGACCCGGCGGGCCAACTCCTCGGCATCCCCCACATCGTCCGTCGAGTACCGTCGGGTGGGGTCGTCGAGCGCGAGTCCGATCGTTCCGAGGATCCGGCCGCGGGCGAGCAGCGGCACCGTGATCAATGATGTCGGTGCGAGCGCGCGCCACAGCGCGAGGTGCTCCTCGCTCTGGGCCCAGCTGGCAAGGATAGCCGGCGTCACCTCCGGCGTGCAATCGGTTTGGAACGTCTCGCGCGCACGCCGCGAGGAATGGGGTCGCGACCAGTCGAGCGGGATGTCGCAGAGGCGGCGGGCGATGTCCTGCTTGCTCGCGTCCCGGTGCACGACATCCAGGCGCCGTATCACATCGTGCTCATCCACCACGTCGATGATTGCGAAGGCAGCCATGCGCGGCACCACGAGCCGTGCAATCGTCCGCAGGGTTTCGGCGTAATCAAGTGAGCTGTCGAGCACGACGCTCGCGTCGGCGATGAAGCGGATGCGGTGCTCGGCATCCTGGGCCCGGGCCTGCGCAACTTCCGCCATCGTCCGCGCGCGTTCCGAGTGCACGAGCAGCCGTTCGCGTTCCGCCTCGGCGGCGACCTGTGCCGTGGTGTCCCGGAGGACCGCCGTGAAATATCGGGCGCCGGCGACTTCCACCTTCGAGATGGCTGCTTCCGCCGGGAAGATTTCCCCGTTCTTGCGGCACCCGAAGATCGAATTGCGCTCGCCCATTCGTCGCGCGGCGACCGGTGATGCCGCGAATGCGGCGAGGTGGCCGCCGTGTCGTTCGCGATACCGCTCCGGGATCAGGAGATCGAGCGGTTGGCCCTGGATCTCCTCGGCGGTATAGCCGAAGATCCGCTCGGCGCCCGTGTTGAAGAGGATGATGCGGTAGTCGGCATCGACGGAGACGATCGCATCGGTCGCGAGCGAGACGATCGCCGCGAGCCGGGCTTCGGAGGTCCGCAGTGCATCCTCGATCAGTCCGGCGGCCTGTGCCCCGGTGTCGCCTTCCTGTGATCGGCCAGCGGCCGCGGTTGATGCACGGGTTGGATGCTTCGGTGTCACACGTGATCGAGCTCGGGGGGTGCGTCGAGGCGGCAGGAGACATGGTTTCGCACCGTTCGAGAGTGTCATCCCGCTGGGCCGGAAGGCAAGTGGCATCCTCACGCCGCTGGTATCTCATGCGGGCTGTGGCGGCCGGGGGATCTCCTGATCCCGTGTACGGAGAACCTCGACGAATAATCGGGTGCTCCCCGACAGACGAGAGGACGGGTCGGTGGTAGGCTTGCCATGCCAGGGCCTGCCTGGCTTCGACTCGCAGTTCTCTCCAGCCGGAGGTTCTCATGGCCGCCACGACCGCAACCCCTACGACGCTGGGTGTCGCGACTCGCGTTGCCGCAGCGGGCGGCGCACACTCCGCCGTCACGCTCGGGCCCCTCCTGGTTGCCACCGATGCCTCGGAGTCCGCCGATCCGGCGTTCGTCGCCGCTCGCCTTCTGGCAGAGCGTCTCCGCGCCAGGGTCAATGTCCTTGCGGTGTTCGAGCCGACACCGATCTACCTCCCGCCGCCGGAGCTGCTCGCGCTCCCCATCGATTTCGATGCCGGTGCGATAGAGGTGCTCCGCCAGCGCGCCGGGCAACAATTCCGGAAGGTGGTGGGAGAGACAGCGGACTGGCCCGTCGAGGTGTACACGGGAGACCCTGCCCCAACCGTCA
>JANOCW010000124.1:0-40165 GCA_031412375.1 Gemmatimonadaceae bacterium | reverse complement strand
GGATGTCGCTGTACACTCCCCACCGCTTCCCGACCTCGAGCGGCTCGCGGGTGAGGCCCAGCTCCGGATACGCCGCGATCGCGGCGAGCGCGTGTCCCGGCATCTCGATTTCCGGCACCACGGTGATGAACCTCGCCTTCGCGTACGCGACGACTTCGCGTGCATCATCCTGGCTGTAGAAGCCGCCGTGGCGTTCACCGTCGAACTTCCACTGGGTGGTATCGCTCTGGCCTCCCTGACGGCCGATCAGCGACTCCGCTCGCCACGCGCCGACTTCGGTGAGCCGCGGGTACTTCCTGATCTCCAGGCGCCATCCCTGGTCCTCGGTGAGATGCCAGTGGAAGGTGTTCAGCTTGTGAAGCGCGAGAAGGTCGATGTACTTCTTCACGAACTCCTTCGGCATGAAGTGCCGGCCGACATCCAGATGCGCACCGCGCCACGCATAGCGTGGCTGATCCTCGATCGACAGCGCGGGCATCCGCCACGCGACTCCGGCGACGGGCGCCTCGCGGAAGATTTCCGGAGGAAGCAGCTGGCGGATCGTCTGCACCGCGTAGAACAGCCCCGCCGGCTCCGCCGCGCGCGCCGTGATGCCGCCGGTGCGAACCTCCAGCGCATACCCCTCGGCGCCGAGTCGCCGGAGGGCGGGGTCACGCCGGAGGACGATCGCCCCCGTCGGGGCCTGGCCTCCGCTGCGCACGACGAAGCTGTATCCCGTCGCGGGCTCGAGGTACCTCGCGAGCTGGCGACCGATCGGCGCGCTTGGCGCATCGGTCCAGATCACCGTGCGGGCAGTGATCAGGTACTGCCCCGCCCGCGGCGTGAGCTTCACGGGCTGCGGGATCAGCGCGATTGCTTCAGGGCCGGCGCGAGTGGCCACACTGTCCTGGGCGTCCACGGATTGCGTTGCCGCCGCGAGCAGCGAAAGGATCGTCGCTAGCGTTCGAAGGAGAATGCGCATGCGGGCAAGATACGTCAGCCGGTGACGGAGCGCGCGGACGGAAGAGAAAGAACGCTCGGCCACACACGGCCGAGCGTTTTTTTCTCGGTGCCACCGGGCGTATTACGGAACGATGACCGGCTTGGCCTGCGCGTCGAGGACGACGACCGGGGCGATTCCCGTGCGGCGGAGTGGCTCCTCGATCGCGGCCCGATCACCGACGATGACGATGTTCAGGCGATCGAGATCGATGTACTTGCGCGCGACCCGCACGAGATCATCGCTCGTCACACCGTTGATCTTCGCCGCGTAGTCCTGGAAGTACGTTTCCGGCAGGTCCTGCAGGTAGATGCTGGAGATCGCGCCGCCGATTCCGCTGACCGAGCTGAAGCGGCTCGGGAGACCCTGAATGAGCGACTCCTTGCCCTGCGCAACCTCGTCCGCGGTAAAGGGAATGCCGCCCTGGACACCCCTCAGCTCCTTCATGAATTCGATCAGCGCGCTGTCGGTCTTTGCGGTGACGATGCCTCCGCCCGCCTCGAACGCACCCGGGCCGCGACCGTACGCGAAGCCGGAGCCGACTCCGTAGCTGTAGCCCTTCACCTCGCGGATGTTGTGGTTGAGTCGCGACTGGAAGAGCTCTCCGAGCAGGGTGTTCATCACCGCCAGGGCGTAGTAGTCGGGCGTGTCGCGCGGCGGGCCGGGCAACCCGATCTGGACGATCGACTGCGCGGACTTCGGTTTGTCGATGAGATAGATCGTCGTCGGCTTGAGGGCCGGCGTCGCCGGGTATTGGAACGACGGCCGCTCCCCGCCCGCGGGCCAGGATGCGAACGCCCGCTCCACCGCTCGCCGAACCGTGGCCGGATCGACATCGCCGGTGACGGTGATGATCGCGCGCCCGGGCTTGAAATAGTCGCGGTGAAACGCCACGACATCGTCGCGCGTGACGGCAGTCACCGTCTGCTCGGTGACGATGCGGCCGTAGGGGTGCTCGTCGCCGAACGTGAGTTTCGTGAACACGTTGTCGGCGATGGTGTTCGGCTCTTCCTTCGCCTGGGCGAGGGTCACGAGCGTCCGGCCCCGCAGCCGTTCCAGCGCCGGCGCCGGGAACGTCGGATTCGCGAGCATGTCCACGAGCAGCGCGAGCGCAGGCTCGAACTTGTCCTTCAACGACGTGAACCGCACCGTGCCCGATTCACCACCGACCGTCGCGGTGATCGAGGTGCCGAGCATCTGCTGGGCATCGGCGAGCTGCTCACCTGTCCGGGTCGTCGTCCCCTCGCTCAGCATCTGCGCCGCGAGCGCCGCCACGCCGACCTTGCCTGCTGGCTCGAAGTTGCTGCGTCCGCCGACGAAGTTGATGGTGAAGGACACGAGCGGCAGGTCGCGTTTCTGGCTGACGATCAGCTCACCACCGTTCGAGAGCTTCGAGCGTGTCCAGGTCGGCACGCGGAGCTTCGGGAGGGGCCCGGGCGTCGGCTGGACCGTGCGATCGACGCGCCTGGCGCGCGACGTCGGAGTCTGGGCGGAGAGTGGGGCAACGAGGGACGCCATCGCGAGGGCGGCGGTCCCGGCGCTGCGCGCCGCATGTCGGAGAATGATCATCGCTGGGGCTCCATGATGTAACGGGCACCGTCGGGGCTGACGGTCACCTTGGTGCTGGCGTCGGGCTTCGCGGCCATGTCGACCTTCCCGAGTGGGACGATGCTCAGCACCACGCGGTTCGGGCCGAGGTAGGTATTCGCGACCCGCTTGACGTCGGCGGCGGTCACCGCCTTCAGCCGTGCGTACTGCGTTCGGAAGTAGCCCGGGTCGCGGTAGAAGACGAGACCCGAGTTGAGGATCTCCGCCTTGCCGAGGTTCGACTCGAGGCTGCCGATGAGCCCGAACTCGAGGCCGGCGCGGGTCTTGGCCATCTCATCGGCGGTCGGCCCTTCGCGCTTCAGCCGGTCGATCACCGAGTCCGTTGCAGCCTCGATCGCCGTGAGGGTGTGGCCGGGCCGCGGCGTGATCGTGATGCCGAAGTCGCCGACGCTCTCGCGCCCGATCTGGCCCGCTGTCGCCGACGCGGCGGACTGCTGGTCGTACACGAGCGCCTTCGTGAGGCGGGACGTGCGCGATGCGGTGAGGACCGACCCGAGGAACGTCAGCGCCTCAGCATCGGCGTGCCGGCCATTGACGGTCGGCCAGCGGAGGTAGAGCCGCGGCACCTGCACGCGATCCTCGTAGACCAGTCGTGTTGGTCCGGCGAGCTTGGCCGCCGTCACGGTGGGACGCGTGATCGCCTTCCCCCGCGGGAGGTCGGCGAAGTACTTCCGCACGAGCGCCTTCGCCTGTGCAGGCTCGAAGTCGCCGACGATCGCGATCGTCGCGTTCGACGGAGCGTAGTACACGCGGAAGAATTCCTTCACGTCCTCGAGGGATGCCGCCTGGAGGTCGGTGAGGTAGCCGACGACCGGCCACGAGTATGGGTTCGACTCGGGGTAGAGCGCGGTCGTGACGATCTCGAAGGCACGGCCATAGGGCTGGTTGTCCACCCCCTGGCGCCGCTCGTTCTGCACGATGTCGCGCTGCGCGACGAACTTCGCGGAGTCGAGCTTGTCGAGCAGGAATCCCATGCGGTCGGACTCGAGCCAGAGCGCCGTCTCGAGATAGTTCGACGGGATGTTCTCGTAGTAGTTCGTCCGGTCGTTGCTCGTCGAGCCGTTGTTGCCTCCGCCCACGCCCTCGGTGAGGCGGTCATGGAGACCGTAGGCGACGTTGCCCGAGCCGGTGAACATCACGTGCTCGAACATGTGGGCGAACCCCGTGCGTCCGGGGACCTCGTTCTTGGACCCGACGTGGTACCAGACGTCGACGGTCACCGTCGGGGTAGAACGATCGGGGGCGAGGATGACGTTCAGCCCGTTGGGCAGCGTTATCCGCTCGAACGGGATGCGAATGTCGCTGCCGCTCCTGGCGGTTGCGCGGGTCTGCGCAGATGCCGGCAGGACGACGGAGACCATCAGGGCGACGACGATCGCCGGTCGCACGATGCTTGAATGGCGCATGCTTGACTGCCGCGTTGGAGGAAACCGCCGTATCGGGCGGTGTGTGGAAAAATGTGGGCGCGAGACGCCCCGCACAATCGAGGGTCGTCATTGGACACCGGAGTTCCGTGCGGGGTTCGCCGGCCACGACGAGCCAGGGTTCCAGTTTCGCGCCGGGCTTCGCCGGAGACGGCCCCGCATGCACCGCACGATGGGGCGGATCTACGTCCCGGCCGCACTCCTCACCGGCGCCACCGGCTCATACATGGCCGCGTATTCCTACGGTGGGATCATCACCCACCTCGGCTTCGGATTTCTCGGCGCTGCCGTGATCGCGACGACGTCCAGCGCCTTCGGGCGGATCCGTGCGCTGGACATCGCGTCGCACCGAGAGTGGATGATCAGGAGCTACGCGCTGATCTTCGCGGCCGTGATGCTTCGGATCCTCCTTCCACTCCTCACCATCGCGTACGAGGGCGACTTCGATCCGGCGTATCGCTGGGTCGCGTGGCTCTGCTGGGTGCCCAATGCCTTGTGGGCCGAGTGGTATATCCGCCGGTCGCGCGCCTCGACCCTGGCGCTGTGATCGCCGGCGCCTGGCGAACGCAAACGCACTACCCTGACGGCTGACGCCTGACGGCTGAAAGCTGACGGCTTCGCAGTCCGCTCCCAAATCGTCAGGCCCGCGACTTCGCCGCGCGTTCGGCGCGCACGTAGGTGAGCCAGCCGTGCGGATCGGAGACGGCGCCCTTCACGGTGTCGAGGAAGCGCTGCTGGAGTTGCTGGGTGATCGGCCCCGGGCGGCCGTTGCCGACCCTGATCTTGTCAACGCTTCGGACGGGGGTCACCTCTGCGGCCGTGCCAGTGAAGAACACTTCATCAGCGACGTAGAGCATTTCCCGCGGGAGCTGCTGCTCGCGCACCGGGATACCCGCGTCCCGCGCGAGTGTGACGATGCTGGCGCGGGTAATGCCCGGGAGCAACGTGCCGTCGATGAGCGGCGTGTACAGCGTGTCGTCGTGAACGATGAACACGTTCTGTCCCGAGCCCTCGCTCAGCATGCCATCGGTGCCGAGCGCGATCGCTTCCCCGTAGCCGTTGGCGAGCGCTTCCATCTTGATGAGCTGACCGCCGATGTAGTTGCCGGCGATCTTGGCGAAGGCAGGCGTCGTGTTGGGCGCCATGCGATGCCAGGTGGAGACACAGGCATCGATGCCGTTCTCCAGGGCCCCCTCTCCCAGATACGTGCCCCAGGGCCAGCAAGGGAGATACACCTCCACGGGGCTGTCGAACGGCACCATGCCTGCCGCTCCGTACCCGCGGATGACCATCGGGCGCAGGTAGCACGCATCGAGGTTGTTTCGCTCGACCAGCTCGCAGCAGGCCGAGACGAGGTCGTCCACCGTGTACTCCAGCTCCATCCGGTAGATCTTGCAGGAGTTCACGAGGCGCTTGAGGTGATCCTCGAGCCGGAAGATGGCCGGCCCGCGCGGCGTGTTGTAGCAGCGCACCCCTTCGAACGCGGATGACCCGAACTGCATCGAATGGCTCAGCACATGGACGTTGGCGTCTGCCCACGGAATGAATTCTCCGTCGTGCCAGATCCACTCGGTTTCGTTGATCCGCATGAGAGCTCCTGGGAACGGTGCAGGGATATCGACCTGAGGCCAGCGAAATCTAACCCCGTCGTGGCACGATGTCAGACGGGCGGCCGATCGACGGCCGCCCGTCTGCACATTCGCACCGAGTCGATCACACCGGAAAGAGCATCTCCCGGTACTTCGGCAGCGGCCACAGGTCATCGGCCACGCAGAGCTCGAGCTTGTCGCAGATCTCCCGCACGTCCGCCATTGCCTTCGCGCCGTCGGAGGTGAGGAACTTTCCACACTTCTCCCCATCCGAATGCAGGTCCTCCGCATGCGCGATGACCTTCACCAGCGTGTCACGCCGCGAGCGGAGCGCCTCGATCAGCTCCCCGACCTCGTTCGCGGCGGCGACCTGCGGCACGGCCTTGATGCCCGCCGTCTTCGCGTACGACGCCGACTGCGCGAGCTGGCTCGCGTAGGCGAACGCAGCCGGCAGGACGAGCGTGTCGGCCATCTGCTGGACGGTATGGAGCTCGATCAGCATGTCCTTGACGTACCGCTCCAGCCGAACGTGATACCGCGACTCGAGCTCTTCCTTCGAGAAGATGCCCATGGTCGTCAGCATCGCGCGCGACTGCTTGGTGATGAGCTGCGCGAGGGCTTCCGGTGTCCGGCGCAGGTTCGCCAGCCCACGCTTCGCCGCTTCCTCGACCCAGTCGCTCGAGTAGTTGTTCCCCTCGAAGCGGATCGCGCTCGACTCCCTGAATGCCTCACGCACGACCTTGAGCACGGCATCGTCGACGGCCTTCGTCTTCTTGAGCTCCGCCTTCAGGCGCGTCGTGATCTCGCCGATCGCATCGGCGACCGCAGCGTGAAGCAGGGTCACCGGGAAGGCAATCGACTGCGAGGCGCCGACCGCGCGGAACTCGAACTTGTTACCGGTGAAGGCAAACGGCGACGTCCGATTGCGATCGGTGTTGTCCTTCTCGATGTCGGGCAACTTTGCGACGCCAAGCTTGATGAGCTCCTGCTCCGCGCCGCGGCTCGCTTCCTTGCCCGCGATGATGTTCTCGATGAGCTGCGTCAGCATGGTGCCCATGAACACCGAGATGATCGCCGGTGGCGCCTCGTTGGCGCCGAGGCGATGCTCGTTGCCGGAGATGCCAATGCCCGCGCGCAGGAGCCCTGCGTGCGTGTGAACACCCTTGAGCACCGCGGCGAGAAAAACGAGGAAGCGCAGGTTCTGGTGGGGCGTCGTCCCGGGCTTGAGCAGGTTCAGCCCATCGAGCTCGGTGTCGCTCACGATCGCCATCGACCAGTTGCAATGCTTGCCGGATCCATTGATGCCCGCGAAGGGCTTCTCGTGCAGCAGCGCCTGAAGCCCATGGCGCAGCGCGACGCGGCGGAGCGTCGCCATCACCAGCTGGTTGTGGTCGACGGCGAGATCGGTGTCCTCGTATCGCGGGGCCATCTCGAACTGGCAGGGCGCGACCTCGTTGTGCCTCGTAACGATCGGCACGCCGAGCTTGTACAGCTCCTGCTCGACCTCGGCGATGCACGCCTGGACGCGCTCCGGGATGCCGCCGAAGTAATGGTCCTCGAGCTGCTGGCCCCGCGGCGGCGGCGCGCCGATGAGCGTACGACCCGCCATCAACAGATCGGGCCGCAGCGCGAAATGGCCGCGATCGATGATGAAATACTCCTGCTCCGGCCCGAGGTTGGTGGTGACGCGCTGCACCCCGGAGTCGCCGAGCAGCGTGAGCAGCTCGATGGCGCGCTTCGAGAGGATGTCGGAGCTGCGCAGCAGGGGGGCGACCTCGTCGAGCGCCTCGCCGTTGTATCCAATGAAGACCGACGGGACACAGAGCGTGCGGACGCCTCCCGCTTCGTGGATGAAGACCGGGCTCGCCGGATTCCAGGCGGTGTAGCCGCGGGCCTCCCAGGTCGCACGGAGCCCGCCCGACGGAAAGCTCGAAGCATCCGGCTCGCTCTGGATCAGCTGGGCAGCGGAGAACGCCTCGATCGCCTGACCATTCTCATCGAAGGAGAGAAAGGCGTCGTGCTTCTCCGCCGTCAGTCCGGTCTGTGGCTGGAACCAGTGCGTGAAATGCGTGGCTCCACGACTCGTTGCCCACTCCTTGATGACCTGGGCAACCGCCGGGGCGATCGTCGGATCCAGCTTCTTGCCGAGCCGGATCGCGCCCACGAGCGTGTCGTAGACCACCCGCGGCAGCTTGTCGCGCATCTGGCGCGCACCGAGGGTGTTGCACCCGAAATACGCCGACGTCGCCGGCGGCCGGCCGTTCGTCTCGGGATGAAGGGCGGGCGCGGGGATCATGCTCCGGGATCGCGCGATGATCTCCTGGTTCGCGATGCGCCGGGGGCTCGATGTCGGAACGGCCATTGGGTGTGAGGCTCAGGTGATAGGACGTGACCGAGGAACGCGCGGTGCACGAATCGCACGTTTCCAATTGCGTTTGAGTATTTAGTCGCGCATTAAGATAGGACTGGAGCCATCGAATTGCAAATTCTGCACATTTTCGTGAACACTCCCTCCCGGCTTGCCCTTCCCACCCTGCTCCCGTACCCTCTGCGGCGGGAATTTGACCGTCGGAAGCGGCTCTGGACACCAGCCCTTCCGGGTAGGCGCTTAGCGAGGGGAGCGAACATGGCGACCACGGAGACTGGGTCATGAGGGTCCGCCCCGCACGGACGGAAGATGCGTTCGCGGTCGCCGAGATCCATGACCAGGGAATCCAGGCCCGAAGCGCCACCTTCGAGACTGTCCTGCGCAGCGTGGCCGACCGGCGCGGAGTCATCGAAACGGCAGCCGACCGCTACCCGATTCTCGTCGCCGAGGCAGACGACGGCGACATTCTCGGATGGGCAGCGCTCTCGGAGCACTCGACTCGGACCTGCTACCGCGGGGTCGCCGAGTGCTCGATCCATGTCGAGGCCCACCATCGCGGGCGACGCGTCGGCAGCGCGCTAATGATGTCCCTGATCACCGAGGCGTCCCGGCTGGGCTACTGGAAACTGGTTTCACAGGTGTTCGTTTCGAACGAGGTCGGCAGGGCGTTGTGCCTCCGCGCAGGATTCCGTGAGGTCGGAGTCCTCGAGCGCCATGCACGGCTCGACCGTCGATGGATGGACGTCCTGCTCGTCGAGCGGCTCATTCCCGAAAACCAGCACTGACCGCCAGCTCGGGCGGCGTCGGCGAGAGCGATGACTCGTCGAGCAGGCTCGCGCTCGGCCGCCCGAGCAGCGCCATCGTCCGAACGACCTCGGCGCGAAGCAGGGCGAGCACATCCTCCACTCCCTGTTGCCCCCCGCAAGCGAGCGCCCAGAGATACGGGCGCCCGATGAGGACGGCCCGTGCGCCGAGGCAAAGCGCCTTGACGACATCGGCGCCGCGCCTAATGCCTCCATCCATCAGGACGGGAATCCGGCCGGCGACTGCGGCAGCGACACGCGGCAGCGCGATCAGCGTGGGCTCGACGCCGTCGAGCTGCCGGCCGCCGTGATTGGAGACGATGACCGCGGCCGCGCCGTGTTCCACGGCGAGCACGGCGTCCTCGGGCACCATGATTCCCTTGAGCACGATCGGCAGGCGCGTGATGGAGCGCAGCCAGGCCACGGCGTCCCACGTCAGCGTCGCGTCGAATTCCTGGCCGATGTACGCATTGAGCTTCGAGCCATCGGCCTCGGGAAACTGTGCCTGCCGGCGTCCCGTGAAATTTGCCATCTCCACCCCCGGCGGGAGCGCGAACCGGTTCCGGGCATCACGCTCACGATTGCCCTGCACGGGAACGGTGAGCGTCATGCAAATGGCCGTGCACCCGGCCGCTTCGGCACGCTCCACGAGGGCGCGCGTGATCGCGCGGTCGCGGAACACGTACAACTGCATCCAGCAGCCACCGGCCGCGCCTGCGATCTCCTCGATCGTGAACGTCGAGAGCGTACTCGCGACGAGGACAGTCCCTGTTGCGCGTGCCGCCCGCGCCGTGGCGAGCTCGCCATCCGCATGGGCGAGTCGCTGGAACGCGGTCGGCGCGAGCAGCACGGGCAGCACGAGTCGCTGGCCGAGTAACTCGACGGAGGCATCGACGGCACTCACATCGACGAGCACGCGTGGGCGCATCATGAAGCGCCGGAAGGCCGCGCGATTCCACTGCACGGTGAGCTCGTCCTCCGCGCCGCCCGCATAGTAGTCAAACACGGCGGGAGTGAGGATCTCGCGCGCAGCGTCCTCGTACTGCGCGAGGTTCTGCAGCGATGGAGGAACTCCCGTCATGGCGTGATGGCGGTCAGGAATACGGTGGGGGGGCATGGTATCATTCGCCACAGCAAACTGTTTGTGCGCATCAGTGCAACGCTTTCGCGCCTCCCGGTGTCCACTACACAGACAGCACGCAGTCGCATGTCACTTTGAAACATCGTGCACCGCGCGTCGTACTGTCTTCGCAATGGCGAACCTTCGCTCCAGGCCGCGGTCGCCGGCACGGCTGGTCTCCGCGGCGCAGTCCCACACTGTACGATCGAGAAGGAGACGCACCATGAACACGCACATGCGGAATGTCCTGATGGCCGGCGGAATGCTGTTGGCGGTGGCCGCCGCTCCGGTTTCAGCCACGGCGCAGCAGAAACTTCCGCCGGTGCGCGTCACGGCGTCGACCGAGCACGCCGACAAGCTTGCGTTCAAGGCAGAAAGTCTGTCGATGAACATCAGCCACTTCAAGCGGGCCGCCGAACTTTTCGAGCAGTCGGCTGACGCACGTGGTCCGGGCGATTCCCGTGCAGTGACGTGCCTCCGCTCGGCGGCGGCGCTGCGCTATCACAGCGGCGACAGGGCGAAGGGACTTGGGCTGATGGAGAAGGCCGGCGACCGCGCGATCCGACTCGGTGACGTCGTGATCGCCGCGAATGCATACATCGACGCGGCGATCATCGCGAACGAGCTGCGCCAGGGTGCGCGTGCCCTCGACCTCAGCCAGCGGGCTGCGCTGCTGGCGAAGTCCCCGCTCCTCGACGAGACCCAGCGGAGTGCACTGCTCGTTCGCATGAGCGGCTGGACGGCGGTGGCGCAGGTCGCGTTGCGCTAGCGTCGCGCAGGCCGGCAACGATGCGGGTCCAACCTCTGTGGTTGGTCCCGCTTCGCCGTCCGGGAGCCGCTGGTCGACGCTCCTGCTGCCGCACCTCCGGTCCGCGATCAGGCCGCGCGAAGTGTTCCGGTGCCGGCATGCAGTCGCGAGCTCACGATGAACACCAGCGCCGAGAGGACCAGACTCGTCAGGCTCTCCGTCGTGAACGGATTGTGAAACGTCCCGTCCTCTGCTGCCGCGCGTTCGACGGCGTTGAAGTAGGCCACATAGGTGGTGATGATGAGCAGCGCGACCGACAGGGTGCTTTCCGCGCTGCCCACGAGCCCGGTCAGATTAGGTCTGAACAGGACCAGCCCCGCACACGCAAAGCTCAGCATGTAATAGGCAAGACGAGCCCCGGGCAGCGCATCGAGAAAGGGAACGCGCACGTCGAATCCGTAGCGCCAGCTCATAAAGAGGAAGACCGGCGTGAGCCAGTAGTACGCCTGAATGAGCCGGACTGATGCCGATTCCCGTGAAGAAGTCATGTGATCCTTGCGGGAGTGCCACGTCGCTACCGTGGGCAGTCGTGGATCCCGGACCAGGCGGCCCGCGGAAGGGGGAGACCCTTGGTGACGACGACCGACGACCGATCCAGGCAATGCATGGACGAGGACGGGCTTGCGATGTTGCGATACACTTGCCGACGTCGACCACGACCTGCTCACCGTTGACCACTTCTCCCGAGGATCGTACGTTTCGACCCTGTGGCCAGCATCCCATGATGGCGATCACTCACTGAGGTACTCCAATGCGCTCACGGTTTCGTACGCTGATCCTCGCCGGCCTCCTCGCGGCGGTGCCTGCATCCGCAGCCATCGCCCAACCGGACCACGCGGCTCACACCCAGGCGCAGCCGTCCGTTCTCGTCAAGGACCTGCTCGAGGACATCGGGCAGGTCGAGCGCAAGCTCCTCGGGCTTGCCCGCGCGATTCCCGAAGAGAAGTTCGGCTGGCGTCCGGGCGAGGGAGTGCGGTCGGTGTCGGAAGTCGTCATGCATGTCGCCTCGGACAACTACCTCATTCCCGCGGCGCTCGGCTTCGCCGCCGACCCGTCCACGGGCATCAAGGGTGAGGACTACAACACCGCGGTCGCGTTCGAGAAGCGCACCGTCACCAAGGCGCAGGCGATCGCCGAGCTGGAGAAGTCATTCGCGTTCGTGAAGCAGTCGCTCGCCGCGACCGGCGCGCCGCAGCTCACGAAGTCGGTGAAGATGTTCGGGCAGTCGTTCACGATGCAGCAGGGGTGGATCCTGGCGACGACTCATCTTCACGAGCACCTCGGCCAGATGATCGCGTACGCCCGCAGCAACGGCGTCAAGCCGCCCTGGGGCTGATGTACGAAGCGGCTCCGGGAATCCCCGGAGCCGCCCCATCGCTCGGCCTGCCGGAACTATCTGGTCGTCGCCGCCACCGTCGAGACGGGCACGACCTCGATCCTGAATCCCTTTCCCAGATAGCGCGCCTCGCGGATGATGCGATGCGAACGCTGGTCCACCCAGTAGGTCGTCAGCAGTCCGCGAACCTCGGACTGGACACGCCACTGCGGACTCCCAATCGAATCGAGGCCCGTCACCGACAACTCGGCGGGTGCGATTGTCCCCGACTCGGGCGAGAACGTCGAGAGGGTAGCCGAGTAATCGCGCCTGAGGATCGATGCGCGGGCGACGAGATCGAGTGTGCCGGCGTGGTACACGGGGGCGTTGAGCCAGGCATCGATCGGAGTCGCCTTGCCGTTCGTGCGAACGTTGCCGCTGAGTCGCCCTGCGACCCACTCGACGGCGGTGACGACACCGGCGTTGCTGGTGGAATGGCGCCGCAGCGTGAGAGTCGTGCGATCGACGAGGATGGTGTCGAGGTGCGAGTACGTCTCCTCTCCGGTAGCCCACTGGTAGACACGGCGGATCGCTGTATCTCCCGGCGCGACCTCCACGAACGAAACCTCGTCGGTGACTCTCGCAAGCAGCTCGCGGCGACCGCCGGTCACCATGTAGACGGCGAACTTGTCGGTGCCCGGGCGCAGAAGCCCCGCGTTCAGGGATGGCCTGCCGGAGGCGGCGACCGGTGGCGATGCGGGTGCCTGAGCGGAGAGGTCGCGCGCGGCGGCATTCAGGGAAACAAGCAGCAGTGCTCCAGCCAGTGCAGGCGTTCGCATCATCCTTTCTCCAGTCTTCGAGCGGGGTCGCAATATGTCGTGTGTCACGATGGCGCGATCGTGCCCCCCCGGGACTTGGGGAGGGCACCGCATCACCACTCTGGAAGGACGCCCGCCCTGCCGACCCAGTCACGCCGCAGGGAAGTCTCCCCGAGACTGGAGTCAGCCTAGTCTGACCTGCCCGGCGTACCGCTGAGGGCGACCGACCCGTCGAAGTCGGGGCAGCCGCCCTCGTCGAACATCGCGGAGGCAACGACCGTCGCTTCCGGAGCAGGGGGAACCTCGAGCGCAAAGTAGAAGCACGATCCGCGATCGTGCGCGGACTTCACGCGAAGGTCCCCTCCCATTGCCGTCACGAGCCGGCGACAGATCGCGAGCCCGAGCCCGGAGCTCGAGAAGGCACGCGACCCCACGAGCTTCCGCGAGTCGAAAGGCCGGAACAGGCTCGCGATGACGTCGTCCGGAACACCGGGGCCGGTGTCGCGGACCGAGAACTCGATGCGCGTCGGTGTCAGGTTGTTCGCCGAGATCTCGACCATCCCGTGATCGGTGCAGCGCAGCGCGTTGGTCACCAGGTTGAGCAGCACCCGGCCGAGTGCCGCGGGGTGGCCAACTCGACGGTCCGCATCAGACGCGTGCAGCCGAACCTCGAGCCCTTTCTCTTCCGCGATCGGCTGGACGATGTCGCTGACCGAGACGAGTACGCTCCGGACGGCGAACGCGACCGCCTCGCGTTCGAGTAGCTGCTCCCCACCCTGCGCGAGCTCGGTAAGATCGTTGGCGAGTGAGCTGAGCTCGAACGCCGCGCTGTAGATGAGCTTGAGCTGCCGCTCCTGCACGGGCTCGAGTGGCGTTCCCCTTCCAGCCCGAAGCGTCTCGGCGAGAAAGAGAATCGAGGTTAGTGGCGAGCGAAGATCGTGGGCGACCTCGATCAGCAGGTCCATCCCGGACGGACCGGCCGTCTGGTCGCGGAAGCTCTGGATCGCGTCACGGTCGACGACGCCCTGCACGCGCTCGATGCCGTCGAGGATGCGTACGACCTCCTGGACATCCACGGGCCGGTGAACGGTCCGCATCGATTCGACGAACGACCGCCGGACGTTGTCGAGCAGGTGTCGTGCATGGACCGGGGGTGCGACCCTGAGCGTGGGCTCCCGTCCGCCGGCCGCCTGCCAGACGGCGTCCCAGAGCGACGGCAGGCTTTCCGCGACCTCATCGTCGCAGACGGCATGCTTCGCGCCGGGCACTGGACTGTCCGCCGCGCATCGCATTGCCTGCCAGACGAGCGCGGCGACGTTGGCACCCTGCATCGAGGGCGCGGATGTCGGGAAATCGGAGGAGACGTTCAGCTCCACGGCCCGGTCCGAACGCCGCGTGACAGTGCCGGAAGCGTCACCCCTCCAACTCCATGCTCGGCTCGCGCGGCGAGCCGAAGTTGTGCTTCTCCATCAGCCGGTAGAGGGTGGTTCGATCGATGCTGGCGAGCCGTGCCGCGCGCGACATGTTCCCGCCAGATCGATCGACGAGCGAGCGCAGGTACGTCCGCTCGAACTCGGAGACGAGCCGCTCCTTCGCCGTGTGAAAGTCCTGGCGCAGCACGTCGTTCGGGACGATGCTCGAGCCCAGCGCCTCCCCGGGCTCATCGACGAGCGTGAGGTCTTCCGGACGGATTTCCTTTCCGGGGTCGATGAGCACCGAGAGGTGCTCGATGACGTTCTGGAGCTCGCGGACATTGCCTCGCCACGTGCGACCGCGCAACGCCGCGAGCGCATCCGGCCCGAGACGCGGCGGCTGGCTACCGGCGCGGCGATGCTGCTCCCAGAAATGTGAAAGGAAATGGGCCGCGAGCAGCCCGATGTCGTCGGCGCGTTCGCGCAGGGGAGGAACCCTGATCGGCACCACACGAAGCCGGTAGAGCAGGTCGGAGCGCAGCCGCCCTTCGGCAACCGCCTTGTGCGGGTCGCGGTTGGTGGCCGAGATGAACCGCACATCGACGACGGCGTCGGTCCGTTCGCTGCCGACGCGCCGCACGACGCCGTCCTGCAGCACGCGCAGCAGCTTTGCCTGGAGCGGCAACGACATCTCGGTGAGCTCATCGAGGAAGAGCGTTCCGCCATGGGCAGTCTCGAGGAGCCCCATCTTGTCACGATCCGCACCGGTGAAGGAACCCTTCCGGTGTCCGAACATTTCCGATTCGAGCAGCGCCTCCGGCAGCGCCGCGCAATTGATCGGCACGAACGCCTTGCCCGCCCGGCGGCTGTTCTGGTGGAGAAACTGGGCGAACAGTTCCTTGCCCGTTCCGCTCTCGCCGCTCAGAAACACCGAGGCATCGGTGGGCGCCACCTTCCGCGCCAGGGTCAACGCATCCCGGAATGCGGGTGTGGTGCCGAGCATGGTGAGCCCCTGGCCCGTGCCGCCATGGCGCAGCAGCTGCGCGCGGAGCTCGCGGTTCTCGCGGCTCTGGAGCACGGCGTGCGACGCGCGTCCGAGAAGGATCTGCAGATGGGTCGCGGAGAACGGTTTCGGCAGGTAATCCCACGCCCCGGCACGGAGCGCCTCGATGCTGCTCGTGACACTCGGGTTGCCGGTGATCACGACGACGATCATGTCGGGGTGCGCCAGATGGGCCGCGCGGACGATGTCGATCCCCGTCACCCTCGGGAGGTGCAGGTCGGTGATGACGATGTCGTAGCGGGTGCGCTTGATCGACTCCAGCGCCTCGTCACCGGTGCTCGCGACCGTGACGTTGTAGCCCTCCGCCTGCAGCGTGATCGTCAGCCCTTCGCGCAACGTCCGATCATCCTCGACGATGAAGATGCGGATGCTGCTCTTCACCTCCGCGGTGGTCGCCATGGGATCGCGACCGGTCGCGATGTCGGTATCGGTGTCGCTGTGCTCTCCAGCCATGAAGCAGAACCCCCTCTTGGTGGCGGTGGTCAGGCTCTGGCGTCACGCTCCGGAGACGGCTGTCCGCCGTGGTCGAAGGACGTTCCGTGTTGCGCCGCCCCGATTGTATCACCAACCCCCATCGTCCCACAAGAAGGCCCGGGAGCAGCGCACCAACCGGGGCCGCATCGGGGCTTTCTGCATCCAGCCACCGCTCGGCCTACCACCAACTCCCGTCGCCGAGCCAGCAGCGGTCGGTGTGACGCAGCCATTCCATCGCCGGTTCGCCGATCGGAGCGCCGGGCGGAGCGGCGGGCGCGGGCATCCGGATCGCGACCGCGGTCGCCGGCCGCTCGAGGAAGCGGCGGATGTCGGCCGCGAGCAGGGTCGCATGCGCCGCGGTGGCGACGGACGCCGACTGTGCACGGCCGCCTCCCCCCGTCAGCTCGGCTGCACGACGCTGCAGCTTCAGCGTCGCGATCGCGCGAACCTGCGACATGGGTGCGGTGCCGGCGAGCTCCATTAGCTCATCGACCACCACTCGCTCCACCGCGCGCTTCACTTCGGCCTCGTACGCGTTTCGCGTCGGAGCGCTGAAGCTCGCCGCATAGAGCGCATCGATGACCTCGTCGAGGCCCGGGAGCGCGGGGTTCAGCGCCTTCTGCTCGACCAGTCGCGCTGCGCGATCCGGCGTCAGGATGCTCGCGACGACATGGTCAGCGGCGACGATGGCCGGTGTCACCGCGTCGAACATCAGCCCCGTGTAACGCGGAAAGAGCTCGCGCGTGCGCCCGTATCCCGATGGGCGCGGCGGAATCCTCTTCACAATGGCATCCGGCAGCGCCAGTGCCGAGGGCGACAGCGCCGACATGAGTGCGCGGAGGGCGCCCGCCTGCTCCGCGGCCGATGCCATGCGCACCGGCTCGCGCCCGTCACCTCGCATCGCGTAGATGTAATGCATGCCGCCGAGCGTGCTCGCCGCGGACTCCACCTGATACCGGTGGTGCAGGTACAGCGGAACGAGCACCTCTTCCAGTTGCGCGACCGGCATGCCCCGCTTGATGGCGTTCTCACCGAAGCGCGACAGGGCCACGCGACGTACTTCCATCATACGCGTGAGCTCCGCGCCGGCGTCGGTCCCGTTCGCCCACTGATCGACGCGCGCACTCGCGCCCAGGTCCTGGTTGGTCATGTAGCGGATGTCCATCGCCCAGGCCCGGTCGAGGATCTGCTGCAGCGCCTGAACTTCGTTCGTCCCCTCCGGATAGTCGCGATAGCCGTAATCGATCGCGACCTTGTCCCATTGACCAATGCCGTCGGTGTAGACCTGCGAGTGATCGAGCGTGCCGTCGGGACGCAGCGTCACGAGCGGATGCGGGTAGTCGAGCACGCTGATGCGGCCGGAGTCGCTGTTGTAGTAGTTGTGGCCAAGGCCGAGCGTGTGCCCGATCTCGTGGGCGGAGAGCTGGCGCATGCGCTGCAGCGCCCACGCGCGGATCTCTGGCGTCTGCTCATCGCCATTCGCGTACGGCTGCAGCAGGCCCTCGGCGATCATCCAGTCCTGACGTACGCGCAGCGAGCCGAGGGTGACGATGCCCTTGATGATCTCGCCGGTGCGGGGGTCGGTGACGCTCGCCCCACTGCTCCACCCGCGCGTCGAGCGGTGCACCCAGTTGATGACGTTGTAGCGGATGTCGAGCGGGCTCGCGCCCTCGGGCAGCAGCTCCATCCGGAAGCCGTCCTTGTAGCCGGCCGCCTCGAACGCCTGGTTCCACCAGCGACCACCGTCGAGCAGTGCGGTGCGAACCGGCTCCGGCGTGCCGGGATCGAGATAGTAGACGATCGGCTTCACTGGCTCCCCGATCGCTGCGCGCGGATCGCGCTTCTCGAGGCGGTGCCGGCGGATGTAACGCACCGTCATCGGCTCGCCGAGCGGTGCGGAGTAGTCCTCGTAGGTCAGTGCGCCGTAGCCGGAGCGCGGGTCGTAGCGCCGCGGCGTGTAGTTCCCATCGGGGAGCTCGACGAACGACTGATGCACGCGCAGGCTGGCCGCTTCGGGCGTTGCCGCGACGTCGCCGACTCCCTCAAAGAATCCACCGGCCCCGCCACGGCCACCGCCACCGCCACCACCAGCGCCGGTCGAGATGAACGTCAGCTCCACCTCCATCTCGGTGTTCTTCGGGAAGTTCTGGGTCATCGGCATGTACACAGTGCTTCGGGTATTGTCCAGCCGATACGCACCCGGCGTCAGGCGCGGCGTGATGTTCGTCGCGTCGCGAATCAGGAAATCGGTCATGTCCACGAGCACCCGCCGGCCGCCATCGCTCTCCGCGGCAACGGTGAATCCCCAGAGTACCGAGCGCGCGAACGCATCCCGCACGGTCTTCACCTCGGCGGGATTGGTGCTCGAGGCGCGGAAGTCGTAGTTCGGTTGCACCATCAGCACGCGCGGTCCGACGCGCTCGAAGCGAACGATCCGCGAGCCCTGCAGTCCGCCTCGATCGAGACCGATGTCGTTCGATCCCAGGCCGGACGCGAGCCCGACGAGGTGGAGAACCTCGGTGTTCAGTCGCGGGATCTCCATGAACAGTTGCCCGGCCGTGGAGTCCCAGTACAGCGGGAAGAACCCGTCGAGCTTGCGGAGGCCCGCGGTTCGGTCCTCGATCGTGCGCGTTGCGACGGCGGTTCGCGCGCTCGGCTGCTGGGCAGCAGCGTTCACCGGCGCGAGGGCCCAAGCGAGAGCGAATACCGCGAGCGTCGCGATGACGGTGCGGGACCGTCGCGGCAAATGGTCTGGGACAGGGGAAGGCATGATGTCCTCCAGCAATGAACAGGAATCGAGTGTAGCGGCGCGCGTCGACCACCGGGTCGCAAAGGTGGTGATCGGACAGGTCGATGGCAAAGGCGGGCCGGCTTCGCCCGCGTGCCGGTACGCTTGCACTTTCCTCGGGCATCCGTAATATCGACGGCTACGATCGATCGCTGCGCGCCCCGATGCGTGTCACACGACCGCTACTGACTGGAGGGTTCATGAACGCGCACGGACCATGGTATCGATGGATCGTTCGACTGCACACCAGGCGAGGAGCGCGGACGTTCGCCGTCCTGGTGCTCACGACGGGGTTGATCACGGCGTGCGTCTCCTACCGCTGGCAGCCGGTGGCCGTCACGAACATCTCGCTCGAGGATGAGCAGATCCGGACTCGCGTCGCTCGCTTCATGACACCAGCAGGTTCGATATCACTGTCCGTGACCGCCGTGATGCCGCCCTACGTCGAGGGACGCGCCCTGGAGGGCAGCGGAACCGCGCAGGTCAACCTCGCCACGGCCCGTCGCATCTCGATCGTGGATGTCGAATCTGGGCGACGCACGGCACGGCAGATCACTCAGGCAGCGTGGCGCGATTACCCCGACAGCCTCGTCGGTCGCGTCGTAGAGGTCGAAACGCCGCAAGGATCGCTTTTGCTCGGGACCGTGAGCCGCGTGGCGGATGGCTGGATCACGGGGCCGCGCTCGGCGGGACATGGGTTGATGCGTGTCGACCTGCGGGACGTATCCGTCGCCGAGATTCGGGAGCTCGATGGGCCCGCCACCGTGCTGAAGACAGCGCTGGGAGCGACAGCCACAGTCGCTGCGGTCGCACTCATCGTCGCACTCACCAAGGAGTCGTGCCCGTTCGTGTACGTCGATCGGGGCGAGGGGTGGGAGCTCGTGGGTGAAGCCTACGCGGGCGCCGCCTTTCGCTCGACTCAGCGAGATGACCTGCTTCCCCTCCTCGCGGTCGGCGATGATCGCCATGTGCGGGTTCGCCTCCGCAACGAGGCGCGTGAGACACAGTACACCGACCGCGCAGAGTTGCTGGTCGTCGATCACGCCCTGACTGGTCGGGCGCTCGCCACGTTCGACGGCCACCCACTGCTCGTGAGCGCCGGTCGCTCGCCGATCTCCGCAACCGACCATGCTGGCACGGATGTCCTTGGGCTCGTGTCGGCCACTGACGGAACGCTGTGGGAGACCGATCCCGACGAAGTCGCGGCGGTGGAGGACGGCAGGCTGGAGGATCGCCTCACCGTTCAGTTCGCGATGCCGGGCGAAGGTTCACCCGTTCTCGAGCTCACCGGCGGGAACACACCCTGGCTCGACCTGGTTTTCGGTCGCTTCTTCGCGGCCATGGGCGATCGCCTCGACCAGTACCTCGCCGAGGGGAATGACCCCGCCGCGGGATCACGCATACGCGGGTGGCGTGAGCGCGAGGGGGTAGACCTGATCGTCGAGATGCAGACGAATGGTGCCTGGCGGCAGATCGCCGCGATCCCGACAGTCGGACCCGCTGCACTTCGTGAGGTGGCCATACCGCTTCCCGTCGATCGCTCGGTTGCCAGCAGTCCGATCGTCATTCGGCTCCGCGGCGGGCTCGGGTTCTGGAGACTGGACCGGGTGGCGCTGTCGACTCGTGATGGCAGCACACCGTCGATTCACCGGCTGCGACCCACCCGTGCACGCGGCACCGGCGACAGCGACGAGCGTGATGCGATCGGCGCAACCGACGGGCGCTACAACGCACTCAGCGAGATGAACGAGAGCATCGACATGGATTTCGAGCTGCCACCTGCCGTCGACGGCCGCGCGCGAAGCCTGTTTCTCTCCTCATCCGGCTACTACAACGTCCACCCACCGATTCAGTCCAGATGGCGGCCCGGCACATTGAAGGCCATCCGTGACGACCCCGGCGCGTTGTCGAGATTCGGTCGCGAACTGGCGCGGCAGTACCGTGTGGCAAACACGACCGCGTCCTCGAGCTCGCCGGCGCCGCGAGATCACCCGTGACCGCTGCGGCAATGCGAGGCGCGGATGACCCCGTCGCGCTGCCAGCGCCATCTCCCATGGTGTTCGGGGTGCGGAAGTCGATCGTCAAGGGACTGATATGGGGACGCATCATCTGGCTTGCCTTCCGCGCCTATCGTAATCCGCGGCGCACGACGGTCGCCCTCCGGCGTTTGCTCGCCGAGCGGGCGAAGACACAACGCTGGACGACCGGGAAATTCGTGCACGCGGGTGGCAGATACTTCTGGCATCTCTACGCGCCCGGATTCCCATCGCGCGCATTCGATGCCTTCGTCGAGCGGGAGCTCGATCGCGTCGAGTCGTTTCGTGGCGCCCCGCCGGCGCTCCAGACCGCCGTCTTCGCGATCACGAAGCGCTGCTCGTTTCGCTGTGAGCATTGCTGCGAGTGGCTGGCGCTCAACGCGCTCGAGACGCTCGCGGTCGCCGACCTGCACGCCATCGTGGCGCGCGTGCGCGCACGCGGTGCATCGCAGATCTTCCTGAGCGGAGGCGAGCCACTGCGTCGCTTCGAGGATCTCGTCAGCGTCATCGGTCCTGCGTCGGTGGATGCGGATGTCTGGATCCTTACGACAGGGCACGGCCTCACCGCCGAGCGGGCTCGGCGCCTCCGCGCCGCCGGGTTGACGGGCATCGCGCTCAGCCTCGATCACTGGGATCCGCAGCAGCACGACGGTTTTCGCGGCATCGACGGCGCGTTTCGATGGGTCGAGCGCGCGGCAGAGCAGGCTCGCGGCGCTGGACTCCTCGTCGCTCTGTCACTCTGCCCGACGCGGGAGTTCACGTCGCGAGGCAACATCGAGCGTTACGCTGCCGTTGCGCGCCGCCTCGGCGCGGGATTCATCCAGCTCTTCGAGCCAAAGGCGATCGGGCATTATGCCGGCCGGAACGTCGTGCTGAGCGCCGATCAACAGGAGCTCCTCGAAGCATTCTCTCTCCGACTCAACACTGACCCGGAGTTGCGCGAGCTTCCCGCGGTCTCGTATCTCGAAGCAACGGCGCGTGCGAGCCAGTGCGTCGGCGCAGGCAACCGCCACATCTACATCGATACGGACGGCATGGTGAACCCGTGCCCTTTTTGTCGATCGCCCGCCGGCCGGGTGCTCGACGGCGACTTCGACACCACACTCGAGTGCATGCAGGTGAGTGGGTGCCCGGCCGCCACCTCGGCAGCGCACTGACAATGAACTCAGGACTCCGCGCGCGACTTCGCTGCCATCCGCGGGTCACCACGGTGGGACGGCTTCTCGCGTGCTCGTCGATCGCGCTTGTCTGTAGCGCCATGTCGCTGCGAGCGCAGGGCACGCCGTCCAGTATTTCGGTGACTGGCACCGTCTACGACAGCATTGCGCGTCGGCGGATTGCGGGGGCGACCGTGCAGCTCGTGGGGGCCGGCAATCCAACCGAATCACGCCCATTTTCGGCAGTCTCCGACAGCTCCGGACGATTTTCCATTAGCGGTGTTCCCGCCGGGCGCTATCTCGCTGGTTTCTTTCACGCCGCGATGGACACACTCGGGCTCGAGATCTCGGCGCGGGTCGTCCACGTGGGTGCCGGCGCCCAGCGTGTCGAGCTCGCCACGCCGTCGGCGCGGTCCGTGGTGCGGAGCATCTGTCCGACGACGAACATCGATTCGAGTGGGCTCTTCCTGGGCGTAGTTCGGAGGACGGAGAACGAAGGCCCCATCGCGGGAGCGAGGGTGGTCGTCGAGTGGAGCGAGTTCATTATCGACGGCGTGCAGATGTACGAGCGACCGCGCCAGTCGAGGGTGGAGGCGGACGAGAACGGTTGGTTCGCCTTCTGCGGCCTGCCCGGTGATGTCGAGCTGCACGCGCGCGCGATGAGCGGCGCAGATTCGAGCGGATACGTCGAGGTCGAGGTTCCCCCCGCTGCGCTCCGCCACCAGACCTTCCTCACCGGAGGCGCGTGGCACGTCGCGATGCCCGCCGACGACACGGTGGCCGCCGCCGGCGGACGGGTCACGGCTCGGCGAACGGTGGTGAAGGGTGGCGCGCGCCTCACCGGAACGGTGATTGATCCCGCGGGGAAGCCGGTCGCCAACGCCCACGCGCTGCTGTGGGGGACGGAGGTGGACGTGCAGACCAGCGAGCGCGGGGCCTTCGTGCTCGACAGCCTGCCCGGGGGAACACACACGCTCGAGATCCGCGTCATCGGGTACATCCCGGTGATGCGGGTCGTCCAGCTCGCGGCGTCACGACCGGCAACGATCGAAGTGACGCTCGACAAGGCGGCGGTGATCCTCGCGACCGAGACAGTCCGCGGAAAGCTCGTGTACTCCCGCGGGCTCGCGGAGTTCGACCGCCGCCGCCGATCCGGTTTCGGGAGGTACATGTCGGCCGCCGACATCGCACGTCGCCCGAACGCACGCCTGAGCAGCCTGCTCCAGGGGATGCTCGGCGTGTACGTGCGGGGCTCGTCCGGATCGAGCACGGTAACGATGCGCGGCGACATGAGTGGCGACTGCACGCCGTCGCTCTACGTCGATGGCAATCGTGGGTTCAGCGAGGACTTCGACTACCTGTTCTCCGACGAGATCGCCGGCATCGAGGTGTATTCCCGGGAAAGCCAGCGCCCCGCCGGGTACATCGATTCCAATCACTGCGGCGCCATTCTCGTCTGGACCCGGCCTCGGCACGCCAGGGTCAAGAAGGACGAGTCCGACTGAGCTCGTCGCAATCACATCGAGGCGTCATTCCTCGCGGAGTGCAGCGGCCGGGTTGTCTCGCCGCCGGCTGGGGAGCTACCATCTCCCACCCCTCAGGAGGGCCCCAATGATTCGCACACGCATACGATTCGCGCTCGGCATGTCCGCCGCGCTGCTGACTGTTCTCGTCGCAGGCAATCTGGGTTCGGGCGCCGAAGGTGCGAGCCGCGCCGTCGCGCGGCGACTCGCCGTCGATAGCCTGCTGCTCAAGGCGTTCCGCTGGCGAAGCATTGGTCCGGACCGTGGTGGCCGCTCGATCGCGGCGACCGGCGTGAAGGGGCGACCGCGCGAGGCGTACTTCGGTGCGGTCGGCGGCGGCCTGTGGAAGACGACCGATGGCGGCGAGAACTGGGCGCCGGTGACGGACGGCCAGATCCGCAGCGCATCGGTCGGGGCGGTCGCCGTGTCCGAGTCGAATCCCGACGTCGTGTACATCGGAACCGGCGAGACGTGCATTCGCGGCAACATCATGGCGGGCGATGGCGTCTACAAGTCCACCGATGCCGGGAAGACGTGGGCCCACGTCGGATTCCGCGAATCGGAGAACATCTCGAAGATCCGGATTCATCCCACCAACCCGAACGTCGTGTGGGTCGCCGCGTTCGGAAAGCACGGTGCACCCAACGCGGAGCGTGGGGTGTTCAAGAGCACGGATGGCGGGCGGACGTGGAAGAAAACGCTGTTCCGTGATGACAGGACGGGCGCGATCGACCTGAGCGTGGACCCGCAGAATCCGAATGTCGTGTATGCGGCGATGTGGGAGGCATTTCGCGTCGAATACCAAATGTCGAGCGGTGGCCCGGGCAGCGGCCTGTTCAAGTCAACCGATGGCGGTGAGACGTGGACGGAGCTCACCCGCAACGCCGGCCTCCCGCGCGGCGTCATCGGGCGCATCGGTGTGTCGGTGTCGGGTGCCGACGCGAATCGCGTGTACGCCGTCGTCGAGCACGAGAACGGTGGCCTGTTCAGCTCCGACGATGCAGGGGCGACCTGGGCCCTCGTGAATGCCGGGAGGAACATCAGGCAGCGCGCGTTCTATTACACCCACGTCACGGCGGATCCGAAGAACCGCGACGTCGTGTACGTCCTGAACACGAGCGCCTTTCGCTCGACCGATGGCGGGAAGACGATGACCAGCGTCGGCGGCGGGACCCATGGCGACCACCATGACCTGTGGATCGATGCAGACAATCCGCAGCATCTCGTGATCGCGAACGACGGCGGCGGCGCGGTGTCGATGGCGGGGGGCCAGGGATGGTCGGCACAGGACATTCCGACGCCGCAGTACTACCACGTCGCGACGACGCGGCACATTCCGTATCACGTGTGCGGTGCGCAGCAGGATGGGCCGACTGTGTGCCTGCCGAACGAGATGGGCGGCGGCGGTGGGCGGGGCGGCGGTGGTGGTAGCGGGGGTGGCGCCGCGGCGGCTGCAATGATGTACAGTCCCGGCGGCGCGGAACCTGGCTACGTCGCGCCCGATCCGAAGGACCTCGATGTGTACTTCGCCGGCGGGAACAACGGCTCGTTCCTGCAGCGGCTCAACCGGCGCACCGGCCAGCGGCGGGAGGTCAGTCCGTACCCGCGGATGTTCTCGGGGGAGCCGTCGAGCGCGCTGAAGGAACGCTGGCAATGGACTTACCCGATCATCTTCTCCCCCGTCGATCCGAAGGTGCTCTACACGTCGTCGCAGCACGTCTGGAGAACGACCAACGGCGGCCAGAGCTGGGACCGGATCAGTCCCGATCTCACGCGCCACGATCCCAAGACGATGGGCCACTCCGGTGGGCCGATCACGGGCGACATGAACGGGCCGGAGGTGTACGCGACCGTGTTCACGCTCGGTCCGTCGAAGCGCGACGTGAACATTCTGTGGGCCGGCTCCGATGATGGGCTCATCAACGTGACGCGGGATGGGGGAAAGACCTGGACCAACGTGACGCCGAAGGCGATGCCGGAGTTCGGGCGTGTCAGCATCATTGATGCGTCGGCGTTCGATCCCGCGACGGCGTACGCCGCCGTGAAGCGGCCGCTGCTCGACGACAAGGCGCCGTACATCTTCCGCACGACCGACTTCGGCCGCACATGGACGCGGATCGTCAACGGCATCCGCGCGGATGACTACGTACACGCTGTTCGCGAAGATCCCACGCGGCGTGGCCTGCTCTACGCCGCGACTCAGCATGGGGTCTACCTCTCGTACGACGATGGAGCGCGGTGGGAATCGCTCTCGCTCAATCTCCCGGATGTGCCGGTGTCCGACCTCATCGTCGAAGCGAACGACCTGGTGATCGCGACGCATGGTCGCGGGTTCTACATCCTCGATGACATCGCGCCGATCCGTCAGTACGTCCCGGCAATGTCATCCGCAGCAGACGTGGTCCTGTTCAAGCCCGCGGATGCGATTCGCTCGGCGGGCCCCGCGATCATCTCCTACTGGGTGAAGCGTGCGGGCCAGACCGTGACCATCGATGTCGTCGATGCGAAGGGCGCGACTCTCCGCACCTTCTCGAGCACACCGGCTGCGGCTCCCGTCGGCGAGGCGGGCGGACGCGGCGCTGGCGGTGCTCCGCCCGCGGAAGCGGGTGGTGGTCGCGGCGGCCGCGGGGGGGGAGGCGGATTCGGCGCGGCGTCCGCAGCGCCGGGCCTGAACTCGGTCACCTGGGACATGCGCTATCCGGCGGCCACGACCTTTCCGAACATGATCCTGTGGGGCGCAAACACCGCCGGCCCCATGGCGGCGCCGGGCACCTATCAGGTTCGAATGACCGTCGATGGGAAGACGCAGACGCAGTCGCTCGTCATCAAGCGGAATCCGCTCTACGCCGACGTCTCGGATGCCGATCTGCAGGAACAGTTTGCACTCTCGCTGGAGATTCGCGACAAGGTCACCGAGGCGAACAACGCAGTGATCCGGATTCGCTCGGTCAAGCGCGATGTCGCCGATCGCCTGACGAGGTCCACCGATGCGACGCTCACGGAAGCGGGCGATCGCTTGACGAAGAACCTGAGTGCGATCGAGGAAGAGATCTACCAGGTCCGCAATCAGAGCGGTCAGGATCCGCTCAACTTCCCGATCAAGATCAACAATCGGCTCGCGTCACTGCTCGGCATCGTGAGTGCCGGCGATGGGAAGCCGATCGCCAATGCCGTGCCGATCTTCACCGATCTCAAGGCCGAGCTCAAGGTGCAGACCGATCGGCTCCAGCGCGTGATGACCACTGATCTCGCGGCGTTCAACACGGAGGCGCGGCGAGTGGGCGTCGACGCGGTGGTCGCGCGGTAGGCCGCGCCTGGCCGACGATCAGGCGCGTCCCCCGACCCTTCGAGCGTCGCTGCTCGCCGAGCGCCGCCAGAAGAGGTACGCCGGCACGCCCGCGAGCACCACGGCCAGCCCGATCAGCGCGCGGGCCGGCTGGGTTGCCAGCGTGTTCAACACGATCGCCGCCGACGCCGCGACGAAGAGCACCGGCGTGACCGGATAGCCTGGGACGCGGAACGGACGCACCGCGTCGGGCTCGCGACGGCGATAGACGAAGATGCTCGCCGCACCGAGCCCGTAGAAGATCCACCCGGAGAACACGACGTAGGTGAGGAGCTGCTCGAACGTCCCCGTCGCCGCGAGGAGGATGGCCCACGCTGAACCCGCCGCAATCGCGAACGCGGGAGTGCGGAAGCGGGGATGCACCTCGGCGAGCCTGCTGAAGAACACGCCGTCGCGAGCCATCGCGTAGTAGCAGCGCGGCGCGGTGAGGGCGAGGCTGTTGGCCGCGCTGAACATCGAGATGAGGATGACGACCGCGATCAGTCCGCCTGCGGTCGGGCCGAACAGCGCGGCCACCGAAGCTGCGGCCACGCGTTCGCTCGCCTGGACGCCGGCCGGACCGAGCGCCGCGATGTAGGCGACGTTGGCGAGCAGGTAGAGGACGATCAGCACCGCGGTGCCGGCGACGATCGCGCGCGGGAATGTTCGCTGCGGATCGCGCGTCTCACCGGCGGAGAACGTCGCGTACTGCCATCCCTCGTACGCCCAGAGGACGCCGAGCATTCCGAGCCCGATCGCCGACAGCAACCCGCCGGTGACTGCCGCCGGCCAGACGACCACGTCATCACCCGCGAGACCGCGCCCGCGCGCGAGCAGCGCCACGCTCATCACGAGGATGCCCACGACCTTCGCGAGCGTGCTCCAGTTCTGCATGCTCGCAGCCTGGCGCGTTCCGCGAATGTTGACTGCCGCAATGACGACAATCATCGCGATGGCCACGAGCTTTGCGACGAGTGGCGTGATCGGTACGAGCTGGCCGAGGTACGACGAGAATGCGACCGCGAGCGTCGCGGTCGCACCGGTGCAGATAACGAAGAAGGTCGTCCAGCCGTAGAGGAACGCGGGGAGCGTCCCGAAGGCGTCGCGGATGTAGACGTACAGTCCGCCCGCATCCGGCCGTGCGGCGCCGAGCTCCCCGTAGGTGAGCGCGCCGAGCAGTGACAGGACACCGGCGACGAGCCAGACGAGCAGCGCCGGCCCGATCGCACCACCGGTCTGTCGCAGGACCGCCGCCGGGACGATGAAGATCCCGGAGCCGATCACCGCGCCGATGACGAGCAGGGTGAGATCCTTCAGGCCGAGCGTGCGTTCGAGTGTGCGGGCCGGGGTCGGGGCTCCGGCCGGCGCGAGCACGGGCTGACGCGTGGTGGGCGGAATGGCGCCGGTGCGCATTGCTGGTCTCCCATCCGTGCACTGCGAGGGTGTGTCGCGTTGGTCCCGTAGACAAGGTAGTCACGGCACACCCCGAGGGCGGCAACTACAGCAGCAGCAACCCGCGCTTCACCCCGGTCGCGACCGCCTCGGCCCGCGAGGACACTTCGAGCTTCTCGAACAGCAGCTCGAGGTGCGTTTTCACAGTGTTCGTCGAGATCCCGAGCCGTGCGGCAATCTGCTTGTTGCCCAGCCCATCGGCCAGCAGCGCCAGGATCTCGCGTTCGCGATTGGTGAGCACCGTGCCGACGACGGCATCGCGTCCGACGGATCGCACGGCGACCGTCGCGCTCCCGGCCGCCCGCGCGATCAATATGACATCGGCCGCTGACGTGACATCGTCGACCGAGGCGCTGGCGCCCACGACATCGAAGCCCGGATGGTTTCGAAGCGCGTCGGCGAGTGCGGAGCGCAGCTCGTCGGACACCGCCACGATCGCGATACGCGTCATGGCCGGTCGCCGCGGCTACGCAGCGCGCTCCGATAGTGCGCGGTCAACGAACTGTCGGACCAGCGTTGCCGGCACGGCGACGCCGAGTCCGTTCGCAACCATGCTGTTGATGCCCACGAGCCGCCCGTGCGCATCCACGAGCGGGCCACCGGAGTTGCCCGGGGCGAGGCGTATGTCTGCGACGATCCATCGTGGCTCATTGCGTCTTCCATCGCGCGTGATCGCGTGCACGATCCCCATCGCCAGTGCGTCGCGCACGCCGAGCGGGTGCCCGTGCGCGAACACCAGCTCTCCGGCGCGAAGCGATTCCGCTTCCCGCACGTCCAGCAGCGGTCCTCTCACCGACGGGACCGCCAGAAGGGCAAGGTCATGTCGAGGGTGGTAGGCAATGAGCCGCGCACCCTGCCACCTGCCATCGCTGCTCACCTGCAGTGATGCACCGCGCGGAGCGCAGTGCGCATTCGTGACGACCAGTCCCGCTCCGCCCCACACCACACCGCTTCCCGCACCGGTTTCGCCCGAGCGGACCTCCACCACTGAACGCCGGAGCGTTTGCGCGAGGTCCCCGGCGCCCGATGAGAGCGGCCGCCCGGGACCGAACGGTACGGCACTCATTGGTTTTCTCCCGACCCGCCCGCCGTGTCGCGATCGACGGGCGTGACCGCCAGCGATTTCCTGGTGCCGCCTCGAAGAAAGGTCAGAGTAAAGGGTGTCCCTTCGACATGGCCGGACAGCATGTCGAGCAGGTCCGACGGGCGCCGCAGCGACTGTCCGCCCGCGTCGAGCAGCAGGTCGCCCACCATCAGGCCAGCGCGTTCGGCCGGCCCGCGCTCGGCGACCGACACGACCAGCAGCGCCGTTTCGTCGGCGATCTGATGCTGCGTCGCGAACCCGGTCCCGAGAGCGACCGGGTGCACCGCGACGCCGAGATACGCGCGTCGCACATGTCCGCGCTGCAGGAGATCGTCGAGGATGCGATCGACGACTGCCGTGGGCAGCGCCCCTGGCGCCCCGCGGGCGAGCGCGGAGTTGTTGAGGCCGATGACGGCGCCGCTCGTGTCGACGAGCGGGCCGCCGGAGAAGCCATCGTAGATGGCGAGGTCGAGACGAAGCAGGCGGCCAATCCGTGCCCCGTGGCCGGTGCGCCATCCTTCGGTGATGGCGCTGATGATCCCGAAGCTCGCCGTGGCGTCGCGTCCAGGACGTCCGATGGCGAGCACCAGCGACCCCACGCGCTGCGCATCGGGATCGGCGCGCCGTGCGACCCGGGAGGTCGCGCCGGCGATACGAAGCGCGACGAGATCCGTCGCTGCATCACGCCCGGCGACTGTTGCCTCGGCCGATTCGCCGTTCGGGAGCGTCACCGCGACGCCCTCATCGCGGCGTACGGTGTGGCTCGCGCTCACGACCACGCCCTCCCGCCAGATGACGCCGCTCGAGGGAATGCGGCGTCGGGCGTGAATGCTGACGACGGATCTGGCCGCATTCTCGACGGCGGCCGCAATTTGTGAGGACAGCTCGCCGAGCGCGCTGGAGCCCGCTGATGGTGCCATGAGTGCCTCTGATCGTGAAATGGTGTGCGTTCACGATGCACGTCGGCGCGGCGGCTCACCATCGGGCAAATGGGTGAGGCGGCTCCGTGAATGCCACGTTCTGGCCCGTCTGGCGAAGCTCGCAGGGAGCGCGTATTGTGGCGCCGACGTCCTCGAGCGTTCCCCTCCCCCAAGCGCCGCCGGAGCTGAAGCAGTCGACTCCTGAGGGACATCACTTCAGCCCGGGACAGGAAACCCGGGCGGCGGACGATGTGTCGAATCTCCCTCGTCGACGTCGCTGCCGTGACACACCGAGTCCGCCAATCAGGAGAGATTCGCCCATGCGTCGAAAGCTCGCCGCGTTCACCATTGCCTCGCTGCTTTCTCTCGGCACAGGCACCGCCGGTGCTCAGGCGCTGCCCGCAGCGAATGCCGCGCCTGATGTCGTCATGTCGAGAACGGATCGCCTTGCCGCGATCGATGTCCTGACTCGGGAGCTCGAGGCCGGGTACGTCTTTCCCGACAAGGCGGCGGACGTCGGCCGCGCGCTCCGCAAGCACGTTGCGTCCGGCGTCTACGACACCGTGACGAGCGCGAGAGCGTTCGCCGCGCTCCTCACCCAGCACCTGCAGGCGGTCACGCACGACAAGCACCTCCGCGTTCGCGGCGCGGCGCCCGACGCAGCGACGAATCGTCCGGGACCACGGTCGACGCTCGACCGCCGGCGCGCGGCGCGCGAGGACAACTATGGCTTCGGCCGCTCGGAGATTCTTCCGGGGAACGTCGCCTATCTGGAGATTCGCGGTTTCGGATCCTGGGTCCCCGAAGCGCGCGACAGCGTGGGCCGAATCCTCTCGACGCTCGCCGATGCTGATGCGCTCGTCATCGATCTGCGACAGAATGGGGGCGGCAGCCCCGATGCCGTCGCATTCGTCTCGAGCTATCTCTTCGGCGATGAGCCGGTGCACCTCAACTCGCTCTACTTCCGCCCCGCGAACGAGACGACGGACTTCTACACCGATCCGCAGGTGCCGGGGAGGAAGTTCGGCCCCACCAAGCCAGTGTACATCCTCACGAGCAACTACACCTTCTCGGCGGCCGAAGAGTTCACCTACAATCTCCAGGCGCGCCGGCGCGCCACGATCGTGGGGGAGACGACTGGCGGAGGCGCTCATCCCGGCGGCATGGTGCCGATCGGCAGCCACCTCGTCGCGTTCATTCCCAGCGGGCGCGCGATCAACCCGATCACGCGGAGCAATTGGGAGGGCGTCGGGGTGAAACCGGAGATCGCGGTGCCGCGAGACAAGGCACTCGATGCCGCGCTCGAGGCGGCGCGAAAGGCGAAGCCCATCGGCGCGACACGCTGACCGGGCTGCCAGCCGGCGCCACCCCGATCCGGGCTTGGACGCTCCCACTCGTCCGGGATCGGTGCCGAGTCGGCACGTTCCATTCACGTGCGACTGAACATCGATAGCTGATTCGAACCACGTGGCGCCCGCAGAATCGCGTTGGTGTCGCGCCCGCTGCGCATCCGAAAGGCCGTGTTGTGCAGCGTGGAGGGCCTCGACCGCCCCGGCGGCCAGGTGAAGTCGAATCCCACGCCCACCCGGCGGGCGTACGAAGCGGCGCACTCATCCGGACGCCTGGGCCGCATCGTTCGGCCGACACGCGGCTGGCGCTCTCGGACGGCGACATCCATTATAGGACGCCGTTGACCGGAGGCGTCTTGAGTCTGCCGCGTTTCATGCGAGCGTGTTTCGTCCCACGGACCGCCTTGTCGGAGTTTCTCTCGACCTGGTCTCGAGCGATGGTGCTGCTGTTGCCGCTCGCCAGCTGCTCCGGGTGCTGCGACGCCGAATGCAAGAAGGTGGTGACCGTTGAAGTCGTGCCGTTCAAGACGCTCGCGGGCCCCAATACCAAGCTTGAGCTCACCGCGATCGCGCGTGATGGCACCGGCTCGATCATCTATCCAACGGTTCCGGTCAAGTGGGAGGGAGAGCCCGCGTTCGACAACCTCGCATTGAATCCGACGCGCGTCACCGTCGCAGGATTCCGGACATACAAGGTCCGCGCGAAAATGGGAAAGGTGTGGAGTCCGTATGCCTCCATACTCGTTGAACAAGGCTCCGTCACATCGCCGCGCGACATGATCGAGGTGGAGCACACCGCCGGCGCCGCACCCGCCTACGTTCTGCTCGATGCTCAGGCAGTCGGCGATGGGGATTGCGGGAAGGCCAACGATCGCCAGTATGCGGTTGCCGGGCGCGCGGCACTACCGCACAACCTGACGGGTAGCTGCGCCAACGAGGTCGCCGTTTTCGTGCGGGACCGCGCGCCGCTGGTCAAGCGGCTGGCTCCGGCCGACTGGCAATGGACCGACGGAGCGGAAACGATGCAGGAAGTCCCGTTGCCGCCAACGCTCTCCGTGCCGCTCAGCATCTGGTACTTCGTCTCCGACGAGAACCCGCAGGAGCGCGCAGGTTGGGACCTCGAATACGCCGGTTGGATCTTCCGGCAGAATCGGGTTGGCATCACGCTCGGAGAGGTCACCCACAACGAGCCCGCCGGATCGAAGCTGTACGATGGCGATGCGAAGTGCACCGGGATCGAGGCCGCGCTCGGTTTCACGGCTGCGACGAACATGCTGCATGTGGTGTACGTGACGGAGATTGCCTGGAATTCCGTCCCGTTCGGCCTCGCCTGCCCATCAGATCCAACGCGGGGCGACATCGTGATCATCTCGAGAGGTCGGCCGCTGAGCACCACAGTCGCACACGAGCTCGGCCATCGCATGGGATTCAGCAATCCGCCGTTCGTGACGACGGGACACGTCAACAATCTCGACGGGTTCGACGGCACGAACGTCATGTACATTCACGGGGATGCCGAGCTGAACGAGGATCGGGTTCATCTGACGCTTGGCCAGGTTTATCGGATCCACGCGGACGCGCAGTCGTGGTTGAACCGCACGCCGATCCGTCCCGCCGGGTCTACTGTCAAGAACTGTCCCGGCGACGCAGGGATAGGTGAGTGCCCCAAGCTCGCACTTCGTCCGGGGAGCCCCTGAGGTGAAGCGCCGCTTGATTGTCGCGCTGGTCGCGGTCGTCGTGATGGTGGCCGGCTGCGAGTCCGCCGTGCAGCAACCCGGGTGGGCTCCCGGTCTCACTCCGGCCGCGCGCGATACGCTCACGCAGTGGCTGCTGTGCGAAGACTGCCCTCCTGGCGCTGCGCGGGAGAATGCCACGAGTCTGGGTCCACGTGCCGTGGGCCCGCTCACCGACGTATTTGCGGGGCGCCGGGAGGATTGGCGCGAGAACATGAAGGCCCGCTACGGCCGCATGGCACGGCGGATCGGTCGCAGCAACGATTCGGCGAGGATCGTGAACGACTACCTCGGCGAGTTCGATGCGACCATTCAGCGGCGCGCCGCTCTCGTGCTTGGTGACATTGGGAGCGTCGAGGCGATCGCGGCGCTCCGGGACGGTCTCGCGAACGCGCAGGCGCGGGGGTATCGCGCGGATGTCGTACGAACTATCCAGGAAGCGCTGGCGACGGCGGAACTTCCCCGCTTCGCCGGAGAGCTGTCGGACTCGACGCCTGATTTCATGGATACCGTGGTCGTACGGCGCGGATCGGGGCTGGCGTGGGACGGCGACGAAACCGTGGTGCTCAACGGCGGACCATTCCCCACCGACATCGTCGTGTGGCGACAGGCGGACTCGATCGGGTTCGTCGCGGTGGCGGATGCGGGGCGATACGCGCTCGTCATCCAGAACCTGGGGCCTGGGGAGATTCCACAATGGCGAACCCTGCATCTTCGCTCGTTCCCGGGGACGAAACAGCCTCGGCCGCTCGATCTCGATGCCGCTGCGCTGCCGCAGACCATTTATCGGGGATTCGCTCGGCATACGGCCCCGCGCGACACGGCGCACTTCATTCGGGTTCGAACCCTCGCTGACCGAACCGTGACGGCGATGGTGGAGTGGCCTGGCACTTCACGTCTGGTCCAGACATGGGAAGACTGCTCTGCCCGAGACGTCGCTGGTGCGTCCCGGACGATCCGCGGAACCGTCGTCAATGAAAGCGGAGCGGGACTGGGCGGTGCCACCGTGCGGTTGGTGGGGACAGCCATGGGCTCGATCACCACCACCTCCGGGCAGTTCTCGATCGTCAACCTCCCCCCGGGCTGGACAGGCGACCTCCGTGCCGATCGAATTGGGTATGTGTCCGTCACGAGATCCGCGCAGGAAGGGCGGGCCGGCTATTTCATCGTCCTGCGCCCTCCGGGCTCGCCGTCACCACCGCCGTTCGGTCCGGACTCGAGCACCGGTCCGAGTCCCACCACGACGACCGTCACCATTCCGGCCGGAGGTTGCGGCTTGCTGGGTCTGACGAAGAGCGATGCGGACACACCGACCACGATCGCGCGACTCCGGTTGACATCACCCTAGACTCTGCGTCATGACCGACGTTCTGACGAACACGGTACGAACGCTGGGCGGCCGCTACGACATCGTGGCGGAGATCGGGAGTGGCGCGATGGCGACGGTCTACCGTGCGCGCGACCGTCAATACGATCGGGATGTCGCCGTAAAGATCCTCCACCTGGCGATGTGCGAGGCACTCGCCTCCCAGCGGTTCCTGCGCGAGATCCAGATCGAGGCGCGACTCCAGCACCCCCACATCATTGGATTGTTCGATTCGGGCGAGGTGGACGGATGTCCGTATTACGTCATGCCCCTTGTGGAGGGCGAGACGCTCCGGGCACGGTTGAAGCGCGATGGACCGCTGCCCGTCCCGGAAGCGCTCCGTATCGCCGAGGAGATCGGCACGGCGCTGTCGTATGCCCACGGCCAGGGTGTCATCCATCGCGACATAAAGCCGGCCAACATTCTGTTGTCCTCAGGCGTCGCGATGCTGGCCGACTTCGGCATCGCGCGCGCTGCTTCCGAGGTCGGAGGCAGCGACCTGACGGAGAAAGGAATCGCGGTCGGGACCCCGTCGTACATGAGCCCGGAGCAGGCTGGAGGAGACGGGGTCGTCGACGTTCGCAGCGACATCTACGCGCTCGGGTGCGTCCTGTTCGAGATGCTGGCGGGTGAGCCGCCCTTCACGGGGCGCACGACACAGGCCGTCATGGCTCGCCACATTCTGGAGCCCGTCCCGTCGCTCGAAGTGGTGCGGCCAGGGCTTTCGCGCAGCATTGTCGTTGTCGTCGAACGGGCGCTCGCCAAGATTCCCGTCGATCGCTTCGCAACGGCTGATGAGTTCATCACCGCGCTCAAGGCGACGGCCGTCGAGACCGGGCCTCGCAAGCGGGGACGCGCCTTCATCGGGACGACCGCGCTCGCCGTCGCGCTTGCCCTTGCCGCGGCACTCGCCCTCTGGCCGGAGCGGCCGGCGCTGGATCGATCCAAGGTCGTCGTGTTCCCGCTCGAGGAACGCGGGCTGCCTCCGACGGAGGCCGGAGCCGGCATCGACCTCGCCCTGATGATCGCGGCGGCGCTCGAACATGCCGACCCGCTTCGTCCGCTCGATATTCGCGACCGGCTCAGTCCCGCCCAAAGCGCCCGCCCGGACCTGATCACGGCGGCGCAGCGACGATCGATTGCGATCGAGCGCGGCGCCGGTCTGTACATCGCCGGAGTGATTCAGGGATTCCGCGACTCGACGACGGTCATCCTCCGGCTCTATGACGTTGCCGGCGATTCGATCGTTGCGGGTCGAGCGGTCGGAGGGATGCGACAGCTCGCAGCGGTCCACCAGCTGGGCATCGACGCGGCAAAGAGTCTCATTCCGTCCCTCATCGACCCGGGACGCGACATCGATCTGACTCCCCTGCGCGATCGCAACGCCGGGGCAATCGCGCTGTTCGTCCAGGGCGAGCGCGAGTATCGGCTATCGAACTTCAAGAGCGCGCTTGCGCATTACGAGCGCGCTCTGGGCGCGGATTCCGCCCTCGCCCTCGCGGCTGTAAAAGGTGCGCAAGCCGCGAGCTGGGTCAAGGATGCGCAGAAAGCGAGCGACCTGGTGCAGCTCGCAATCTCCCGCGATTCGCTGCTCCCCACGCGTTACAGCCAGTACGCTCGCGGCCTGGGGGCGTTCCTTGCCGGCGATGCAGACAGTGCCGTCGCGTGGTTCGAGCGCGCGAGCCGGACTACCCCTGGGTGGGCCGAAGCGTCGATGGCCCTCGGTGAGGTCTACTACCATCTGGTTCCGCTCAGGCCCAGGCTGGATTCGCTGGCCGCTGCGGCATTCAACGCAGCGCTTGCGTCGGACAGCGGCTTCACTCCGCCGCTGTTCCACCTTGCTGAGATCGCGATACGGAGCGGCGATGTGACGAGAGGCCGGTTCCTCATCGACCGGTTCATTCGGCATCGCCCCAGTGCGCAGCTCGTCACCCACCTCGAGCTCATGCTCGAGTGTACGGTGCGCGGTCATCGTGAGTTCGACTGGTCACAAGCCGTACCGACGGCTTCGCGTGAGGTTCTCAGCGCAGGCAAGGCACTCAGCGGTGCAGGCCTGAAGCTTGGCTGTGCCGACGGCGCGTTCCGCAGTCTACTCGCCTCGGACCAGGTCGAGTACCACTGGGGAGCACTGCTGGGTCATCACGCAGTGCTGGCGGCAACGGGACAACACCAGCGGCTCATCGCCGTCGTGGATTCGACGGTTGAGCGAGGCACGCTTCGCCAGGCGATGATGGCGTACATCGCAGATACAATCGCGGGCTTGCCCGTCGGCGCCAAGGCGCGAGAAGTCGAGGCCTTCGGCAAGGGCCGTTGGGGAACCCGATACGAGGGGCTCGCGGGACAACCCGGGCGGAACTGGCTCCAGTGGCTGTTCGGAATCTGGCACGCGCAGCTTGGCGATACGGCGATGGTTCGCGTGATCCAGGCGCGCCTCGATAGTGCACCGCCGGCGATCGGCGCACTCGACCCCCGATTCTACGCGCAGGCCCTCTCCGCACATCTCGCTCTGGGCATGCGAGACACCAGCGGCGCGATCGAGCGGTTTCGACAGCTCGCGTCACGTGCCAGCTTCGATGACCTGGAATGGGAGTGGGGACTTCCGCTCGCGGTCGAGCGCATCCGGCTGGCAGAGATCTATCTCGCGCGAGGCCAACACCGGGAAGCCCACGACGTCGCTACGATCTTCGACCATCCCGGCCCGATCGCTCATCTCGTATTCCTCCCGAGATCACTCGCGATCCGTTATCGAGCGGCCACCGCGCTGGGGCGACGAGACGCAGCCATTGGCTACAGGAAGCGCTTGACGGAGCTCGGCCGCCTCGATCTCGTCGAGGCGTTGAAGTAAACTTTTTCACCTCGGAGGCAGTAATGACAAAACGACTATGTCGTGTCGTCGTCGGCATGCTCCTGGTCGCGGGACTCACCGGTTGTAAGGATCAGGTGGCGCGCGACGCACTCGCCACCTACGGCGACAGCGTCTACAAGTGGCAGCTCCGCGTCTACCACAGCCTCTGCGAGCTGGAATCCCGAGCGACACCGCCGATCCCGGCCCCTGACCGTCTCTGTCCCACGGGGGATGACACGGATCCCGGTGGGATGCCGCCGAAACCCCCCGAGTTCGACTGACTTGCTCGCGCAGCGATGCTGCGCAGGCTGATTGTCCGATCCTGCCGGATCCAGCGTCCGGCTCGCAGAATTCAACGCGTGCCAGCGCCATGCCGTAGCCCGGCGCTGGCATGGGTTGCGGCGGCGTCTCTCACCGGATGCCGATCAATGATCCGCCGTGCAATGATCGTCGCCAGCGCCATGATCGTCTCCTGCGGATTCACCCCCGGCGCCGTTGGCAGGATGGAACCGTCCGCGATGTAGAGACCGGGCACGCCGTGACGCTCACCGTCCGGCGTGCACCCGCTCGTTCGCGGATCGGTGCCGAGTCGGCACGTTCCATTCACGTGCGCGCTGAACATCGATAGCTGGTTCGAACCACGAGGCGCCCGCAGAATCGCATCGGCGTCGCGCTCCGTGCGCACCCGAATGGCCGTGTTGTGCAGTGTGAGCGCCTCGACCGCCCCGGCGGCCAGATGCAGCCGCGCCGCGGCGACGAGTCCCTCGTGCAACGTCCGCGCGGTACGCTCGGCCACCCGATAATGAATTCGGACGCGCCCGCGGCGATCGACGCGCACCTCACCGTCCGATCGCGCCCGGTCGGCGCCATCACGGGTGAGGACGATCAGCACGCTGAGCCGAGGGAACTGCTCCATGACCCGACGGTGCTCGCCTCCGAACCCCGGCACGGCAACGGACGCGAGTCCGGGAAGAAATCCGGAGCATTCGATCCAGCTGCCATACCCGGCATCGCTGCGCAGGAACTCGTCCGATAGCGCCGACTGCGGAATGCCCGCCGCGGGATACATCTGCCGGTCGTACACACCAACGACCGCAGACGTGGGATGCAAGCGCAGGAACCGACCGACGCCACCGCCGCCGAGCCCCGACCGCTGCAGGATCGTCGGCGTGCCGACTGCGCCTCCGGCGAGCACGACGATCGGGGCATCCACCGTCACGGTGTGCCGCGCGGCTGCCGTCGCGCGATCGATCACCGCGGCGACCACCCGTTTTCCCGGGGCAGCGCCTCCTCGCTCGCGCAGCTCCACACGCTCGACGCGAACGTCGCTGTACAGTCGCGCACCTGCCGCCAGCGCTCGCGGGACGAACGTCGTCAGCGTTCCCCGCTTTGCACCGTGGCGACAGCCGATGTGACAGAATCCCGCACGAACACACCCATGGGCGTTGATTCTCCCCGCCCGCGCGCTCCATCCCAGTTGTCGCGCTCCATCGAGAATCGTGCGGTTCCCAGGAGCGTGCGCGTCGTCAGGGACCAGGCGCGCATGCGACTCGGCCTCAATGAGATCGAGCACCGGCGCGAGATCCGCGGCCGACATGCCTTCGGTGCCGTGCTCGCGCGCCCATTCGTCGAGCACCGAATCCGGCGGGCGAAGCATCAGCATCCAGTTCAGCGTCGTCCCTCCCCCCACACACCGGCCCTGCAGGAGGTTGACGGCAAGGTCATCGGTCGCACGCATGCCGCGATCAGCGTAGAGGCGCGGGACCATCTCGGCTTCATCCTCCGTGAAGTCCGTGCCCGACCAGTACCCGCCCTCCTCGAGCACGATGACGTCATAGCCCGCCTCGGCGAGCCGCGCGGCAACCACCGCGCCGCCGGCGCCCGTTCCGATGACGCAGACCTCTGCACGGAGCGCAACGTCGCGATCGATCTCGTGACCTTGCGTCACGCCTGCGGGGGGGGCTGCGTGCGACGGCTGCGCTGCGACCGGTGACGCGTGTGCCCTCCCCTCGATCAGCCCCCGCGCAACCGGCTCTGCGTCGCTCGACTTCCCCGGTAGCGATCCTTCCCACGACACGACGGGCGCGCGCAGATGGAAGGGCCCGAGAAAGCCGATCCCCGGGTGCGCTGCCGGCATCGCGTAGTACGTCGAAAGAATGAGCCGGCGGAAGGCCTGGAAAACGGTGCGCCGCTGCGGAATGTGACTGCGTTCCCACCCCTGAAGCCATGCGTCCTGACTCGGCGGGTCGAGTCGCGAGAATCGGCGAGGGCGCAGGGAGAACAGGAGACCGGCGAAGGGGTGATCGAACGCCGTCAGCAGTGTGGCCACTTGTGCGCGAAGCCCTGCATCACCTGATGCAAGGCGTGCTTCGACTGCCGCCGGGAGGTCCACCGACACGGCGTGCGCGGCGTACGCGGCCGGGACGATCCGACGGCACAGTGCATCGAGCGCCACACGCTGCGCCGACGTCAGCGCCTGCACGTGCGGGTCGGTCATGCGATCCCGACGGAATCAGTCATCGTGCAATGGCGCATGACCGTCTCGCGCGCGTCAACCCGGAGGCGGGCGCTGCCCCCAGACGGGCGCGGTGGGCTCGACGCGCATGCGATTCACAGGCTTCTCCTTCAGCATCCGCATGGCCTCGGCGACCGCGCGCTCGAGTTGCGGGTCGCGGCCGGCGATGACTTCCCGCGGCCAGTTCTCGACTTCGATGTCGGGCGCGACGCCCTCGTTCTCGACTGCGAACTTTCCGTCGCGTCCGATGAAGCCGCCCCGCGGAGCGATCATCGACCCGCCGTCGACGAA
>JANOCW010000123.1:0-2721 GCA_031412375.1 Gemmatimonadaceae bacterium | reverse complement strand
GCCGTTCGTCCGCCGACGGGACCCGAGCGCTTCTTCCAGATCTCCGTGCTCGCGGAGTCGGGTCCGGCGAGCCGCCGTGAGGCATCACGCCTCCTCGCCAGGATCAGGAAGCCATCGCCGTATGCCGGCGAGGCCGCGTTCGAACGCGCGCGCCTGCTGCGACGGCGCGGGCAATCCGCCGCCGCGCGTACCGCGCTTCGCAACGTCGTGCGGCTCTACCCGCTCGACACGGTGGCTGCCGCCGGCGCCCTGATCGCCCTCGCGGAGATGGCGATCGATGAGAAGCGCGATCCTGCCGCCCGGGAAGCATACCTGACGCTCGCGCGCAAATACCCGACGAGTGCGTACGCCGCGCACGCTCGGTTCGAGGCCGCGATCCTTGCCATCGCGGCGCGGCGGCACACGACCGCGTCCGCCGAGCTCGACTCCCTGCTGCTGCTCTATCCGGCGACCGAGGATTCCTCGGCCGCGCGCTACTGGAGCGCGAAGACGCGCGCGATGCTTCGGGATAGCGCCACCGCGCGCGACCGGTGGACGGCGACGCTGGCCAGCGCTCCCATGTCCTACTATTCGGCGCAGAGCGCGCGACGACTCGGGGTCGCGCCGTGGGCGCCGGCCGCGTCACCGGACACCTTCATGGTCTTTCCCGACATTCGGGCGGCGTTCGGCCGCGCCGACATGCTGGAGCGCCTCGGCATGGCGTACGAGGCGCGCCTCGAGCTCGATGCGCTGGCCGAGAGTGCTGATTCGTCGATCGAGCGCGCGCTGGCGATCGGGAATGGCTTTCGCGAGCGCGCCCTGATGCGCCGCACGATGGACATTGGCCGCCGCGCCATCGCGGCCGGCGCGAACGACGCCCGGGCGTGGCGCCTCGTGTATCCGGTGGGCGAGGCGGATCTCATCGCCAGGGAATCGGCGGCGCGCAAGTCTGACCCTGCGCTCGTCGCGGCCTTGATCCGCCAGGAATCGAAGTTCGAGGCCCGCGCGACATCACCCGCCGGCGCGCGCGGAATGATGCAGATGATGCCCGCGGTCGGGAAGGCGCTGGCGCGCTCGGAGAAGATCAAGCCGTGGGATCCGGAGATGCTGTATGACCCGAGCGTCAACATCCGTCTCGGTGTCGTGCACCTCAAGTCGTTCACACGGCATTACCGCGGCCTCGAGTTGGCGCTCGCGGCGTACAACGCCGGCCCGGGGCGGGTGGCGCGCTGGTCGAATCGCACCGGCGGCAAGGACCCGGAGTTGTTCGTCGAGCGCATCCGGTTCGCCGAGACGAAGCACTACGTGCGCAACGTGCTTCGGTCGCGCGACATGTACGCCGCGTTGTACGACTGGGCGAAGATCGGCGGGGCGCAGTGAGCGGACGCGACTAGCTCCACGCGGGCCGGCTAGCTGCCGGAGTACGTCATCGCAAACAGGGCGATGAATCCGACGACCAGCGTGGCCGCGGAGACCAGACCCGCATACCCGCCAGTTCGCACGCCTGCATACACGGTTTGCTGCGACTGTCCACCGCCCCGCACGACATCGACGCGCGCGTGCAGGCCGAGCAGGCCCTGCTCGATACCCGCCGCCGCGGTCAGGCCCCGTAGCTGCACCTGCCTCCCGGGGTTGAGTTCGTACCACTCGCTCTTCTGCGTGAGGCCGATTGCGAGGTCAATCCCGCTCGTACTCCCGAGCCACTTGCGATACCGCCCCTCAGCACGGAGAAGCCCAATCTCGTCGGGATCGTCCGTGGAGATGGAGACGAGGACACCCCATGCGGCTGCCGGGCCCCGATTGATCATTGGTCCCAGCGTGCCTACAAAACGCAGACCCTCGTCGTCGCTGCCGGAGAGAAGTGCCCGCTCGACCGCGAACTCCGTCACCAGGTAGCCTCCGCAGCGAAGCTGCGGGCGTGGGCGCCAACAGAGGGCGCGCTTCGGCGTCGCGACTCCAACAGCGCCGCTCGTATCGGTCTGGGCATTCAGCCCTCGGGCCCCGAGAAGGACAAGGACAGCGACGATGAATCCGCGAACTCGGCGAGTGTGCGTCAACACGATAGCCTCCTTGACACTGTGGCCTGCGGGGCAGCACGTCGACCGTGCGGTCCGACGCGCCGGGCGGCCGGAGGCCCAAGCGGCGTTTCACACTCGCCGCGTGGGCCGGTGAGCCGTTCTCTCAGTAACGCGAGAAAGGCCCTCCGATCGGCTCAGGGGGGAGGGGCCAGGCCGGGGGCAATACGAACGCTCAGTGGGTGCGGCGAAGCTCGCCGCACCCACTGAGCATCTTGACAGACTTCAGCGCCGGCGGAGGTCTGCCTTCGCAGATCTCCGAGGGTCGCCGTCAGCGAGCCACGCTACTTCAGCAGGTCGATCCGGTTCGTGTAGGTCATCGTCTGGCTCATGTTCATCGAGCCGGCCGCGCCGCTGATATTCGACTCGCCGCTGAAGCTTCCCTTCCGCTGCCGGCCGAGCATCCGTCCAGACTTCGGGGCGAACAGGAACCAGCCCTCGTCGCCGCCGCTCATCCGGGACTGAATGCGCATGTCCTGACCAGGGACGGGGCCCTCCGTGTTGATCGTCGTCTGCTGCTTGGTGAGGACTACCACCGCGGCCTCTCCGGCAACCATCGTGTCCCGGTCGACGCGATACTGGGCAACGGTCGAGGACTGCATCCACTTTCCGCCCCCGCTGTCGGCCCGTGTGGACGTGTCGGTCCAGGCGAGCCCGAGCTTCAGGG
>JANOCW010000122.1:0-2124 GCA_031412375.1 Gemmatimonadaceae bacterium | reverse complement strand
CTCCTTGCGTCGGCGTAGGGATGATCGACGGGCCAGACGAGGGCGCCCGCCACCGAAGCGCTGACGAGCCGTGCCAGCCCCAGACGCAGCGATGCGATCTGCTCTCCGCGAACGTGCGAGTTGACGACCGCGACCGTTCCTGCCGGAGGTGGGAAGTCAGGGCCGATGACGACGACGATCGGATCGGCGCCCGCCGCGCGCGCGTTCTCGACGACGGCATCGATGAACCGCACTCCCGGCTCGAGCATCGCGCCGGCTTTCGGCTCGCCGAACCGCGCGCCGACCCCGGCGGCAAGGACGACGCAGGCGGATCGGAAGGAGCGGGTGGGTGTTTCGTCCGGCATCACGACAGCGCGGAATCCCGTCGGCGCACTATGATCCGTACACGATACGTTTGACCTTCCCTGTCGTCTCGCTACATTCGCAGCCGCCGCCGGATCGACTGGACCCGCCTTCATTCATGATATCGCCTCGACATTATCTCGCCGCACTCCTCGTCCTTGCCAGCGCCGCCTGTGCCGGGAAGGAGGCGCCGGCTGCGCAGCCCGACCCCGAGCCTGCGGTTGCCGCTGAAGATTCGCTCCCCCCGGCGAGGCGAGGGCCCGCGCTCTCGCCGCTCGCCGACACCATCGCCCGGGCCCTCGTTTTCCTCCCGCGGAATCAAACATGGTTCACCGCCGCCGCGCGGGGCAAGCGAATGCTCCTCGACCTCGGCCGCGTTGATGTCGAAGTCCGCAAGGACTCGGCGCGCGCTGCGGCGTATCGTCAGGCCGTCGCGAGTCGGGCGCCGCTGGCGGTTGGAAGTCGGCTTCGACTTCACGGCCCCTGGGGATCCGATGATGTCGAAGTCACGGGGTTCGACAGCTGGGCTGGTCGAATCGTCGCCACGCTCGCGGTGCCACCGCACGTCGACTCGCTGGCGCAGCATGTCGACCCCCTTCCGGCGGCCGCGTCGCGCGTGGATTCCGCCGCCCCCGCGGCGAGGCCGCTTTGCGCGCGGGACAGCGCGACGCCCGAATACCGCGAACGGTTGGCGCTCCTGCGGGATTCGATCGAGGCTCAGCTCCGCGCCGAGTCGGTGCTCCCCTACGATCGACTCGCCGCGAACGTGGTCGTGCGGACCACGCTCGCGTCGGGATGCTTCGGGCGCGGACGCACGCTGCTCATCTCGAGCCTTCGTGCGGGTGGTTACGAGTTCGTTCGCGAGAAGATCGTCCTGATCGACGAGGGCGGATCAGTCGCGCCGCTGCGGCTCGTCGCGAGCCGATGGCGCGCGCATGAGGTCACTTATGCTCTCGATGCGGATGGCGATGGGGCCGACGATCTCGCCGTGCGCGGGAGCTCCGAGCGGGCAGGAGGCGTCGTGATCCTCAAGCTCATCGATGGCAACCGCCTCGAGAAGCTCGCCGGCGGCTTCAACTGGGAGACCCGCTAGGTCACCACCTCGCTCGTCTAATCCCACCAGCAGAAGAAGGTATTGAGCCGCCCGATCTCGTTCGCCAGCTCCTTGACCGACCCGGTTCCCTGGTCGACCACATCGGGACAAAAGGAGTGCAGGCGCTTCGCAAGGGAGTCTGCGTCGGCACCAACGGGCCGGAGGAAGCGCCCCTCGAGATGGTCGTAGCCAATGCCGGTGAGCACGAACGGCGCATCGCGTTCCAGGGCTTTCAGCCACGCGATCACCTCCGTCGTGGACAGGTCGAAGTTCACCCCATTGGTTCCAACGAGCTGGACGACCGCGAACTGGTCGCGCAGCGCCACCAGTCCAATCTCGTCGGGTGCGCCGCCAATCCCGTAGTTCGGTTCGTGCCGGAAGAGATAGAATCCGCGCGCGAAAAACATCGGCTGGGCTGCGAGCAGCAGGCTCTCGACCCTGTCGTCCGGCACTCCCACGGTCGCCCCGTTGGTCTTCACGGGGAAGCCGAGGCTATCGATGACGGTGAGTTGGTCCGCCGCGGTACCGGTGAGCGCTTCGAGCGCCCTGACGGCGCCGGGAAAGTCAGCCGGCACGTCGAAGTCGGCGGAAATGCCCATCGGTTTGGCTGGAAGCTGCTCCGGGCCGCTCGACGCGATCGTGTCAGCGCTGGCGGCGTAGCCAAAGACGAGCATGAGCAGGCCGACCGC
>JANOCW010000121.1:0-2901 GCA_031412375.1 Gemmatimonadaceae bacterium | reverse complement strand
CACCCGGAGACGGCGGTGAAGGCACCCGCGCGTTCCATGGTCTCGCGGATGAACTGCAGATTGTCCATCGCCCGCGCATGCAGCGCGGGCGGTTCACCGGATGGGTGGGCAGGCAGCGGACGTCCAGAGGCCATGGCACATCGTAGCATTGGAGGTCGTCTCTGTCAAGTACTTTGCGTCACAAAGCATGGCGCATGCGGGAAGTGAAAGTGCGCGGACAGCCTGTGCGCAAGCACCTCATCTTGGTTTGACAAACCGAAGCGTAGGGTACAGCTTCCCTCAATGCCCTCCCTTCCCGCGTCCGCCATCCAGAAAGTCGTCGATCTCGTCCCTCGAATCCTCTACGCCTGTCGCCGCCTCGATGCGCGAACACTCAGCACAGGCCGTTCGCTCAGCCCGCAGCAGGCGCTCATTCTCGACCAGCTCGACGCGGATGTGCCCACCAGTCTCCAGGCGCTCGCGGCACAAATGAGCGTGACGGCTCCGACGATGTCGGTCGCGATCGGACGCCTCGTTCGCGAAGGATACGTGCGCCGTGATCGCGACGAGATCGATGGGCGTCGCCTCGATCTGACGCTCTCCCCCGCGGGCGTGCGCGTGCGCAAGTCGACATCCTCCCTCGATCCGAAGCGCGTCGCCGCCCTGCTCGGGCGGCTGTCCGCGAGCGACCGAACCATCGCGCTGCGCGGCCTCGCGGCGCTCGCCGACGCTGCCCGCAGCGCCGCACGCCCCGCGTCACGCGTCCCTGATCCGGCCGCCCCGCGCACGCGCAACACTGCGCGGCGAAAGACGGGCCGAACCGCGCGGCCCCGGGCGCGGTCCAAGCGCGCCGGGCGCCGCTAGGAGCGCCGCGTGGGACAGGAGATGCGGTGCAATGCGACGATCGAGGGGAAATCGGCCCACGGTCGCGCGCTGCTCGAGACGGACGACCTCGTCTTCCGCGGAGACGTGCGCCTGAGCATCGCGTATCGCGACATCACGTCACTGTCCGCGAACGAGGGTGTCCTCAGCGTCGGCTATGCCGGGGGAACCGCGAACTTCGAGCTCGGGGCCTACGCCGAGCAGTGGGCCGACCGCATTCGCCATCCGAAGAGCGTCATCGACAAGCTTGGCGTGAAGGAAGGCCAGACGATTGCCCTCATCGACGTCGTCGATCTCGACCTGCGCGCCCGGCTCGCTGAACGCGGCGTCACGATTTTCGACGGACATCCTGGCTCCGTCTGCGACCTCATCTTCCTCGGAGTCGAGACGATCGAGTCGCTGCGAAAACTGCCGGCACTCATTGCTCACTTGAGCCCCACCGGTGCGATCTGGGTGCTGCGCCCCAAGGGCCACACGCGCGTCACCGAACGCGCGATGATGACCGCCGGCCGCACAGCCGGCCTTGTCGACACGAAGGTCGTGCGTTTTTCGGAGAGCCACACGGCCGAGAAGTTCGTCGTCCCGCGCGCGAAGAAATAGCTCCGTCCCACCCGCACGCCGACAGGTCCATCACCGTCTCGGCACGGCGACTCCGTACTTGAGCAGGATCTCCCGGACACGATCGAGTGGCAGTGCGTCGACCGTTCGACCGCGGCTCGTGACGGCCGTCGCCATCGTCAGCGAGTTGTAGATCGCTTCCTCTGTCGCTTCCACGGTGGCCTGGAACAGTCCGGACATCTCCTCGTTTGCCAGCTCGCTCGCCGCCAGCCGTCGCGCGTCGAGGGGCCGCCGTACGCCGAGCGCAGTCGAGAACGCGATGACGTAATCACCAGACCCGTTCGAGCCGGACGACCCCGTACGCGCCAGCCCCATCATCGCTCGCGCGGCGAGCCGGCCGAGGTTCCGGTCGGAGAGCGGCGCGTCGGTCGCGACCACCATGATGATGGAGCCGTCCCCCCGATCCAGCGTCGTATCGGTCCGGAAGGAGTAGCGACCGAGCTCCCGGCCGACGGGAGCGCCCATCATCTGCAGCACTCCGCCATAGTTGGACTGAACGAGAACACCCACGGTCCAGTCGCCCAGCGATGCGGGCAGCTTCCGCGACGATGTCCCGATTCCGCCCTTCCAGCCGAACGCCGACGTGCCGGTGCCAGCCCCAACGCTTCCTTCGGCGACTGTCCCGACGGCGGCGGTCGTCAACGCCTGTCTCACGTGGCTCGGTGCGATCGGCCGCGATCGAATTGCATTCAGCACGCCGTCGTTCGTTTCCCCGACCACCGGGTTGATCGAGCGAACATTTTCCATCTGCGGCAGGCCGAGCATCCATTCGATCATCGCATCCGCGGCCTTCCACACGCACAGCGTGCACGTCAGCAGGATGGGCGTCTCGATTTCGCCAAGTTCCTGAAGCTGGGTCGCGCCGAGCAGCTTCCCGAATCCATTGCCGACATGCAGCGCGGCCGGAACGCGCTCCCGATAGAGGTTTCCTGCATGAGGGAGAATTGCGGTGATGCCGGTCCGCACACTGTCCCCGTCAACGATGGTCGCGTGCCCCACGCGCACACCCGCGACATCGGTGATCGCGTTGAGGCTGCCCGGTTGAAAGACCCCTGGCGCCATCCCGAGATCCCGGGCCCGTACGCGAGCCTGGGCCTCCACGTCGTCAGCGAGCCCGATCAGTAGCGCCACGATGATCCCTGCCGCGCGACCGCGAGCGTTCCGCTGCGTGTTGACGACCGCCCCAATGCTCGCGCCAACAAGAAAGAACACCAGCATTGACCAGAGCCCGAAGAAGCCACGCGAGTGATCGCTCGCCGCCCATTCCGCAGGGCGATAGAGCCCCGCGGCCGTTGCGATCAGGGCGGCGAGCGTGTGCGCGATCAATCCGCCCCAGAACGCCCCTCGCACTCCGGCGCTGCGATGCCGCCAGTGGTGACCCGCCCACAACAGGAAGGCGGGCACGGCGAAGAGGCCGACGAG
>JANOCW010000120.1:0-3585 GCA_031412375.1 Gemmatimonadaceae bacterium | reverse complement strand
CGACAAAGCGTGACGACCTGCGTGCGAAGACAGTGTCCCTCGCTGAGCAGCCACAGGTCATCGAGCGAGAGCTCGGTGACGGAGAGGCGTGAGCGGTCCGACAGCCGGTGGGTCGCGCTGACGTAGCCGACGAAGGGCTCGTGGAAGAGCGTGCGCCCGACGAGCCCGGGCGTGTCGACCGCGGTTGCCACGAGCCCGGCGTCGATCGTGTCGTCGCGGAGTCCGTCGAGCAGGGAATCCGTCACCCGTTCCTCGACGACCAGCTCCAGTTGCGGATGTCGCGTGGCAAGGAGTTCGAGTACGGCTGGCAGGAGATACGGGGCCAGTGTGGGGATGACGGCGAGCCGCAGTTCCCCGGCGATCGTCCCACGCGCCGCGTCGCGCAGGTCGCCCAACTGGGCTGCCTCGCGCAGGACGACCCGCGCCTGCTCGAGAAGCACGGCGCCGATGTCGGTGGGGATCACGGGCGTGCGGCTCCGGTCGAAGAGCACAACGCCGAGCCCCTTCTCGAGCTTGCGAAGCTGCATCGAGAGAGTTGGCTGGGTGACGTGACAGGCGCGCGCGGCGCGCTCGAAATGGCGATGCGTATCGATGGCGACGGCATACGCGAGCTGCGTCAGCGTGATCGTCGAGCCGGATTCGAGGAGAGTGGCCATTGGTCGCGTTCGCCGGGGTATAGTCAGTGGCTATACGATCAATAATGGCAATCGATTGGTATTATGCCACTCCGCCATCGATTCTTGCGAACTCATGGGGTGTCACGCCGGCGCTCCTGGCCACTGCACGCGCGGGCGCACCGCGAAGGAGCACGGGATGACGGGGCACGGGGGAAGCGGCACCAACGGCACCAACGGTGAAGGCGACGAAACTCCAGCGCCTCCGACGCTCACCACGCGGCAGGGGCACCCCGTCGCCAACAACCAGAGCAATCGAACCGTCGGCGACCGCGGGCCGACGGTCCTCGAGAACTACCATTTCCTCGAGAAGATCTCCCAGTTCGATCGCGAGCGCATCCCGGAGCGAGTCGTGCACGCGCGTGGCGCCGGAGCGCACGGCTACTTCGAGGCCTACGGCGCCGTGGGCGAGGAGGCCATCGCGCCGTTGACACGCGCGAAGCTGTTCCAGGAGAAGGGGAAACGCACCCCGCTGTTCGTGCGCTTCTCGAGCGTCATCCACGGTGGCCACTCCCCGGAGACGCTGCGCGATCCGCGCGGTTTCTCGGTGAAGTTCTACACCGAGGACGGGAACTGGGATCTGGTCGGCAACAACCTGCAGGTCTTCTTCATCCGCGACGCGATGAAGTTTCCGGACGTGGTACATGCCTTCAAGCCCGACCCGGTGACGAACCGCCAGGATTCGCGCCGCATCTTCGATTTCGTCAGTCTCTCCCCCTCGGCGATGCACATGATCACGTTTCTGTTCAGCCCATGGGGGATCCCGGCGTCCTACCGCGAGATGCGCGGCTCGGGTGTCCATGCCTACAAGTGGGTGAACGCCGCCGGCGAAGCGGTGCTCGTGAAGTATCACTTCATCCCGAAGATGAAGGAGCGGAACCTCACGCAGGCCGAGGCCGAGCAGATCCAGGCAAAGGACTTCAATCACGCCACCGGCGACCTGTTCGACGCGATCGAGCGGGGCGAGTTCCCCGAGTGGGAGCTCCAGGTACAGATCATGGAGGACGGCGAGCATCCCGAGCTGTCCTTCGACCCGCTCGACGCAACCAAGGTCTGGCCGCCCGAGCAATTCCCTCTGCGCCCGATCGGCCGCATGGTGCTCGACCGCAACCCGACGAACTACTTTGCCGAAGTGGAGCAGGTCGCGTTCGGCACGGGCGTGATGGTCGACGGCATGGACTTCTCCGATGACAAGCTGCTGCAGGGGCGAACGTTCTCGTACTCGGACACGCAGCGTCACCGCGTCGGAGCCAACTACCTGCAGCTCCCGATCAACCGGCCGCGCAACACCGTCGCGACCAACCTGCGCGACGGGCAGATGGCGTATCACGTGGATGGAGTCGAGGCCGGTGGCAACCCGCATGTGAACTACGAGCCGAGTGCGCGCGGCGGTCCGGTCGAGGCGAAGCCCGCTGGTGCTCCGCACACGCCGTTCGTGTCGGGACATGTCGTGCGGAAGCCGATCAGTCGCGAGAACGACTACCAACAGGCCGGAGAGCGCTACCGCGCCTTCGCTGACTGGGAGCGGGATGAGCTCATCCGGAACCTCGTGGGCCAGCTCGGACCCTGTGGTGCCGACATCAGGCAGCGGATGATCGACCACCTCTCGAAGTGCGATGCCGAGTATGGACGTCGAGTGGCTGAAGGCCTCGCCGAGCAGGAGGGGACGTCCGCGAAGCATGGATCCGCAGGCGCCACCGTGTCGGCCGAGATGGCGGGGGAGGCGCGCTGATGCGGTGCATCGAATGCAGCCAACCGGCCGTTGCACTGTGCCCCGTCTGCCAGGTCGGGCAGTGTGAGGTGCACCTGGCACGCCGGAGTCAGGCGCAACGCCGCACCGGGGCACTCGCCGGGTGCAGCCATCCTGACCGCCACCCTGCAGAGCGCGCCGAGGCAGCAGGCCGGAAGTAGGAAGCGGTGATGCAGCGCAACCGCGGACTGCACACCGGCAGGCTCTTGATGCCGTGTCGGCGGTCCGTCGTGCGCTTCGTCAGGCCTGCGCAGCATGACCTCGCCAGTCCGCCACCACTTACCCGGCGTGTTCCTCATTCACCGTCAGCGCGAACAGCACGGTCCCGATCGACCCGATGACTCCCGCAACGAGGAATGGCAGCGACGGCCGGATCTGCCAGAGCAGCCCGCCGACGAAGGCAGCGGGTGTGATCGCGACACTCCTGACGAGATAGTACAGCCCGACCGAGCGCGCCCGGAGGGGCGGCTCGGCGAGGTCGACGATCAGCGCCTTTCTCGCCGGCTCGCCGATCTCGCGAAGTCCACCGACGACGAATGCCAACAGGAGTGCGGAGAAACTCCGGGCGCTCACGACGGCGATCGGGAATAGGGAGAACGCCACGAACGTCGCGACGACGAATGGCTTTCGGCCGACACGATCGGCGATCCGGGCGGCTGGCAGATAGATCAGGATGGCCGTGATCATCTGCACCGCGACCAGCGCCCCGAACTGTGGCGCTGATACTCCGATGACGTTCGTCGCATACAGCACGAGGAATACATCGACGAGGCCCTCGCTCGTTCGGATGAAGACGTCCGATGCGAGGAGCTTCCGGAACGTGGTCGGCAGTGCCCGCCATACCCCCACGATGTTCGTGGGTCCATGCTGCACGATCACCGGAATGTTCACGCGCGTGATGACGAGCATGGTCGCGATCGCGAGCACGCCGGTGGCGAGCAGGCCGATCCGCACCCCGTTGCGAACACCATACGCGGCGATCGCCAGGCCACCGAGCGTCGGTGCGATGACGATCGGGACGCGCCGGAGGATGGACTGCACCGTGAATCCCATCGCCCGCCGGCCCTTCGGGAGCCCATCCCCGACCACGGCGAAGAGCGTCGGTGAGGCCATGCTCGTCCACGCCATGACGAACAGCAGGCCGACGAAGACGAACGGCCA
>JANOCW010000119.1:0-1770 GCA_031412375.1 Gemmatimonadaceae bacterium | reverse complement strand
CTGACGCGACTTCGCGAGACGATCACCCGCCTGCCGATCAACGATCGCCACGAAGGGATCCGGCACGCGGAGCTTGCGGCGGCGGGGAATACCGCGGGGCTCGCGACGATTCGCGCTGCCCTTGCTGCGCATCGGAAGGTGCGCATCCGCTACCGCGGCGGTGCGTCGGCCGAGTTGAGCGAGAGGGTGATCGCACCCTACGGCCTCGCGTTCGCGAACGGCATGTGGTACGTGGTCGCTTGGTGCGATCGCAGCGGCGGTCTTCGCGTCTTTCGCATGGACCGCGTCGAGAGTGCGGAGCGGCTCGCCGAAGCATTCGATCCGCCACAGGCGTCGGTGGTGGACGCGGTGCTGCGGGACGGGCCGTTCCATGTGAGCAGCGAGAAGCCGGAGCGGATGACGGTGCGCTACTCGCCGAAGGTCGCGCGGTGGATCGCCGAGCGGGAAGGGAAGTCGCTCGCCGCGGACGGGTCGTTGACGACGGATCGGCCGCTCGCGGATCCGGCGTGGGGGGTGAGGCACGTGCTGCAGTACGGGCCGGAGGCGGAGGTGCTCGAGCCGGGGTGGATGCGGGAGGAGGTCTTCGAGCGGCTGCGGACTATGGTGGGCGATACGGGTTAGCTGCCAGGGTCGTCCTCGACGTCCCGAAAGATTGGCGCTCCCTTTGATTAGATTCAACCAAGGCAAGGGGACCTCGGAACACGACATCGGCCCTCGCATCTGCAGGCCATCACCGCACCGTGCCATGACGAGAAAACGAGCCGGAATGACCGCGCGGATCGTACCCCTGAATAGCGCCGCGGCGAGCGATCCACGGGTGGGTGGCACGGCCAATGACCGCCTCGCACTCGTCGGAGATCTCTCGACGCGGGCGTGGATGCTGACGAGACGTCCATTCCCCAAGTACACGAGGTCCACCATGCCGATCCGCGTCTCATCGCTAGGCGATCGCACTGATCGAGACTAGCAGGGGTGGTCGAAGACTACCGTGACGTCCTGACGGCGCTGATCGCCCAGCAAGCGAGATTCCTCGTTGTTGGTGCGCACGCCCTCGCCGCGCACGGAGTGCCGCGGGCGACCGTCGATCTGGATGTATGGGTCGATCCGGTTCCCGAGAACGCGCGCCGTGTCTGGCGCGCGCTCTCCGAGTTCGGCGCGCCGCTCAAGTCCCTGAACATCGCCGAAGCTGATTTCCACCGACCGGAGATAGTCGTGCAGCTTGGTTTGCCTCCGTACCGGATCGACATCCTGACGAGCGTCAGCGGACTCACGTTTGGTCCAGCGTGGGATAGCCGGATCGAGGCACTCATCGAGGACGTGCAATCCCCGGTGCTTGGGCTGGACGCGTTCGTCCAAAACAAGCGGGCCAGCGGGCGGAAGAAGGACCTCGCGGATCTTGAGGCGCTCGGTCTGGAGTGAAAAGCTGGATGATCGAGGAATTCGACGTGACATCCGGTTCCACGCCGAGCGGATCGGAAGCAACTCGTTGCCGTCTGCAACCCCTTCTGCGCCGTCAAGGCGGTGGAGAAGCACCTCGCCATGCTCCTCGATCTCGCCGATCGCCGGGTTTGGGGAGGATGACATGACCGAATGGATGCATCGCCGTATCACAGACTATTGGGACCACCAGGCGAACGCTATCTATCGCGGTGCTCAGCTTCTCGAGCTCCTCTCAGACGAGAATCGGGCCCACGACGTGGACAAGATTCGCGCAGCGGTAATCAGGCACGCTGGTGTGCTGTCGGATAAGCAGCTCTGCACTGCTGGCTT
>JANOCW010000118.1:0-13918 GCA_031412375.1 Gemmatimonadaceae bacterium | reverse complement strand
CGCGCCGCGTCCCGCCGAGCCGGCGAGGCTGCTCGCCAGCACGTCGCGTCCCTCGAGCCGCACGAGGCGCTCCGGGCTCGCGCCCACGAACACGCGGTCAGCGCGCCAGCAGGCGAAGACGAAGCTCTCCGGATGGACCGCGCACAGGTGCTGCATGTCCGCGGTGATGTCGAACGGAGCGCGACCCAGGGCGCGCACCGCGCGCGCGAGCACCACCTTCTCCAGCTCCCCCGCGCGGATCGCGTCGACGGCCCGTTGCACCGCGGCCCTCCACTCGACGGACGCGCACAGGTCGGTGTACCGGACTGCGGTATCATCCGCAGTGGGCGAGGTTTGCCCGGAGTCCTCCGGCAGACGCACGATCCGCTCCCGGAAGGATGCCAGCGCTGCCGGCGTGACGTCCGGTGTGCCATCCGCGCCCACGACGATGGTCGTGGTCAGCCAGCGATTGTCGCCGACCTGTGTGACCAGAAAGCGCGGCAGGGTGAACCGCGCGCCCGGAAAGCCGTCCCAGCGGGCCGTGCGTGGTCCTTCGGGATCGAACGCGAAGCCGCCCATCAGCAAGGGACCGGTGCCCCCCGTGGGATTCGCCGCATCGTCCGTGATGGCGCCGTCGGCCAGTGCCATCCATGCGCGATCGATCTCCCGGAATCGATCGGCGCCGCGGGCGGTCAGCCTCGCGGCAGCACCGATGCCGGCAATCGCGAAGCGGTCGGCCGGCCGGCTCCAGTACATGCCGTCGGCCTCTCCGAGAACGGTGCGTACATTCCCGACACCGGCGCGCGTGACGTCCGCGATGATCGCGAGCGGATCCACAACGCCCAATCGTTCGACGACGCTTACGACCACGGGGCGCCCCCGACCGCGCGCGGATCCCGCCGCCCCGGCGGCGCGCGCCGCGAGACGCGCCAGCGCGTCAGGGCCGGAGTTGCTCACCCGACCCGAATCGTAAGTCGTCGTCGCCACTGAGGCGGGGAACTGCTGGCTGAAGTGTCGCGGTCATAGGATGCGAGACGAACGCCGCTCGGACCGGGCCTGTGCCGAACGATCGGTTCACGTCCCGAAAGATAATCCGCGGTCGCACTGCCATCGCTCTGCCATCGCTCTCCGCCTTCTCCGTCCCCATGTTCGACCTCATTATGGGCGAGCCCACGCAGTGGATTGGCGTACCCTGATCCCGAGAGTCACTCGATGCGCTCCGATGAACTGAACGCACTGGCGCTCTGCGCACTCATGGCGATCGCCGGATGCCGCAGTGGCGGCGTGACGTCGCAGATGGTCGACGCGACCGAGCCCGGGCTGGGTGCCTCGGTGTCGGTGTACGTGACCACTGGCGATCGAGGCAGACTGCTCACGCGCGAGCCCGACGTCCGATTCCGGAGCATTGGCAGTGATACGTCGCTGACCACGATCACGATCGACGAGACGAAGCAGTTCCAGTCGATTGTTGGGTGGGGAGCCGCCATGACCGATGCATCGGCATATCTCATCCAGACGAGGATGACCGGCGCGCAGCGTGAGGCTCTGCTGCAGGAGCTGTTCGGCCGCGAGCCGGGGATCGGCCTCAGCTTCGTCCGGGTCCCGATGGGCGCGTCGGATTTCTCGCGCACGCACTACAGCTACGACGACCGGCCGGCAGGGCAAACTGACCCGGCGCTCGAGCATTTCTCGATCGATGCCGACCGCGCCGAGAAGCTGCCGGCGCTCAAGCGCGCGCTGGCCATCAACCCGCGGCTGAAGCTCGTCGGAAGCCCGTGGAGTCCACCAGGATGGATGAAGACCAGCGGAAGCCTGATCCAGGGATCGCTGAAGCCGGAGTTCTATCCGGCGTTCGCGCAGTACTTCCGTCGATGGATCGCTGCCTACGAGCGCGAAGGGCTCCCGATCTTTGCGGTGACGCTGCAGAACGAACCGCACTTCGAGCCGGGGGATTATCCGGGGATGCGTCTCACGCCCGCGCAGCGCGCGGACATCATCGGGAACCATCTGGGGCCGCTGTTCGCGCAGAGCGGCGTCGACGCCCAGGTCTGGGACTGGGACCACAACTGGGACGAAGTCAACTCCCCGCTCGCCGTGCTCGGCGACGCCGGTGCGCGCCAGTATGTCGCCGGGATCGCGTGGCACTGCTACGGCGGTGACATCTCGGCCCAGTCGCTCGTGCACGAGCAGTACCCGGAGAAGGATGCGTACTTCACCGAGTGCTCGGGCGGGCAGTGGGCGCCCGTGTGGGCGGACAACCTGAAGTGGATGGTCTCGAAGATGGTGATCGGCAACGCGCGGGGGTGGGCAAAGGGCGTCGCGCTCTGGAACATGGCGCTCGACGAGAGCTACGGACCCCACCTCGGCGGGTGCGGGAACTGCCGTGGCGTCGTCACCATCAACTCGACGACCGGCCAGGTCACGCGGAACGAGGAGTACTACGCGCTGGCGCATGCGAGCCGATTCGTCCGCCCCGGCGCGGTGCGCATCGAGTCGACGACGTCGAATGAGTTGGAGACCGTCGCGTTCCGCAACGCGGACGATCAATCGAGGGTGCTGATCGTGCTGAACGGGGCTGCCGTGGCGCGCGAGTTCGCCGTGCGCGAGCGGGAGTCGGGGTTCATGTACACGCTTCCGGCGGGCGGTGTAGCGACGTTTACGTGGAAGTGAGCCGGAGGCTCCCGGTGGGAATGGCACGCCACCGTTCCCCGGATTCCAGTGTCGCTGTCCCCCCATTGCCCCGGTATGCGAGTTGCGCTCTCGGCGGCCATGGAAAACAAGCCCTTTGCAAACCAACCGCGCTCGAGCCGCGACTGGCTGACCTGGCTCATCGTGGGCCTCATCGCCGGAGTGCTCGCCTCATTCCTCGTCGGCGGGATCGGCTATGGTCTGCTCGGCGACGTGATCGTCGGGATCGTCGGTGCGCTGATTGGCGGGTGGCTGTTTGGCCGCATGCGGTGGCGCACGCCGATCAGCGGGCTCGGAGGAATGATCCTCGTCGCGTTCGTCGGCTCGGTCCTCCTACTGCTCGTCCTTCGCCTGTTGCGCCACGCGACCTAGTGCATCCATCCACCGGACGAGAGACCAGTCGACGCCGGTGACCGCGACAACTGGCGGGGCTGGCGGAGCGCTTCGTCCAACTGATCAATGACCGCTCGCCCGCCCTCAATCCCATCCGAGCCCGAGACTCGAGCTGAGGATGTCCCGCTTCACGAGGACGTCCGCTGGCTTGCGGCAACGCTTGGTCGGGTGGTCAACCGGCTGGAGGGAGCGGACGCGCTCCGTGCCGTCGAAGGGCTGCGCAAAGCCTGCCGCGATCGTCGGCGCGGCAATGCCGATGCCGCGAGCTTCACGGCGCTCCTCGAGCTGGTGGCCGGGCTTCCGCTCGAGCTGAGCGCCGTGACGGCCCGGGCGTTCACGCTGTTCTTTCTGCTCATCAACACCGCGGAGCAGGTGCATCGCGTGCGGCGCCGCGGCGCGTATCTCCTGCAGGGAAGTGCCGAGCCCCAGCCGGCGTCTGCGCGCTGGACGATGCGGCAGCTTCGCGGTGCCGGGCGATCGGCGGATGAAGTCGCCGCGGCGATCGCGCAACTCGATGTGCGGCCGGTGCTCACCGCGCATCCGACGGAATCGACGCGCCGTACGCTCCTCGCGCTCCAGGCGCGCGTTGCCGACCTCATGCTCCGGCGCGAGCTCATCCCCGTCGCCGATCGCGGAGCCATCGACGACGCACTCGAGGGCGAAGTGGAGCTGCTCTGGCTCACCGCCGAAGTTCGCCAGGACCGCCCGTCGGTGAAGGATGAGGTCAGCACGAGCCTCTGGTATCTCGAGACTCGCCTGCTCGACGCGAGCGCCCGCGCGCAGGATGCACTGGTGCGGGCGTTCGAGGCCGAATTTTCCGCGCCCTCCGAGATGCTGCGCCTGTCGACGCCGCTGCACCTCGGTAGCTGGGTGGGCGGAGACCGCGACGGAAATCCCTTCGTGACCCCCGAGGCCACGCTTGCCGCGGCGCGCCGCGCGAGCCACGTCATCCTCGGGCGGTACCGACAGGCGCTCGAGGGGCTCGCCGAGCGCATCTCGCTCTCGGTGCACTTCGCGAAGCCGACAGACGCACTGCGCGCGTCGCTGCTCACGGACCAGGAGCTGCGCCCCGACGTGTGGGAGGCGAACCGCAGCCGGAACGCCAATGAGCCGCTTCGACTCAAGTTGAGCTTCATGGCCGCGCGCATCGACGCTACCCGGCGGCTCGTCGCGGCCCGCGACGCGGGCCGTGCGGAACGCGAGCCCGCCGCCTATGCCAGCGTCGCCGCATTCGAGCAGGACCTGCTGCTCGTGCGTGACTCTCTCGTCGCGGCGGGCGCAGTGGAGGCGTGTCGCTCGGCGTTCGACCCGCTCCTCATCGGAGTGCGAGCGCACGGCTTTCACGGTTTCCTGATGGATGTGCGCGATCACGCCGACATGCACGCAGCGGCGCTGACCGACATCGCCGGTCAGCTTGGAATTCCCGAGCTCGATGCCGCCGCGCTGCGGCGCGAGTTGTTGAGTCGGCGTCCGCTCGTCGGTCCGCATGTTCCCCTCGCCGATGCCCCGCGCCGGGTGCTCGACACCTTCCGCGCGATCAGCACGATCCAGCGTGAAGCAGGGGCAATCGCGGCGTCGACCTACATCGTCTCGATGACCACCTGCGCCGAGGATCTGCTTCGCGCGCTGCTGTTGGCGCGCGAGGCCGGGCTCGTGGATCTCGCCGCCGATCCGCCGGTGTCGCATCTGGATGTGGTGCCGCTGTTCGAGACCCTCGACGATCTCGTCCGCGCGCCGGAGGTCATGCGATCGCTGCTCCGCGACCCCGTGTACACGCGACAACTGGCGGCGCGCGGGAACCGGCAGGAGGTGATGATCGGCTATTCCGACTCGGGCAAGGATGCCGGCATCCTTGCCTCGTCATGGGGGCTGTATCAGGCGCAGGAGACCCTCGCGGAGCTCTTCGACGAGGCGGGCATCGAGCTGCGGCTGTTCCACGGACGTGGCGGAAGCGTCGGCCGCGGCGGCGGGTCGCCCGTCTATCGCGCGCTGGCGTCGCTCCCGCCCCGCGCCGTCAACGGCCGCATCAAGATCACCGAGCAGGGCGAGATCATCTCGCAGCAGTTCGGGTTGCTCCCGGTCGCCGAGCGAACGCTCGAGGTGACGCTCTCGGGCACGCTGCTCCAGGAGTTCAATGATTGGCGAGAGTCGGTCGCTGATGGTGATGTCGAAAAGTTCCGCACTGCCATGGACGATCTGTCGGCACGGTCGCTGGCCGTCTACCGCGATCTCGTGCACGAAAACGACGCGCTGTTCGCGCTGTTCCGTGCTGCGACTCCGGTGGACGAGCTGGCGAACGCGCGCTTCGGCTCGCGGCCGTCGTACCGTCCGGGCGCGAAGGCGGGAATCGACGGGATTCGCGCGATCCCGTGGAGCTTCGGATGGACGCAGATTCGACTGATGTTGACCGGATGGCTGGGCGTCGGAACCGCACTCGCGGAGATGACGGCTACGCCAGACGGTCTCTGCTTGCTGCGTCGGATGGCGCGCACGTGGCCTTTCTTCGACGACTTGCTCGCCAAGATCGAGATGGTCTGCGCCAAGGCCGACCTCGTCGTCGCCCGCGCGTACGTCGAGCAGCTGGGTGGTGATCTGCAACTGTTGACGCGACTGGAGAGCGAGTTCGAGAGCACGGTGCGTGGGATCCTGCTGATCCGTGAGACGGACCATCTGCTCGACGACGCGACGGTACTGCAGGCGGCCATCGCCCTCCGCAACCCGTATGTCGATGCGCTCTCACTCCTGCAGATCGCACTATTGCACCGCAAGCGAGGCGGCGGCCTCACGACAGATGAGGATCGCGCACAGCTGGACAGCGCGCTGGCGACGACGCTCAGCGGAATCGCGCAGGGACTGCGGAACACGGGCTGACCGCAGCGATCATGATCGCCCGCGCCGCGAGCACCCCTCGCTCGGTTGCCGGCCGCATTCCCCGGGGCCACTTTCTCCGGGCCTCTTCCAGGAGCGACTGCCGATGCCTCTCTCTCGCCGAATCCTCACCGCGTGCCTTTTCATGCTCTCCGGCATTCCACTGGCCGTTGACGCGCAGGTCACGAAGTACGTGCGCTACTCCGCAGGCGGGAAGACCGCCAACGGAATTCTCGACGGCGACGTCGTTCGGGAGCTCTCGGGCAGCCTTTTCGAGTCGCCGAGACCGACCGGGAAGACAGTTCGCCTGTCCGAAGTGATGCTACTGGCCCCGGTCGTTCCGTCGAAGGTCATCGCGGTGGGCCTCAACTACAAGTCACACATCGGCGAGTCGCCCGCGGCGAAGTATCCGGGCCTGTTCGCCAAGATGCCGACCTCGATCGTCGGCCCCGGGGCGAGCATCGTCATTCCGTTGGGTGCCGCGAACGTCCACTTCGAGGGGGAGCTCGTCGTCGTTATCGGGCGGCGCGCGAAGGGAGTGAGCGTTGCCGATGCGCCGCGCTACATCTTCGGCGTCACCGCCGGCAACGATGTGAGCGAGCGAGACTGGCAGCGCGCCGACCTGCAGTGGTTCCGCGCCAAGGCCGCGGACACCTTCGGGCCCCTCGGCCCGGTGATCGTGACGGGCATCAATTTCGGCGACCTGCTGCTCCAGACGCGCCTGAATGGGGAGATCGTTCAATCGCAGCGGACGAAGGATCTCATCTTCGATGTCCCGACGATCGTGAGCTACATCAGCCAGTTCATGACGCTCGAACCGGGTGACGTCATCTATACGGGCACGCCGGGGTCGACGAAGGCGATGAAGGCGGGCGATGTCGTCGAGATCGAGATCGAGGGGATCGGGGTGCTGCGGAATCGCGTCGTCGCGAGTCCGCCAGACCCGCGGTGATGTCGCTGCGTCGGGCGGCGATCACCGCAAGCTCGTCGAGAACGCATGCGCGGTAATCGCCTGGCAACGGGCATCCTGATCGCGCTCGCCTGCAGCCAGCCGCGCGAGTCGCCGACCATCGAGCGACGGGTCAACGCGTCCGACGTTGACGGGACGGAATGGGTGGTCGCGACTCTCAATGGCCGACTCCTGATCGTCGGGTCGAACATCACCCTGGGCTTCGAGGGCGGTAGTATCGGCGGGTACGACGGCTGCAACTGGTATGGAAGCCGGTACGCGATGACGGATACGACGATCGAGTTCGAATCGGTTGAAGCCACGGCTCGCGCTTGCGGGTCTCCTCCGGGAGTCATGGAGCAGGAAGCGGCGTACCATGCAACGCTCAGGGAGGTGTCGACGATCCGCATGATCGGCGATCGCCTGGCGATGGCCAATCGCGCAGGAGCAGACATCCTCACGCTCATGCCGAGAGCCTGGTCGGACATGAATCCGCTGGACCTGGTCGGCACGGCATGGCGGCTGCGCTCGGTCAACGACAGCGTGACCGCCGACTCGTCCATGACCCTGACGCTCACGACTGCTGGAGAGCTGATGGGTTTCGCTGGGTGTCGCGCGTACACCGGCACCTACCTGGCGCGCGGCGATCGCATTGGTGTCACCAGCATCGCCATGACGACGACCGAGTGCAATGACCGTGGCGCAGCGCTGCGCGAGGGGCGATTCACGACCAACCTGAGCGAGGCGTCGTACTATCGGCTTGCCGTGGACACTCTCGAGATCGTCACCGCGCCCGGCCACCGGCTACTGTTCGCCCCGGCCCGGGCTCGTCGCGAAGACGTCGTCGGCGAGTGGGAGAAGGTCGAGCAGACGCTCCCTCCCGTTCATCTCCGCCTCTGGCTCGATCGCGATATCCTGCGGGCACGACTCCGGTTGTCGGGCAGGGAGTTGCACGGAACCGCGACGTTCAATGGGACTGACCTGCAGGTCGACCTTGGCCAACGCGGAGAACGGCTTACAGGCGTGCTCGTCAAGGAAGGCGAGCTCGAGGTGCGCCTTTCGCCAAGAAGCACGGCCTACCGGCTCAGGAAGAGGAACTTCAGGTGATGAGCCCGATCCCGTTCGGGCCGCTGCCCTACCCGGGCGGTGATCGAATTACGATGATCTCGGAGCTGCGCAGCGACGGATCGCGCAGCGACTGCCGTACGGGGAAGGGGAGGTGCGGCACTCAGCTTGAGATGGAGTGCGAACGCACATTGTGGGGCACTCGTGCCGCCGACGGCAGGTGCACGGCGCTCGACGGAGCGGGGATGGCCGCCGGGACTTCCCGGTGAGCCCGGCCGGATGTGACCTGACCGTACAGGTCGACGGTCTTGTCGAGCATGCGCTCGATGGTGAAGAGCCGCTCGTAACGCGCGCGGCCCTCGGCACCGAGGCGGGCACGCAACCCAGGGGAGTCCAGCAGCATTACCAGCTTCGCGAACAGCGACTCCACGTCGCCGCGCCGAACCGTCATTCCGTTCACACCCTCGAGCACCGACTCCGTCACGCCGCCGACCGCTGACGCGAGTACAGGCAGCCCGGCGCGCATGGCCTCGAGAATACTGCGAGGGAATCCCTCCCAGTTCGAGATGAGCAGGAAGATCTGCGCATCGCGCATCCGCTCGGCGACGTCATTGCGCGCGCCGGCAAAGAAGATGCGCTCGGTGAGACCGAGGCGGTCGGCGAGCGCCCGCGCGCTCGCCTGCAGCGGTCCATCGCCGATGAGCTCGAGTGTCCACTCGCGGTCGAGCAGTCGGCCGAGGGCGTGAAGCAACGTCGTGTGGTCCTTCTGCTCCTCGAACCGCGCAACCATGATGAGGTGGGGCGGCGTCCGGTCGGGCTTCGCGTACAGCTCCGGGAGCACGTCGGGCATGCCGTTGTGCACCGCCACGATCTTGTCGGTGCTGGCGATGCGGGAGTCGAGGGCGAGGTCGCGGTCGTACTCGCTCACCGTGATGATGCGATCCGCGAAACGCGCAGCGAGCCGCTCGGCCCATTTGTAGACGAAGGCGGCGCCTTTCGGGATCCCGTCGGTGAATGCCCATCCATGGGCGGTAAAGATCACCGGGATGCCGAGCGACCACGCCGCAAGACGGCCGAGCCACCCCGCCTTGGCCGAGTGGGTGGAGACGAGATCGGGGGCGACCTCGGCGAGCGAGCGCCGAATCTCACGGAGCGCGCACAGGTCGGCCCACGGGTTGATCGGGCGGCGCAGCCAGCGCAGCGCGACGTATCGGATACCGTGGTGGCTGAGCTGCTCAGTAAAGGGGCCGGTGCCCCCGGTCAGGACGACGACATCGTGACCGCACCGTTGCATCGCGATCGAGAAGTCGCGCACGTGCACGAGGGCGCCGCCAATGGCGTCGGAGCGAGTGATGATGTAGGCGATCCGCATCGTGGAGCTTCTCGACCAGAAAAAGGGGATGGTACTGTGTTGGGCGCTGCACGCCACACGCTTCGCATGTCGTACGTTGAAACGACTGCCGGCTAGTGAACCTTTTCCTCGATACGGTCGGCGAGGAAGGCCGCGAATGGCAGCGAACAGGTGAAAGCGGGCGACACCGCGTTGAGCACGTGGAACGAGTGGTCGTCGCCCTCGTAGCGGAAATCCATCTCGAGCTTGTTGCTCTGCACGTCAATGAGTTGTGCGCGAATGCCTGGCCGTCCCCAGCGGCGGAAGTGCTCGGGTTGCACGCCTTCAGCGAGTAACGCGGCGCGGGCAACGAGATTTCGCCGGTTGTACTTTCGCAACTCGTCCACTGCGAGCCGGCGAAAGTTGAAATCGTTGCGCAGGAAGAGGCCGGCTTCGCGCGAGACGATGTCTGCGCACTCGCCCAGGCTGAAGTTCTCGATCCCGCTGTAGTGCTCGCGCCAGAAGGCCGGCGTCGCGGTGGGGCCGATCTTGGCTCCACCCTGCATCGTCCGCGTGAAGTGGACGCCGAGGAACGGATTGCGCAGATCGGGCACCGGGTAAATGTGTGTCCGGAAGGAGGGAGCGTCGGCGTCGCCGTACAGGTACAGCCCTTTGAAGGGCAGCATCCGATAGCGCTCCGAGAAACCGAAGTCACGAGCGATGCGATCAGCGTAGACTCCGGCGGCGTTGATGACGTAGCCTGCGCTGATCGCACCAGCCGATGTGCGCACTCCGCCCAGCGTGCGTGACCGATATTCCGTCCCGGTGAGGATGACCACGCCTTCCGCCAACGCGTCCCGTACCAGCGATGCGACCACGGCCGACGGGTCCACGGACGCCGTGGAGGGCGAGAAGAGCGCCCGCTCGAACGTCTTGACCCGTGGTTCGATCTGGCGCGCCTCTTCCGCCGAGATCTCGTCGAGCGCGACGCCGTTCACGCGCGCGCGACGAAGCAGCTCATCGAGCCCGGCGAGCTCGCTCGCGTCGCGCGCCACCACGAGCTTGCCGCAGCGATCGATGCGCAGGCCTCGCTCGTCGCAGTAGGCGGAGAGCATGCGATTGCCGTCGCGCGTGAACTTCGCCTTCAGGCTGTCAGCCGTGTAGTAGAACCCCGCGTGGAGGACCCCGCTGTTCCGCCCGCTGGCGTGCTGCCCGCAATCGGCTTCCTTTTCGATCAGCGTAACGCGCTCGCCGCGATGACGGCGCTTCAGCTCCAGCGCCAGCGCAATCCCGATCACCCCGCCGCCCACGACGAGAAAGTCGGGAGAACGCCGGAGGGGCGACGGCTGCATCGTCCCCTCCCGCGCACTGCCAACCATCTGCACCGACGTCATCGAGCCTCCGCCCTCCCCGCTGCCCCCCTACACACCAACGAGCTCACGGTGCTGGGACGGATTCTCGAAGCGTGTGCGTAGCGCCTGCACGTTGTGGAAGAGCGTCTCCTGATGCCGCCGAAGCGCCGGATCCTTGCGCACTGCCGCGGCGACTTCGCGAACGCCGTCCTCGACCGAGAACTCGGGGACGAATTCCATTACGTTGCGGATCTTGTCGAAGCTCACGCGATAGTCGCGGGGATCGGGGATGTCGTTCTCCATCACCACCTCGACATCACCGACGATCCGCGCGACGGTCTGCGCCAGGTCCGAGATCGTGTGGTTCAACGTGTGGCCTCCGACGTTGAACACCTCGCCCGCAACCTTCGAGGCCGGTGCCTCGAGCGCGAGCGCGAAGGCGCGCGCCGCGTCGCGGCAATGCACGTTCGGACGCCACTGGTCGCCGCCGAATACGGAGATCTTCTTGTCCACCGCCGCCCGCGCCGTGAGGGTATTCACGACGAGGTCGAAGCGCATCCGGGGTGAAAGGCCGAAGACCGTCGAGAGGCGAAGCACCACCGGCTCGACATCGCCATGCCGGTCGAAGAGAATGTTCTCGCTGAGGACGCGAGTGCGAGCGTACAACGATACCGGGTTGAGGCGCGACCGCTCGGTGAGCATCGCCTCGCCGCTGGCGCCGTACACGCTGCAGCTCGACGCGAACACGAGCCGCCGGATGCCGTAGAAGTTGCACGTCTCGACGAGGATCTTCGTCGCCGTATAGTTCAGGTTGATCGTCTCCTCAGGATCGAGGTTGCACGCCGGGTCGCCGACGATTGCCGCCAGTGCGATGACGCCATCCACATCGCGTACTGCACTGCTTACATCGCGGCTGTTGCAGATGTCGCCGTGCACCACTTCGAGGTGCGGGTGGTGGAGCCCGGCGATTCCCGCGTGGCCATAGTCGAACCGGTCGAGGATCCGGACGCGGTAGCCGCGGTCGAGGAGCAGGCGAACGAGGTGGGATCCGATGTAGCCGGCGCCGCCGGTCACGAGCACCTTCTTCGTGAACTCGCTCGCCTCGAGGTGCACGAGGCGTTGGGACACAGGCACGTCCGAGGCCCCTGCGCTGGCCAGGGCGGCCACCACAGCTACGCGGCCCTTGCCGTTGCCATTCGCATGGCCGTTGCCATTCGCATGGCCGTTGCCATTCGCATGGCCGTTGCCATTCGCATGGCCGTTGCCGTTCGCGTGGCCGTAGGCCTGAACGTTCGCGTTCTCGTGGTTCTCGATCTTGCCGTTGTCGTTCGCGGCGGCGGCGAGCATTGCCGGCGTTTTCTTCACGAGATCCTGAAGCGTCGCGTGTCCGGGTCGGTACAGCTCGCGGCCGAGCACGAGGTGCTCGACGCCCGGAACGAGATGGACGCGGAGTCCGGCGCCTTCGACCCGCTGGACGAACGCGCGCACGACCTGCGGGTCCGCCGATGTCATCGCCACGATAACCTCGGTCGCCTCGAGACGGGTGGCGATGTCGAGGACGTCGGCAAGGCGACCGAGCACGGGCGCTCCGCTCAGCCAGCAGCCGATCTTTTCCGGATCGTCATCGACGAAGCCGACGAGGGTCACGTTGCGCGAGGTCGCGTGGGCGATGTCGCGGCTGACGAGTCGTCCCGTTTCGCCCGCACCCGCAACGATGACGCGGCGGATCCGAAGTGCCGTCGATTCCGTGAGGGCGGCGCGCGCGACCCGCTTCGCCTCGGCGACGTGCCAGCGCCGCACGGTGCGGACGGCACTGCAAAGGAAGAAAGTCAGCAGCGCGGTCAGCACCACCGTCGCGACGCGCATGTTCACGATCCCGATCGCGCTAGCGGCGAGGAGCGCGACCAGCACGACGCCGCTGGAGGTGCCAATCCTCTTCATCTCGTGCAGGCCGGAGTACCGCCAGATCGTGCGGTAGCTGCCGCCGAGGGTGTTAGCGAGGACGAGGATCAGCGCGATACCGGCGGACGCGGAAATGACGGTCGTGGGCTCGAGTGTGCTGAGCTCCTCACCCATGGCGAGAGCGACGAGCGCGGCCAGGAGGGCGCACGCATAATCCGCGGTTGCCTTGCCCGCCTGTCGCAGGGTGAAGGCTCTGGGTCGCGAAGATTCCATCTGACGTTCCTCTGAAGAAGGGAGTACGGCCCGGCGTCGGGCCCAGACGCGTCTGACGCTGCCGGCGTTCGCGAACGCGACTGCCATTGGCGATGTGCGCTGGTGGCACCAGCCGCGCGGCCCTAAAGCATGAGTCGTGCGGAACGTCACAAAAAGCGTAAGTCGTTGTGACGCAGAGGCTTTCGAGTTCGCGGGATGGGGGGAGCGACAAAATGTGTAGCGTGGGGACAACAGCTCGGTGGGCTCGCGGCGACACATTCGCGATACATCGGCGATACACCGGCGATACAATCGTGGCGCTGCCGGTCCGCCTTCCGGCGCATCGCTTCGCCTAAGCGGAGCGGGTGGGCGTCATGCCCAACGAGGGCCGGCCGTTCCTTCTCACGGCCCCACCTGATGATCTATCCCGGGCTCGCCGTCAGCCGCTCGTCATCGCGGTCGTGATCTCGGCTTCAGTACCGGAATGTGTACTGCGCCTCGACCAGCAGCTCATTCGAGGCGAATGCCTACCGCATCTCGTGCGTGCGCGGGATGCTGCTGAACAGGTGCGCTGAACAGTGCTCCATCCGATCTTGTCGTCCTGATCGTGGGAGCATTGCCGTAGTTGGCCTCGACGTCAGGGCGACAAGCATGGGCACCGGCGCACGACCGGAACGAGGCGTCACCGAGGCGGGCAGTCGTCGCGCGCGGGTATCGGCCTTCCTCGGGCTCGAGCGGAACATCGTGGCCGTGTCGGGCGCGATGTTCCTCATGGGGCTCGGCGAGGAGTTCTGGAAGCGGTTCATCCCGAAATATCTCGAGGCGCTCGGAGCGCCGGTCATGGCGATCGGCCTGTACGGCACCTCGCGGGATTTCCTCGACGGCGTTTACCAGTATCCCGGTGGATGGGTCGCAGATCGGTATGGGCGGCGCCACGCGCTCATGCTCTTCGTGAGCCTCGCCGCAATCGGATACGCGATCTATTGGGTCGCGCCCTTGTGGCCGTTCGTCTTCGTCGGCCTGCTGTTCGTCATGGCGTGGACGAGCATGGCCTCACCGACGCTCTTCGCCGTGGTCGGGGATGGGCTCCCGAAGGGCCGGCGGGCGATGGGATTCACGGTGCAGTCCATCCTCCGGCGC
>JANOCW010000117.1:0-22619 GCA_031412375.1 Gemmatimonadaceae bacterium | reverse complement strand
GGTGAGCACGGCCGACATGGTTGAGATCGCGCGGATCCCCACGTGCACCATGCCACATGGCTCGCGCCTGACGACCGATGGCCGCCGACACTACTCGACTTGTTGCATGCGATGTAGACCCGGCTTCCGTCGGGACTGGGCGCCGCCCACGTCGGTGAGCACATCACGGTGCCCGCGGGCGGGGCATCCATGCCATGGCCGGCCGCGGTGGGTATCATCGCGCCATGCGCCTTCGGTGGCCCGCTCATCCCGTGCTCGCCGCCCTTGGTGAGCATGAAGTGGCGAGAGACCGCGAAGGACCGCGTGTCAATCTCGATGAGCATCTCATCCATCATGCACGTCGAGTAATGTCGGCGGCCATCGCTCGTCAGGCGCGAGCCATGTGGCATCGTGCATGTGGGGATCCGCGCGATCTCGACCATGTCCGCCGTGCTCACCACGGACACGGACGACGGAACCATCTCGCCGTGCAGGTTGAAGTTCACGACGTAGGCGTAGATCCCATCGGGGGAGACCTGCAGCGACGCCGGAAAATTTCCCAGCGTCGTCTGTCCGACGACGACGTCGCCGTCGGTCGCGATCTTCCACAGGCGTCCGTACGGCGTGCCGTGCGCCGTGGACACGTAGTAGTGGCGGCCATCCGGCGCGACGCCCAGCCCGTGCGGGCCGTCCGGATCCATCTGCATGATGCCAACCGACACCTTGCGCTCGACCCTCGCGCCGCCGGGACCGAACCGGATCACGGCGACCTCGTCGGTCGCCTCCGACGCGACGAACACCAGGTAGTCCTGGGCCGGTGGCGCGAGTTGCGCCCCCGCCCACTCCGCGCTTGCGGCGAGCAGCAGCGCGGTGACGAACACTCGCCGTCGCGAGCCGGCCGTCACGGAACGACCGGGGTTTTCGGAACGATCCGCACGATCCACAGCCCGTTGTACATGTCATTCACGTAGGCCAGTCCATCACGCACCACGACGCCCCATGTCATCGCTGCGTTCTGGACGCGCCCGCTCATGTCCGCGGTATTGACGTGCACGATCTCGCGTTGCTGCGCGCGGAGGTCGCCTCGCAGCTCGCCCGATACATCGAACGCGCGAAAGCCACCGTTGTACGCGCCCATGTAGAGCGTGTCGCCGGCCACCCAGATGTTGTGCACTCCTCCGAACTCGGGCTCGTAGAAGGCAACCGATTTCGGCTTCTCCATGTCCGACACATCGATCACCTGCAACCGGCCGTAGGCGCGGCCCGCGGACGCATCCTTTGCGCCCTGCACGCCTGTCGCGGGAAATACCTCGTCGGCGATGAAGACGTAGTTCCGATGACGCCATGCCGTGTGCGTTCCCCGGATGAATCCGGGCCCACCCGCCGCTTCGACCTGGCGATAGAGATCGTTGAGATTGTAGCGGTATTGCGACACGAGCACGGGCTTCGACGGACTCCCACCCTTCACGCCGTTCCCGACGTCGAGAATGACGAGATTGTCATTCCAGTAGCTCAGGTACGCCAGCCCATCCTGGATATCCACATCGTGCAGCGACCGCCCCGCCTCCGGGCGCTCGGTCTTCCACTGCGCGACCTCCTTCGGATTGTACGGGTCGCTGATGTCGATCACATGGAAGGCACCGGTGCCATCGTTCGTCAGGTAGACGTGGGTGCCGAACTTCTCCTGCCGGTAGACGAACGCGGAGTGGACACCCGCCGTGACCCCCTCGGTGAACTCCGAGATTTTTTTCGGATGCGCGGGATCCTCGAGCGACGCGATCACGATCCCGTTGCGACGGTCCGATGCGCCCTCGCGGGTGAACACGAGGAACTTGCCGTCCGGCGTCGTCATGATGTCGTTCACCCGACGGGTGTTGACGACGAGCGAATCGGTGAGCGTCGGCGCGGCGGGATTGCTGATGTCGATCGTGTACATCCGGTCGCCACCGCCGCCGGTGCCGAGGTAGGCGATCGGCCGGGTGGGATGCAGCCACACTTCCTCGGTCGAGAACTGCGTGCGCGGAAGCCGCCCGACGACCTGCGCCGGACGTCGCACGTCGCGCGGTGTCAGCGTGACAACGGCGTCCGCGCTGCGCGAGCCGAGTGTGGCCGTGATCGTATACGTTCCCGCTTCGTACCCGACGAAGGCGCCATCCTGGTCGATCACTCCATGGCCCGGTGCGAACGTCCACATTGGCGTGAGACCGGAAACCGCTCGGCCGCCAGCAATCGCAGGAGCAGCGGTGAAGCGGATCACGTCGCCCGTGCGGCGCTCGGCGCTCGCTGGCGTCACGGTCAACGAGGTGATGGCGTTCGCCACGACCTCCACGCGGATCGGGGCGCTGGCGGCACCCGCTCCCGCGGTGATCGTCGCCCGTCCTGGCGCAACGGCGGTGAGCAGTCCATTCTCGGCCACCCGCACGACCGCGGGTGCCGAGCTCTTCCAGGTGATGCGGTCGTCACGCCGGTCTCCGCTCGCGGAGTACGCGGTCGCCCGCGGGGTGAACCGCTGTCCGACGACGAGCTTCACGTCGTCGCGCTCGACGGTGACCCGCGTTGCCGGGCCCGCCACCATCCGAACTTCCACACGCTGGATCACCGGGGCGGTTCCGGCGACGATGCCCACGGCGCTCACCGCGATCGTGCCCGTCGAGCCCGAGTGCACCAGCCCGTCCGGGTCGACCTTTCCCTCGAACGATCCCGCGCCGAGGAACCGAATAGTCGCGTTCGGGACCGGGCGGCCCTGGGCGTCCACTGCCTCTGCCTTCAGCCGAATGGTATCCTGCGCCTGAACGATCGGATTCGCGGGTGAGACGATCACGCGCGCGATCGGAGAGGGCGGGGCCGTGGCCGCCGGTGGTTGGGCGGCCGTCTGGAGCAGCGCGAGCAGCGGAAGCATCGACATGGTCATGAGGCTCACGGAGAGGGTGGAGAGGCTGGATTCTACGGCGATCCGCGTCGAGATGTTCCCGTTCACGAAGCGGGATTGCGAGCGCCGTGCAGCCCGATTAAAGTACTCGCCGGCGCTGAATGCGCCCTCGTCCTTTCCCGCCCAACGTCACACGCCAACCGAGGAGGTGATCAATTGTCTAGTGAGATGCCCACTGCCGGTTCGTCCTGGGCAAGCGGTCGCTTGATCGCCACCCGATAACGGGTTTCCGGTTCGGCGACACGCCACGAACCGGCTGTGGACTGCGGCCCCTCGAGCTTTGCTCGGGGGGCCGCTTCCGTATCCCGGTGACCCACCCGTAATCTCGTATCCGCCAAGCGTTTCCGGTCGTCTCCCGTGGTGACCGACCCACGCGACGCTTCCGGCCGTACACCCCGCCACCGCGCTTCCGCGCCGGTGTGCATTGGGCGCATCGCCGTCGTCGCTCAACGCCGTCCGCAGTTGATCCTCGTCGGACTCACGGCACTCCTCATCGCGAGCGCCGCGGGTGTCACCGTGCCGATCGCGGTGTTCGTCCTGCTCGCGGGTTGGCTGACTGCTGCCGTGCTCTTCCGGTTCGTCGCACGCGGTCGCGAGGCGGGACCGCTGCTCGCGCGCAGCCACGCGATCTGGCTCTGCCTCGACGCGACCTTCCTGACCGTCCTTTGCCACCTCAGCGGTGCCGGATGGTGGACCGCACCGGCGTTGTACGGCCTCGTCGCCGTGGCCGCTGGCGCATCGCTTCCGCGTCGCGAAGCGGCCGGCGTCATTGTGTACGCCCTCCTGGCGTTGACGCTCATCGTCCTGGTCGATGGGCGTCCGGGCATCGAGGTGTCCGGTGAACAGTCGCTCGACGGGACGTACCTGGTCGCGCTGGTGACGGCGGCACTCGGGGCGGGCGTGCTTCTCGTCCTCGTGGCGCGCCAGGAGTCGCTGCTCGAGGAGGTGCGTCGATCGGAGGAGCGCTACCGGATGGTTGTCGAGTCGGCGTCGCACATCATCGTCACGGTGGCCCCATCCGGCGAAATCACGACGGTCAATGCCGGCGCCCTCGACGAATCCGGCTACGGCCCGTCCGATCTTCTCGGTCGCGCGGTCACGGACTTCGTGGCACTCGACGATGTCGCGGCGACCGGCGCTTTCCTCGCGCGTGCCTTTCGCGGCGACGAGACGAAGTTCGCCCTCCGCTTCGTGCGGAAATCGGGCGAGGTCCGGTGGCTCGACGGGACGTTGTCGCCGATTCGCACTGGGGGGGCGGTCACCGCCGTCCTCTGCATCTGCCGCGATGTCACCGACGAGCGCTCGGCCACGAACCGCCTGCGAGCGAGCGACCAGCGCTTCCGCACGATCGTCGATACGTCGTTCGAGGGCATCTGGACCGTTGATCGCAATCGGCGCACGGACTATGTCAACCGGCGGATGACGAACATCCTCGGCTACAACGCCGAGGAGATGCTCGGACGGGACATTTTCGACTTCGTCCCCGAGTGGAACGTCGACTCGAGTGCGAACGATGACCGCATTCGCACGCCGGGCGTCTTCGAGCTGAACCTGCTGCGCAAGGACGGATCGAGGACATGGGTGATCATGTCGACGAGTCCCTTGCTCGATGCGCAGGGGGCCTTCGAAGGCGCGCTCGCGATGGTCACCGACATCAGCCACCAGAAGATCGTCGAGCAGGAGTTGCGCGATGCGAGCCACCACCTCGCTGCCATCATCGAGACCCAGTACGAGATCGCGTCGGCGGATCTCGATGTGGCGCGAGTCATGGAACTCATCGTCCAACGCACGCGGACGCTCACGCGAGCCGATGGGGCAGCGATCCTGCTCGTCGATGGCGGGAACGAGATGGTCTACCGCGGCGTGAGCGGCGTGACGGTGCCGCTGCTCGGCACGCGGAGGCCGATGGCCGGCAGTGTGTCGGGCGAGTGTGCCCGAACCGGGGAGCTCGTGCGGTGCGATGACAGCGAAACGGATGCGATCGTCGATCGTGGGCTGGCTCGACGGACCAGCGTTCGGTCTGTCCTCGCCGTTCCACTCCTGTACGACCGACAGGTCATCGGTGTGCTCGAGCAGGCCGCGACGGCGCCGCATTTCTTCACCGAGCGCGATTCCGATACCCTGCGACTCATGGCCGGCGTGCTCGCCGCCGCCCTCGGTCATGCAAAGGAATTCGACGAGAAGAAGAAGTTGATCGCCGCGCGCACCGACGCGCTGTCCGAGTTGCAGGCCAGCCAGGAACGCTTCCGCACGGCGTTCGAGTGCTCAGCGGTAGGAATGACGCTCACGGCGGCGGATGGTCGCTTCACGCAGGCCAACCGCGCCCTGTCGGACATGCTCGGCTACACCCCGGAGGAGCTCACCCAGATCCGCTTTCAGGACATCACTCACCCCGACGATCAGGAGGTCAGCGTCGCCGCGATGGGCCGGCTGCTGAGCGGCGAGGTTCGCACCTTCCAGATCGAGAAGCGCTACTTCCACAAGGATGGAGCGATCGTCTGGGTCCTGCTCGGCGTCTCGGTCGCCCACGACGCCGACGGCTTCCCACTGCACTTCGTGTCGCAGATGGTGGACATCACCCAGCGCAAGCGCGCCGAGTCCGAGCGCCACCAGCTGCAGATCCAGCTCTCGCAGTCGTCGAAGATGCAGGCACTCGGGCAGCTCGTCTCCGGCGTCGCGCATGAGCTCAACAACCCGCTGGCCGCCATTCTTGGATTTTCCGAGATCCTGTTGCAGGACTGCAAGGACGAGGAGATGCGGGAACCATTGGGCATCATCTTCGGGCAGGCCCAGCGGTCGCGGGCGATCGTTCGGGACCTGCTGTCGTTCGTTCGTCATCGAGAAGGTCGTCAGCGCGCCGCGACCGACATGCGCGAGCTGCTCGACCGGGTTACGCGTGCGCTCGTGCCTGCAGCGGCGTCATCAGGCGCGACCCTCGTGGCGGATCTTTCGGAGAGCTATCCGACCCTCGATGTCGACCGCTCCGGTCTCGAGCAGGTTTTCACCAACCTCGTCATGAATGCAGTCCAGGCGGTTGGCACCGCCGGTCGCGTGCGCCTCTCCGCGCGGACCGTCGGCGATCGGCTCGAGGTAGCGGTGGAGGATGACGGGCCGGGCATCGAGGCGGACGTCTTCCCTCGACTGTTCGAGCCCTTCTTCACGACAAAGCCGGTCGGGCAGGGAACCGGTCTCGGGCTCTCTGTCTCACTCGGCATCGTCGAGCAGCATGGCGGCACCCTGCGCGCCGAGAATCGCTCGAGCGGGGAGGGAGGTGGGGCGCGCTTCGTTGTGTCGCTTCCGATTGCCGCCATGGCCGCGGATGCCAGGGATGTGCACAGCCAGCCCCTCGGTGTCCGACTGTCTCCGCGCCGTACTCCGTTGGGCATGGCGACCGTGCGCGAACCCGTGAAGCCGACTGCGGCGCCGACGCGGCCGATCGTGCGGCCGCCAACGTCCACCGCGAATGACCAGGCGGCGCGGATCCCGCACGTGCTGGTGATCGACGATGAGGCCCCCATTCGAACGGCCCTCCGACGCTTCTTCGAGCGCCGCGGATGGCGTGTCGACGAAGCGAGCGACGGGGCGCACGGTCTCGCCACCTTGATGCGCGGTGATGGCGTGCAGTTCGACATCATGATCTGCGACCTCAAGATGCCTGGCGTGTCGGGGATGGAGCTCTACAGCACGCTCTCGATGGAGCGACCGGAGCTGCTGAGCCGATTGATCTTCGCCACCGGCGACGTCGCCTCCCCCGATGCCGCTGCGTTCCTGCAGCAGACGCGCTGTCCCGTACTGGAGAAGCCGTACGAGCTCTCACTTCTCGCCGAGACCGTCGATAGAGTCCGCGGTGGCCTGGCCCCCCTCGCCGGGTCGCGGCAGTAGCACTGGGGGTGCCGACGCCGCGGCGCCGTGACAGCTCGGTCCGCCCTCGACGCTCCCGAACCGGCGCGTCAGCGGCCATCTTCCGCGCATGCTCGCATCCGCGCACCCGCCGGAGACCGCCGAGGGATGGTATGCTCTCCACCAGATCTTCACGATCGATCGTCGCGCGCTGCGCGGACTCGCCGCTGCAGATCGTTCGGCGATGCTCGCATCGGCCGCCGAGCGGCTCGCCTCGCTGACGGGCGCCGGTGACGTCACCGGATGGAGTGCGGTCGTCTCGCTGGTCGGGTCGGCGGGTGATGTCATGCTCGTGCATTTTCGCGAAACGCTCGATGCGCTTGGAGAGGCGCAGGCGACGGTGGCCCGGGAGCCGTTGTTCGACTACCTGCACCCTACATACTCGTTTCTCTCGGTGACCGAGGCGGGCTTCTACCATATCAGTGCCGACGCCGAGCGTGCGTCCGTCGAGGCTGGAGGGAGGGCAGGCGATGACGCGTACAGCGCGCGGGTCGCCGAGCGGAAGGAGGTCGAGCTGCAGAGCCCGCACATCCAGCGGCGGCTCTATCCCCCGGTGCCACCCGACATGCCGTGGATGTGCTTCTATCCCATGTCCAAGCGGCGCGACGCCCAGCAGAACTGGTACGCGCTGACGCTGGCGGAACGGAGTCGCCTGATGATGGCCCATGGCCTTACCGGCCGGCGGTACGCGGGCAAGGTCGTGCAGATTATCACCGGGGCGATCGGGCTCGCGGCCTGGGAGTGGGGCGTCACGCTGTTCGCGAAGGATCCGCTCGAGTTCAAGCGGCTCGTGACGGACATGCGCTTCGATGAGGTCAGCGCGAACTACGCGGACTTCGGCGAGTTCTACGTGGGCCGGCTGACGGACGCGGGCGCGTGGGTGGAGACGCTGCGGTAGGCCGAGGGCAGGGAACGCTCGAGGCGCTCACGCCATCCATTGGAGGGCGGGCAGAAGCGAGGGGCGCGAAACTTCGCGAGGGGCGAGCGGCGTAGGGCCATCATCACTCGCGACGACGCGCGACGACAATGGGGGTTGGTCATGTGGGCAATGGTCAAGTATCTGATCACGCAGATCGCGCTCTTCCGCTGGATCTTCGGCAGCCTCGGATCGCTCGGAATTCTCATCCCGATCCTGATGATGCTCAAGGCGATCGGCTTGCCGGTCCTGATGGTGATCGCCGTGATCGCGATCCCTGTGCTCCTGGTGCTGCTGGTGATCGGGCTGCCGATCTTTCTCGTGCTGATTTGCGGGGCGATCCTGATGGGGATTGCCTGGGCATTCCTGACGGTGGGTGCGGTGGTGCTCAAGCCGCTGCTCTTCGTGCTGCTGCCGATGATGGTGGTCGGGTACGGACTCTGGTGGTTGTTCGCGGGGCGGAAGCGCGGGGGCGGGGAAAGGCCGGCGTAGGGCCGCGACGTAGCTACTCGATCGCAGGGTCGCGGTTACGGCGGTTGACGGAGGGATTCCCGGGAGCTATTGCGTAACCTGGTGGAGCCCGCTCGCTCCACGCCAAGCCCTTCCCGAGGACCACGCCAATGCGCACCGACCGCCGGGGACGCAGTCACACACGCACACGCTTGCGCCTGATCGCCCTGGCATTTGCGGTCGTGGCGTGCGGCGATTCGACTGCGGCGACCCAGCAGGAGTGCACCGGCGACGTGGCGATCCGCACCACCGGCGGGACCACGCCCACGATCACGTGGTCGCCTGCGTGCCGGCTCTGGGTCCTCGGCGTCGAGGAGCAGGACGGCGGCGATGTGTGGCTGATCACGAGCAGCGGAGGGAACCGGATCCCATCCGGTGTCCGCTATGGGACACTCCCATCGGGTGCAGCTGTCCTGCAGCCCGCGACCCCGCTCGTCGTGGGTCGGACCTACTCCATCTTCCTCGCGCGCCATACGGGGCCGGCCTCGGACGATGGCGTTCTGGCCGGGACGGCGGATTTCACGCCGTGAGGAGCGGTGCGAATGTGAGGTGGGGACGTTGCGTCGGAATTCGAGCGACGGGGTGGGGGGCGGGAGACTGGGGTCGCGGTTGTTGGGCCGGGCGACCGAGGTTAGATTCGCACCTCTGTCCGGTACGTTGACGGACGGGACGTAGCGCAGCCCGGTAGCGCACCTGAATGGGGTTCAGGGGGTCGCGGGTTCAAATCCCGCCGTCCCGATTGGTGCTCGTGATGTCGGCTGTCCGCTTGGGCAGCCGACATTTTCGTTCAGCCGACCGAGTCGAACGCAGGCGGTTGACCATCGCTGCGCCGCAGGGCACACTGGTGCCGTGATCCATCGCTTGATTCGCGTCGTCAGCACGCTCTTCGCCGTAGGCCTCGGCTCCACGCCTGCCGCCGCTCTCGCGCAGAATTCGCGGGGGTCCGCGCCCGGCGCCGACACCCTCGGCGCTTTCGCCGAGGCCGCCTCATGGCCGCAGTGGCCCGGCGCCCCGCTCCGCTTCTCCGTCGCGCCGTTCGACATCGTCGTGACCACCCCGCTCTCTCGCGCGTGGCTGGCAGCCCACGATGACCCACGCGCCATCGCGCGAACGTGCCCGGGCCTCGACGTGCTGCCCTCCGATACTGCCGTGGGGCGGTCGTTCATCCGGTGGACCCCGGCAGAGGGTTTTGCTGCCGCCCACGACGCGTCCGCCGACGAGCGGGCTCGGGCCGTCGTCATCACGATCGCCCCCATCCCCGCGAGCGAATCACCCTGTCGTGGATATTCCGTCCGCAGTCCGGGCTCGATTGCAGACGGCGTCGCATTCCAGCGCTATGCCTTTCACAATCCCGGGGCCGATGTCATCGGTGCCAGCGTCAGTTCGGCCGATGGGTCCGGAACGCCGCTGCGTGTCGAGCGCGGGGTTCAGCACGTGATCTTCCCGAGGGGAGCCGATGCCGCGGCACCTGCCCAGTCGATCGTGCGCATCTTCATGCGCCCGGAAGACTTCGCGGCGGATCCGTACGGACGATTGGATGCCATCCAGATAGCGGTCACGCGGGCGCAGGACGGGCGCCGCACCGCGTTCGCGCTGCCGTACGACGTCAGGCGCCAGGTGCATCGGGATCTGCTCGCGGGGACCATCGCGCGCCGCGCCATCGCTGGAAGTCCCCCCGACCTCGCGCTGCCGGTGCCTCGCGATGCGCGCCTGCGTCACGCGATCGCGACCCAGCGCTCCGGCGACACACGCGCGGCCGCGCTCCTGTACCACGCACGACTGTACGATCCCGTGCTCGACGAGTCCATACGGCGGGAGGCCAGCGTGCGGCTCGCGCTCGCCCTGGCGGCGCTCGGTGATTCCTCCGATGCGCGCGCGATTGCGGTGCAGGTCGTCGGGCGCGAGCCGTGCTTCACGCTTGCGGCATCGCAGCCATCCGAGGCGCGTGCCCTCTTCAGCAATCCCGACGCGGCGCGCCTGCGCTGCAGCCACCACCTTCCCGGCGTCGTCGCTGGGTCGGTGCTATTTCCCGGGCTTGGTCACCTCCATTCGGGTCGCCGCGCCACCGGAGTGGGCGTCGCCGTCGTCACCACGGCGTCCTTCGCTTTTGCGGCAAGCAGGCAGGCCCGGAGCCGCGACGAGTATGACCGCTACCTTGTCGCGAGCAACGCGATCGAGGTGAGGTCGCGTTACAATCGCGCGACCGCATCGCGGGATGATGCGCTGCGTGCAGCGATCGTCGGCGCCTCGCTGTGGGCAGCGAGCGTGCTCGAGGCGGGCTTAGCGGAGTTGCGCCATGCAGACGCCATGCGCGCCGTCCGGGACTACGGCCCGCCCCACGTCTCCATTGCGCCGGTGCGTGGAGGACTTGCCATCTCGATCGCCACACCATGGTGACGTCGTGAGTGCTCGCGCGCTGGCCCGTCTGCACCTGTGCGCCGTTGCTTTCCTGCTCGTCATCGGGTGCCGAGACCTCGCGCACGTCAATCCGTACGACCCGGCCGCGCCGTTCGACATCACGCTCAGTGGTCCGGAGCGAGGGTTTGTCGGTGACACGCTGAGGTTCATTGCCGAGACGAAGCCGGTCTGGACGTGGCCGCAGCCACCCGAGTGGTCGACGCTGGATTCACGCGTCCTCTTTCCGCTCGGTGAAGGACGATACGTGGCGAGGGGTGCCGGAGCGACGACGATCCAGGTGCGGTTCGGTCCGCGCTTCGAGACGCGCCGGATTGTGGTCATCTCCTCCGGGCTGCGCGAGGACCCCGGCAACCTCGTCCAGCCGCGTTCGCCGTAGCAGCGCACGCACCGAACGCGCTCGCCCACGACCCGCTGTCACCGCCGTCGCCCTCGCATAAACGGTTTGCTCCGTACTGCACGCGTACACGGGCGTCGACATGCTAGCCCGCATTGCTCACCACGTGGGCACTGCGCTCCTCCCCCATGACCGCGAGGAGCACCTGCGTACCCGGGTGCTGCTGCCGGCAGCGGGATTCGGGGGCTCCAGCCACCCTTGACAGCCCCAGCCGAGGCGGTTACAAGGACTTCGCCCATCGCGGCAATCTGGCGGTGCCCGTCCAGCGGGTGTGAGAGACAAGCCCGCGGCGTGTCCGTCCGCCGGACCTTCGTGTTCCCGTTGGGTGAAACCCCTGTCACGGGAGGTGACCATGCTCACCGCACATCCCCACCGACTTGCTCCGCTGGCGGCAGCGTTGCTGATCGCATGCGGAGTGGAGGTGCCGACCGACGCCAATCAGTCCGCTGTCCAGCAGAGCTCTCATTCGTCCGACGGCCCCGAGTGGTCCGCCCCCGCGAATCTCGGGCCGGTCGTCAACTCCCCCATGAACGAGCAGAACGCAGCCGTATCCGCTGACCAGCTGACTCTCTACTTCCAGTCGGACAGGCCAGCCGGGATCGGTGGCTTTGACATCTGGGTGACCAGGCGAGCTTCCCCCGACAGTCCATGGGCGCCCCCGGTCAACCTCGGTCCTCCCGTCAACACGCCCTTCACAGATGGTGCTCCGTCTCTGTCCGCCGACGGACACCTGCTCTTCATCCACAGCAACCGGTCCGGGGGGCTGGGCGGGTTCGACATTTGGGTGGCGCGTAGATCCGGGAGTAAGGACGAGGAGGATTGGGAGCCACCCGTGAACCTGGGACCCGACGTCAACACGACGGACGATGACCAGGGACCCGACAACGTGGCGAGTGACGGGGGCGGCGCGTTGTACTTCAATAGGGGAAACTTCGCGCTCCAGCTGGTCGACCTGTACCGCGTGGGGATTAACCGCCACGCGCGCACAGATGGCCCCGCCCAACCTGTGGCGGAGCTGAACGCCCCCGCGTTCATCGATGCGGCGCCCACGGTACGGGCCGACGCCAGGGAGATCCTTTTCTGGTCGACCCGTCCGGGCGGCCTGGGGGGCACCGACATCTGGCAGTCCACGCGTCAAAGCGCCAACCATCCCTGGTCGCCCCCCCAGAACGCGGGCCCGCCACTGAACACGCCGGTCAACGACCTCCATCCCGAGCTGACCCAGGACGCGCTGACGCTGTACCTCACGTCGAACCGGCCCGGCGGCTCTGGTGGCACCGACCTGTGGGTGTCCACCCGACACGCGAGCAATAAGCATTAGAGGATCAGCGCCGCAGCGCTGAAACGGCCGGCCGTGAGCGCTGCCAAGCGAACCGGTCGGCCGGAGCTCGCCTGCGGCACTCGCCGCCCAAGCCAGAGTTGCGCTGTTCGCGGTGCCGTTTCCCATGCATGGCCTGTCTTCTCGCCGGCGGGTCCTTGCATACCCAGCACTGCAATGTATAATGGTGCTATGTACACTCCGGGTTCGAGTTCGTTAGCGCCGCGCGACGCGTGAGATCATGGAGATCAACAAGGACCTGATGGCCGCGTCCTCGACCCCGATCGTCCTGGCGATCCTGGTCGAAGAGGACAGCTACGGCTACGCGATCCTCCAGCGAGTGCGGGAGCTGTCCGGCGGGCGCATGGCGTGGACGGACGGGATGCTCTATCCCGTCCTGCATCGGCTCGAGCGGCTCGGTCACGTCGACGCGCGGTGGGAAGTCGCGGAGAGCGGCCGCCGTCGCAAGTACTACCGGATCACGTCCCAGGGCCTGGCGCAGCTCGCTGAGGAACGCAGGCAGTGGCAAGCGGTGGACTCGACGCTGCGCGGCATCTGGCAGTCGCTCTCCCGTTCCGTTCCGGCCCGCCACGCGGCGTCGGCCGCGCCGTTCCCGCAGGGGGCCTGAGAGATGCCGGGGCCAGGCCAGGAGACCTCGCTCGAGGAGCAGATCGACCAGTGGCGAAGTTACCTCCGGCGCCGGCAGGCAATCGACTCCGTCGATGTGGCGGAGCTGGAAGACCACCTGCGGGAGCAGGTCGCGGGCCTGATCGCCGCAGGGCTCGCCACCGATGAGGCGTTCCTGGTAGCGGTGAAGCGCATGGGCGACCTCGACGGCCTCTCCCGGGAGTTCGCGCGCGAGCACTCGGAGCGCCTCTGGAAGCAACTGGTGGTGTCCCCCTCCGACACGGGGGAGGTGCGCGCCGCCCCACGAACGGACGCCATCGTCGCCTTCGGGTTTGCAGTGGGGGCGGCCCTGGCCATCAAGGTACCGGCGCTCTTCGGGATGCAACTGGAAGAAGACGCCGGCTTCCACGCCCGCAATCTGAGCCTCTTCGTACTGCCCCTCCTCGTCGGCTATTTCGCCTGGAAACGGCGGCTCGACTCCAGGACGCTCCGCTGGATAGCCGTGGCGTTCGTCGCGGCGGCCGTGCTCGCCAACGTCTATCCCTTCGCCGCGGGCGGACACACCGAGCCGCTCACCGCGCTGCACCTGCCGATCGCGCTCTGGCTGGTGGTGGGCATTGCGTACGTCGGCGGCCGCTGGAGCCAGGTCGCGGGCCGGATGGACTTCATTCGATTCTCCGGCGAACTGTTCATCTACTACGTGCTGATCGCCCTCGGCGGCGGGGTCCTCACTGCGTTCCTGATGATGATGTTCGAGACCATCGGGATCGACGCCGAGTGGTTCATCCAGTCATGGCTGCTGCCGTGCGGAGCGGCCGGCGCCGTCGTGGTGGCCTCGTGGCTGGTCGAGGCCAAGCAGAGCGTGATCGAGAACATGGCGCCCGTGTTGACGCGCCTCTTCACCCCCCTGTTCGCGGGCCTGCTGGTCACGTTTCTGGTCACACTGCTGTTGACCGGACGCGGTGTCGACATCGAGCGGAACATGCTCATCGCGTTCGACCTGCTCCTGGTGGTGGTCCTCGGCCTTCTGCTCTACTCCGTCTCCGCCCGCGATCCCCGATCGCCCCCCGGCGCCTTCGATGTCGTGCAAGTCGTGCTGGTCGTCAGTGCGCTGGTGGCGGACGCGGTAGCACTTTGGGCGATCGCCGCGCGCATCACCGAGTTCGGCTTCAGCCCGAACCGCGTGGCTGCGCTGGGTGTGAACGTAATTCTTCTGGTCAACCTGGCGTGGTCCGCCGTGCTCTACATCCGCTTCCTGAGGGGGCGCGGATCGTTCACGGGCCTCGAGCGGTGGCAGACGAACTACCTGCCCGTCTACTCCGTGTGGGCGGCGATCGTCGTGATCGTCTTTCCACCGCTGTTCGGATTCGTCTGACCGCGCTGCGACGCGAAGCTTGACACGCCGGTTGCTCGCTGTACTTTGTACCATGAAGTACTTTGTATCTACGGGGATTCGGTGTGAACCCGAGCCCCCCCACCGCATTCGTAGTGGCGAGCAAATGAACACACTCCGTTTTTCCTGGCTGGACTTCAAGGTCGGGTTCCGCATGCTGGCGCGGTATCCGGGGCTCACGCTCGTCGGCACAGTGGCGATCGCGGTCGCGATCGCGTTGGGCACGCTCTACTTCGAAGCGGTCGACAAGTATCAGAACCCGCGGTTACCGATTCGAGATGCCGAGCGTGTGGTTTCAATTCGCAACTGGGACGTGAGCGCATTCGCGCCCGATGCGCGATTGCTGCATGACTTCGCGATCTGGCGCGAGCAGGTCAGGACGGTAGAGAACCTGGGCGCGGCAATCGTCTTCGAGCGCAACCTCGCCACCGAGGACAAACGAGTGGAACCGGTGCGGGGAGCGGAGATCACGCCCAGCGCATTCCGGTTGCTGGGGACGGCACCGCTGCTGGGTCGTACGCTGAGGGAGCAGGATGAACGACTGGCGGAGCCGTCGGTGGTCGTCATCAGTCACATGCTGTGGACGACACGGTTCGCGAGTGATCCAGGCGTGCTGGGTCGAACCGTGAAGCTGGGCTCCGCGACCGCAACGATCGTCGGAGTGATGCCGGAAGGCTTCGGCTTCCCCGTGAACGAGCGTCTCTGGACGCCGCTGCGGGTGAGCGGATCCGCGCTCGCGCCGCGCACGGGCCCCCCCGTGTCGGTCTTCGGCCGCCTCGCACCGGGCGCGTCGCTCGACGACGTGCGGGCGGAGCTGGGCGTGATCGGGGCACGCCTTGCGGCCAGCAATCCGGAGACGCACGAGCACCTGCAACCGCGAGTCACGACGTACGCCAAGCCACTCACCGAAGGCGGCCAGGCGCTCATGATCAGGAACATCATGTACGCCGTGAACACCATCTTCCTGATGCTGCTGGCCGTCATGTGCGCCAACGTAGCCACGCTCGTGTTCGCCCGGACAGCCACACGGGGCTGGGAGATCACAGTTCGAACCGCGCTCGGAGCCAGCCGGGGCCGCATCATCACGCAGCTGTTCATCGAGGCCCTGGTGCTCGCCGGCGTTGCAGCAATGGTCGGCTTGGTGATCGCGAAAGCGGCGATGCGCGTGGGGTTGGGCATGATTGGTGGTGACACGCTGCCGTACTGGATCACCGACAGCCTGTCGTGGAGAACCGTGCTGTACACGGCGCTGCTCACGCTGATCGGTGCTGCGATCGTCGGCATTCTGCCGGCGCTGCGCGTCACGAGGATCAACGTGCAGGATGCGCTTCGCAGCGAGAGTGCGGCGAGCTCGCGGCTCCGGTTCGGTGGCTTCTGGACCGCGGTGATCATCGTGCAGGTCGCGGTCACCGTCGCCTTCATGCCGCTCGCCGCCGGCGGTGTCTTCGAATCCAACCGGTTCAACCAGAGAGCGGAAGGGATCGGGGCAGAGCGATACATGACGGCAAGCGTCGGCATGGACCGCGAAGATCACACGCTCGATTCGGCCGCGTTTGCCGCGCGCGCGCGCCGCAGCTTCGATGAGCTGGAACGACGGCTCGGTGCGGAGCCCGGTGTGGAGGGCATCGCATTCGCCGACCGGCTTCCGGTCATGGACCAGTTCAAGTATTCGATCCAGGTCGATACGATGACCGGGGCTCCCGCGACCGGTATACGCACCAGCACGCTCGTACACGTTTCCCGCGGCTTCTTTGCCGCCTTCGGCACGTCGGTGATTGCCGGTCGCGACTTCGTCCCGCTCGACTTCGAGACCGGCCGCGTGCTGATCGTAAACCAATCGTTCGCGCGGCACGTACTCGGCGAACGCAACCCGATTGGTCAACGGATCCGTATCACGGGCGGTGAGGTCGAGAGCGTTGCCGGCGAGGAGTGGTACGAGGTCGTCGGCATGGTGAAGGACTTCGGCTGGCAGTTGCCCCTGCCGCACGAACAATCGGCCATGTATCGCCCAAGCCTTCCCGGGGCGCGCGCGAGCAGCCTCGCCGCGCGCGCGCGTGATCCCGACGGGTTCGCCACGCGCTTGCGTACGGTTGCCGCCGCGGTCGATCCGACGATCCGGCTGACCGACGTCCAGCCGCTCGCTCAGGTAGGAGGCGGGGAGGCAAAGGGGAACTGGGCGCTGACTTCGGTGGCCTGGCTGATCTCGTTCATCGTGTTGCTCCTTTCGGCGACGGGCATCCACTCGCTGATGGCGTTCACCGTTGCACGACGGACGCGCGAGATCGGCATTCGCGTCGCACTCGGTGCGCGCCCGGGACGGATCGTGGCAGGAATCTTCTCGCGGGCGTTCCTGCAAATCAGCGCGGGCGTTCTCGTCGGCAGCGGCCTGGCTGCACTGATGGGCCTCGGATCAACGCGCGAGATACTGCTGCTCCTTGCCGCGGACGGGATAATGCTCGTCGCAGGACTTGTGGCATGCGCGGTGCCGGTGAGACGCGCGCTCAGGATCGATCCGACGGAAGCATTGCGGGCGGAAGGCTGATGCGACGGCGAGCCATCGGGGTTGCCGAAGCGGGGGCGCGGGAGCTGCCCGGAGGCCGCCGCTGATTCCTCCGTGTCGATCGAGGTCTGCAGCCTTGGCATTCCTCTCGTGACCCAACCCTCCGCCGAGTTCCTCGACCTGCAGGCCGCCCTGGCCGGTGAGTACTCGATCCAGCGCGAGCTGGGCCGTGGGGGCATGGGCGTGGTCTACCTCGCGCGCGACGTGCAGCTCGATCGCGACGTCGCCATCAAGGTGCTGCCGACCCACCTCGCGCAGGACGCGGCGGCGCGCGAGCGCTTCGTGCGAGAGGCCCGCACGGCGGCCGGTCTCTCGCACCCGCACATCGTCCCGATCCATCGCGTCGGCGAGGTGTCCTCGCCGCCGGCGAACGATGCAGCGGGCACCCGCTTCGTCTTCTTCGTCATGAGCTACGTGGAGGGCGAGACGCTCGGCGAGCGCCTCCGCACGCGCGGTCCCCTCCCGCCGGCCGATGCGACCCGCGTGCTCCGCGAGGTGGCATGGGCGCTCGCCTACGCGCACGGACGCGGCATCGTGCACCGCGATGTGAAGCCGGACAACATCATGCTCGAGGCGGGCACTGGCCGCGCGCTCGTGACCGACTTCGGCATCGCCCACCGCGATGGACGCGCGGGCCCCGACACCGAACCGGGGAAGATCTCGGGGACCGCGCACTTCATGAGTCCGGAGCAGGCGGCGAGCGAGCCGGTCGATGGTCGCAGCGATATCTACGCCCTCGGCGTGGTCGGCTACCTCGCGGTGAGCGGCCGTCTGCCCTTCGACTCGCCAAACCTGCCAGCCCTGCTCGTCCGTCAGGCGACGGAGGCGCCGCCAAGCGTGATGCGCGTCGCGCCCGGGCTGCCCCCAGGGCTTGGCGCGGCCCTCGACCGGTGCCTCGCACGCGACCCCGCCGGCCGCTTCCCCGACGGCGAGGCGATGGCGGCCGCGCTCGCCCCGACGTCCGACGCGCGCCCCGCGCTGCCCCCCACACTTCGCGCCTGGCTGCGCGCACAGAATCCGCTCCTCGTCCCCTACCTGGGATGGTCCGGCGTGTTCGGCACGCTCACCCTGGCGAACCTCATCGCCTGGGTGACGGGCAACCGGCCCGACGGACCCGCCGACATCGTGCTCCTGGCCGCGATCACCTCGTTGCCCCTCTTTCCGATCGTCGGCTTCCACCTCAACCAGGCCCGCCGGCAGTTTCGGGCCGGCCACACCCTCGTCGACCTGCGAGCGTCGCTCGAGATCGCGCGGCGCGAGCGGATCGAAACCGACGCGCTCGCGCGCGCGGGCGTGGAGACGCTCGCCCAGCAACTGCTGCGAGTCGGGACGGCCGCCTCTGCCATCTGGCTCGCCATCACCTTCGTGCTGGTTCAGATGGGGGTCATCGACGAAACCCAGGCCGGGCCCGTCATCCTGTTCGCGCCCGTGCTCAGCACGATGCTGTTTGGGGCGGTGAGCAACGCGCTCGACGTGCAGTTCATTCCCGCCAGAATCCGCGATTGGTGGGAGACGGGGATTCGCGAGCGCCTCTGGAACAGCCGCGCCGGGGAGTGGCTGGCGCGCCGGCTCGGCGCGCCTGAGCGGTCGCTCGCGGTTGGTGGCGGCGTGTTCCGCGCCACCGAAGTCGCCCTTGGCCTCGCCGCGGGCGAGCTCTTCGCGGCGCTGCCGAAGGCATACCGGGAGCACCTCGCCGAGCTACCGGCGACCGTCGCGGCGCTCGAGGCTCGTGCGGCCGAGGCGCGCGCGGAGGTCGACGTCGTTGCCGCCCTCGCCCCTCTCGGATCGGTCGATGCCGAGGTCCTGGCTGCGCGGCGCGAAGGTGCGGTGGGGAACCTCGCCGAGAGCGTTGCGGCGCTCGAGGGCATCCGTCTCGGCCTCCTTCGCCTGCACGCGGGCGCCGGCGATCTCGCGCCGCTCACTACGCTGATGGACGCCGCGCGCCTCGTTGGCGACGACATGAGCCGACTCGCGGAGGCCCGGCAGGAAGCGGAGGACGCCGCAGGTGGCAGCATCGGATCCGTTCGCGTCCGTATCCCTCCTCCTGCCACCAACTGAATTGAGACGCACCAACGCACACACTGTTGATATGCTTCACGGCTTAGCGAAATGCGACTCGATATCGGATGATCGATTCGACATCGTCTGCGTCCCGCTCGATCGCCCACAGGCCACCATCGATCTCGACGAATCGAGTGTTCGCCGGCTCGCGAATCAGGGCCACCGCGTTCCCCTTGGGATCGAGTATCGTCCACGACGCACCGGCGGGATCGGCTCGCCCGCGGAGCCAGACAGAGCCGTCCTTCGCGACCAGCACCTTGGTGACCGGTGAGTGCGACGGCGGAACCGGCATCGCTTCGCGAATGCCCGTGTAGTTCTTGTATCGTTCCGTCATCACCTCAACGAGGCTGTCGACGACTTGCCGCGATACCGGCGCGCGCATGAACGGGAATCGGCGGGCATAGAGTTCTCGCCTCGTCTCATCCACCAGGCGCACCCCGTAGCTCCACGCGTCCCGCCCTGAGAACGAGGCCTCCACCACCGCCAGTCGGCGGCCGTCGGCGGAGGCGGCGGCGTGTGCGCGCTGCGGGAAAGAATTGGGCAGAAAGTTCCGGCGGCTGCCGTCACGAGCGGTGATCCTGACGAGCGGGCTCTCGACGACGACCGCAATCACGGTGTCGATCACCCGACCGCTCCAGGTCGTTCGCCAGTACGGGTACACGCTGATGTGGCCCAGCGTGTCGGCATCGTCGGGAAACATGAGCGGCGGAACGAGCGCCGTGCCATCACGGTAGAGCGCCACGGGCGCAGCCGCTTGGAGTCGCGGACGGTGCACGATCTTTCCGTTGGCGTCGCGCACCGGCATGAATCCCGAATCCATCCGCGTCGTCCCGAGCAGGGTTCCTGACGGGTCGAAGAAGGTGAGGCGGGCGAGTGCGCGATCGCCAACCCATATCGTGTCGCCGAGCACCCCGAAGTCGTCGGCTCCCGAGAATTCCCCGGGCCCCTGACCGCGCCGGCCCAGCGTCCGCACGAGCTGCCCGTCGGGTGAGAACACTCGAATGCTCTTGCCGAGCCGCTCCCCGACGAGAACGTGGCCGCCGGGGCCGACGCGAACGGCTCCGACCTCCTTCCAATCGTGGGATTTCCCATCGATGCGTAGCTCTTCGATGAGCGGACGCATTGGAGCGGCGGGCTGCGCTTCGGTATCCGAAAGCGGAGCCATGAGCAGAATGGCGATCGCGGATTTCAGCATGGGCCAGGTGTAAGGGACGGCCGATCATGACAATCACTCGGCTGCGCCGCAAGGTCTGACCGCGCCTCGGAGGGAGCCGGTCTCGCCGTTCGACTACCTGATGAAGTACCTCGCCCCGAGCTGCACACGCCACCGCGACGATGGCTCATCCGCGACACCGCGCGCCGGTAATCGGACCGCGTATCGCCCACGCTGTTCGATTGGGTCCCACCCGACCAGCGACAACAAGGTCACGGATGGCCCCGTGGTGATGTCGCGCTGTTGCCCCCACCGCGAACTGATAAGGTTTGGCAGGTTGATAACGTCGGCCGTGACCTCGATGCGCCGGGCTGCTTCGCCTTTTGGAAGTGTCGTGGTGAGCCGCGCGTCGAGGCTGCCAAGCCATCCATTGCGGCAGCTCCCCCGAGCCATGATGCGACCGCGCTGCTCACGCAGGCACCGGTGCGCCTCGATGAATGCATCGAGTCGCGCGTAGCTTGCCGCGCTATCAAGTGCGATGTCGCCCGCGTCCGTGGGGACATACACGCCGTCGTTCTTCAGCGATCCGGCACCGCCGATCCCATCCGCGTTCGCGTCCCCATTGATGACGTAGGTGAACGGAGGCTGCGACGCGCCAAGGTAGAGCAGGGTGAGCTGCGTTCCGTACAGGGGGCCGACGGTGGCGGCGATCGAGACTTTGTGCGGTGTCTCGAAGAAGGACGGGCGCAGCCGCCGATCGTTCAGCGTTCCGTCGAGCGGCGTGTTGCTGAAGTTCGCCCGTGCCGGGAAGTTCACCAGCGACATCCGGTCGCGCACTCGCGAGTAGGCGTACGACGTATGCACCACCAGCACCTTGCCGAATTGCTTGCGAAGCTGTGCCGAGAGGGAGAGGCCGTGATCCCCGCTTCGGTTGGACACGCGGTAAACCTCCTTCTGGCCAAAGGACGTGTCGCTCCACTCGGGCGCGGCCAGGCCGAGCGCGTTGATCCTCCCGTACAGAAGACGGCCGCCTTCGCCCGAAGCACGAACTGCCGGTGGCTCGAGGTTCGCTGCGCTTACGTAGATCTGGTGCACGGCGCGAGTGAATAGCGCGTCGAACGTCGCCACGACGCCCCACGGAAAGCGCCGGTCGACGCCGAGTGAGACCTTCAGGTTCTGTGGAAGCCTGAGATCAGGGTCGAAGTAGCTGATTCGAGGACTCCTGCCGCCACCGGTGGAACACGCGACCGGCTGGCTATTCGGATTGAACCGCGGCACGACCGGCCGGTCACACACCACGACGGCCTCGTCGCCGCTCTCACGGTACGCATTGCCGAGCCAGCGGTACGGCGGAGGGCCGCTGAACAGTCCGATCCCTCCACGGAGGAACGTCGCACCGTCACCACTCGCCTCGTAGTTGAAGCCGAGGCGGGGTGACCAGAGCGCGTTACCGCTCGGCAGGCGCCCGGTGTCGACGCCGAGCACTCTCGCCAGGTCCGCGTTGGTCGGCGGCGCATCGGGGAGATATGGCAGGTCGATCCGCAGGCCTGCGGTCAGCGTGAGGCGGCTTGTCGGCGTCCACCGGTCCTGTGCATACACGCCGAGATTGACCGCCTGGAATTCCGCCCCGGGAGGGCGCGTCGATCCGGGGAGCCCTCGGTCGTAGTGACTCGCCTCGCCTCGCGCGAGCGAATCCAGGCTGCGGAAGTCCCATCTCCCCGCGGAGACCTGCACCAGGGGATCGCGGAAGTGCAGCCATTCGGCGTGCGAACCCAGCGTCACGAGATGTTGCCCGGCGCCGATCGTCAGGTTGCCCGTCAGCTCGAGCGCCTGCTGGTCGACATCGGTCGTCGGGCAGACGCTGTTCGGTCCCGCGATCAGCACGCCGCGGTCCGCCCGCACCTGTATCAGCGGGAACGATGCGTTCGGACGACAGGAGTCCCGCAATCGTTCGTAACTGCCAATGACTTCACCCTGCACGCGGTCGCGCAGGAGCGAGCTCCAGATCAGGCGCCACGTCTGCGCCGTCGATCGGCTCAGGCCGGCAACGGACGAGAGGGCAGTCGAGTCGGATGTGCGACCCACATCGATGAAGCCACGTCGATTCGCGTGGGCGAAGTGCTGCGACAGCTCGAGGCGGCCCCGTGCGCCAAGCTGCATCGTGACTTTCGCGAACAGGTCCTGGGCGGGAAGATGCCCTGTTGACGAGACTGCGCCCGCGTCGATCCCGCTGCTGTCCTTCAGGATGTTCCGGAACCGCACGACAGTGGTGTCGGCGACCGCCGTTCGACCTGATTCGTCGACGAAGGGTCCGGGGTCCGGGACGACACGCTGCTGTATGTCGGCGTTCGCGAAGAAGTGCACGCGATCGCGAATGATCGGGCCGGACACGGTGCCACCGAACTGCCAGGTCGTGAAGTCGGGCCGACGTCCGGCGGTGTTCTTCCCCACGAGATGACCG
>JANOCW010000116.1:0-9679 GCA_031412375.1 Gemmatimonadaceae bacterium | reverse complement strand
CGGCGCGCGCCGGCGAGAGCTTTCGCGCGCGGTCGAGCGCATCGATGGCCGCAGTAGGGTCGCCGGACTCGGCGCGCGCGCGCGCCGCGAGCAACAGGACTTCGACGTCGGACGGGGAGGCGGCGGCGAGCCACTCCGCCACCGGCAATGCCTCGTCGGCGCGCTGGAGCAGGAGCAGCACCCGCACCTCCCCAATGAGCGCCGGCAACCAGGTGTTGTTGGCGGATCGCGCCTCCCGATAGCGTTCGAGCGCTTCTCCGTGCAGGCCCTGCCGTGCGAACACATCGCCGAGGATCGTGAGGCCCTCGGCGGGCTCGCCTCCGCGCGCCATCGCGCGGCTTACCGCTCCAGCGGCGCGGTCGTACAACCCCTTCGTGAGGTAGTCGACGGCCACGGCGTACAGGCTGCCCTCCGCCGCGGCGGCGGGCGCGGCCGGCGCGGGCGTCAGCTCGGTGAACAGCGTCGTCAGCAGCGTCGCGTCGAACGTGAATTCCTCGACGCCGACGCTCGTGCGGCGCTCGCCACCCAGGTCCGGAACGATCGAGAGGTCCGGATCCTCGTATTCGAGGTCGATCCCGAGCTCGAACTTCTGCGCGACGTAATACGGATCCAGCTCGAGCGCGCGCTTGGTCTCGCGCAGGGCACCGTCGAAGTCGCCCAGGTTCGAGAGGCAGAAGCTCAGGTTGTAATGCGCTTCCGCATAGTCTGGGCGCGCATCGACGGCGCGACCGAACGCGTGGCGCGCATCGTCGAACTTTCGCAGCTCGGCGAGCACGAGGCCAATCCCGTTCCAGGCGACCGGCTGCTCGGACTGGAGCGTCAGGACATGCCGGTACGCGTCGAGCGCGAGCTGGAGCCGCTTCCCCTTGAAGAGCAGCAGCGCCAGGTTGAGCCGGGCCTTGATGAATGTCGGCTGCGCATCGAGGGCGCGGCGAAATGCATCGATCGCCAGGTCGGTCTCGCCGCCATGGTACAGCGCGACGCCGAGGTTGTTCGACGCGAGCGCGTACTGCGGGTCGGCGGCGATGGCGCGGCGGTAGCTCTCCGCTGCGTCGGCGAAGCGGCCGTCCTGGTGCAGCGCGACGCCGCGCTCGTTCCACAACTTGGGACTGTCCGGCTGCATCGTGAGCAGGCGATCGTACAGCTCGCCAGCCGCTGCGGCATCCTTCCGAAGCAGGTGAACCTCGGCCATCGCCTGGAGAACGAGCCCCTCGTCCTCGCCGCGCTCGAGCGCGATGCGATATTCCTTGAGCGCCTCGGGCATGTAGCCCTTCTGCCGGAAGGCGAGCCCGAGATTGTAGTGCGCAAGCTGGCCACCTTCGGACACTGCCATGCGCCGCGGAGCACCGCCCTCCGCCTGAGCGCGGGACGGATGCTCGAGCTTCTGCGGGTTGTTGCGGTCGAGCGAGAGATTGGCCTGCGCGCGCGACAGCGTAGGGTTGAGCTGAATGGCCCGCTTCGTCGCCTTCCGCGCTTCCTCGTGCCGTCCCATGTCTCCCAGGACGAACCCCATCAGGTAGTGCGCATCGGGGTTGTCGGGATTGAGCTCGATCGCACGCTTCAGGGCGGAGAGTGCGTCGTCGTTCAGCCCGCGATTGTAGAGAACCTCGCCAACGTAGAAGTGCACGACCGTGCTGTTCGTATCCAGCGCCAGGGCCCGGCGGAACCAGCGTTCAGCCTCCTCGAGATCGCCGCTTGCCTTCTCCGCCAGGCCGAGCTGGACGATCGCCGCGACATCGTTCTGGTGATAGCGCAGCAGCTCGGTGAACTCGCCGACCGCCTCGGCGAGGTTCCCGAGCAGCGCATACGCGCGGCCGAGCTCCCAGCGCGCATCACGGTCGTCCGGTCGTGCGCGCAATCGATCGCGGAGCTCCGTGACACGACGGTCGTAGAAGCCGGTGTTGAAGTACGCGATCTCGAGGTTGCGCTGGGCGACCTGCATCTTCGGGTCGAGCTCGAGAGCGCGCGTGAAGGCACCCACCGATTCCTCGAACAGTCCCTTGTTGTAGTACAGGACTCCGAGGTTGTTGTGCGCACCCGCATCGGATGGGTCGATGCGCCGGGCGAACGATCGCAGGACGTCGCGATCGCGCTCGGAGCTCAGTGCACCGGTGATGCCAGCCATGGGGCGGCCGTTCCCTCAGCCGGTGGCCTGGCCACTCCGGCGCACACCGCCGGAGGATGGCATGCGCGACAGGGACGACACGCGGTTCACGCGAGCTTCACGGCGCGGAGGATGGCATGCAGCGATGCCACGTCCGGCAGCAGCAGGAAGAAGCCCCGCAGCTGCTCCTGGGAATCCTTGATCTGGAACTCGCTTTCGACACAGAACACGAAGTCGCGGTCCGAGCCGAACTGGAGGTACGCCGTCGTCAGCACCGCGCTCGTCATGTCGATTGCGAGGCTCGGCGGCGAAGGGAGCAGCATCATCCCCATGAAGTCGCTGAGCGCATTCATGTAGGCCCCGCTGAGGATGTTGCCTGCTTCCTTGATGGCCGACTGTTCGAGCGGGCCAAGCTCCTTCGATGACCCTGGTGGGCGATGCAGCATCAGCTCCGCGAGCCGGACGGCGACGCGCTGCGGGAAGACGAGCAGGGTGCGCCCCGTCAGGTCGCCGAGCATGTGCATGAGGACCGCGGCCACGGGCTCCTCGGGTCCGGCGATGCGGCCGACGGCATCCTCGAGTGGCGCGACATTGAGCATGGGAACGCTGATCATGATGGTGTCGCCCGTCATCGTCGACAGTGCCGTGGCTGCGTGACCCGCCCCGATGTTGGCGATCTCACGCAGCGCGTCCAGCTCCAGGTGGGTCAGCGACCGAATGTCTTCCATTCCAACTCCGTTAGATGAGACTGCCTACATCGACGATCAGCGCCGGTGCTCCGTCGCCAAGAATGGTCGCACCGCTGAAGAGCGGCAGTCCGTCCCGTACGCCGTCGAACTGCTTCACCACAATCTCCTGCTGCCCCGTGAGCTCATCGACGATGAGGCCTGCCCGCCGGTTTGCGATCTCCAGGACGACCACCTGCTTGCGTTCATCGCTCACGGTGGGCATGCGGAGAAGGCTCCGCAACCGGATGAGGGGGAGCACCTCGTCGCGGAGCACGAGCACCTCGCGCCCCTTCACCGTGCGGAGGAGCGCGGATTCGAGTTCCACGGTCTCGTTCACATGCGTCATCGGGAGTGCGTAGACCTCGTCGCCGACCCTCGCGAGCAGGGCACGCACGATCGCGAGCGTCAGCGGAAGTCGCACCGTCACCGTGGTTCCCTCACCGGGCGCCGTCCTGATGTCCACGGTGCCTCCGAGCGCGCGAACACGCGTCTGCACGGCGTCGACCCCGACGCCACGGCCGGAGATGCTGGTGACGGCTTCCGCGGTCGAGAAACCCGGGCGGGAGATCAGGCGAATCAGCTCGTCGTCGGAGAGCTCCGCCTTGGTGGCGTCGATGACCTGCATCTCCTTCGCGCGACGCAGCACCCGGCTCCGGTCGATACCCTTGCCGTCATCCGAGACACGGATGATGACAGCTGACCGGTCGCGCAGCGCGCTGAGGGTCAGACGGCCGGTCACCGGCTTCCCGGCCGCGATCCGGTCATCCGGTCGCTCGATTCCGTGATCGATCGCATTGCGAAGCAGGTGGACGATCGGATCGCCGATCTCATCGAGCATCGATCGATCGAGCTCGATCTCCTTTCCCTCGACGGTGAAGAGCACCTGCTTGCCAAGCGCACGCGCCGCATCGCGCACGAGACGCGGAAAGCGGTCGAACACCTGCCATACCGGGACCATGCGGCTCGTCATGATCTCATCCTGAAGATCGCTGACCAGCCGGGAGGCCTGGGCGACGGTTTCGTCCAGCGCTTCATCGCTGATCGTCCCCGCGATCTGCGCTAGTCGTCCCCGGGTGATGACCAGCTCACCGATGAGATTCATCAGGGCGTCGAGTCGCCGCAGCTCGATGCGCACGTGCCGCTGCTTGCGCGGTCCCGCATCTTCCTTCAGGGCGAGGGCCGCGACGCCAGTGGATGTCGCAGTGCTCTCGCTCGGGATGAGCGATGCCGCCGATACCGGAGCGACGCTGCCGGAAGGACCCGGGCCCACTCCAGTGACGTCGGCTCGGGATTCGACTGGCGCCACGGTGAACAATCCGCCATCGCGCGGATCGACCGCCTCCGGCGACGTCGCGCCGGTCGCGGCCGCATCCACGATCTCCAGGACGTCGATGTCGCCGACGAGCCGAATCGCCCGGTCCACCGTCGCGGAGTCGGCCGCGGTGCGGAGCAGGAAGCAGAGCGTCCCCGCGAATGCGTCGGACTGGACGACCTCCATGGCGGGGTCCAGCTCGCTGACCTCTCCAAGCGCGCTCGCGGCACGAACTACCATGAAGCCTCGAACCCCTGGCAGCGCAGTGGCGGCGGTGATCCCGACGCGCACTTGAAAGAGGCGCCCCCGCCCCGTGTCCACGCGCGGAGGGCCACTGTCCGCGGCCGGTCGTTCGTCGGTCCCAAGCGGGCGGCTCAACCGCCGCGGGCTCGAGGCCAGCGCCGACGGAATTCCCTCGACGGCACCGCCTGCACCATGCGGAGCGGCGGCCGAGTCGGCGAGTGCCTTGAGCCGGGCCAGCGGCGCGGCCAGGTCGACTTCGTCTTCACGGCCTGCAACCGACATCTCGATCGCGGTCTCCAGCGCGTCCGTGCTCGCGAACAGGAGATCGATGATGTCGCCACCGACCACCTGGATGCCCGCTCGAATCCGGTCGAGCAACGCCTCGAGCTCGTGAGACAGCTCGGCGACGGCGGCATAGCCCATCGTCGCGCTCATCCCCTTGATCGTGTGCACGGACCGGAAGAGCGCGCTCACCGACGCGGCTCCGCCAGATGTGCGCTCGAGCTCGAGCAATGATTGCGTGATCGCCGACAGGTGCTCCCTGCTCTCGGTCAGGAAGAGGTCGGCGTACCGGGATCTATCCACGAGGCGCGACGGGTGTGAGCGGACCCACTCGGAAGCGCAGGCGAGACCGTTCCCGCTGCGCTCGGCGAGCCGGTCGCGCCGCTATCCGAGGACTCGCTGCACGGCCTCGAGCACGCGGCTCGGCTGAAACGGCTTGACGACGAAGTCCTTCGCGCCGGCCTGGATCGCCTCGACCACCAGCGCCTGTTGTCCCATGGCGCTGCACATGAGGATGCGGGCAGCCGGGTCGAACTTCGTGATCTCGCGGACGGCATCGATGCCGCCCATGTCGGGCATCACGATGTCCATCGTCACGAGGTCAGGCTTCAGTTGCCGGTACTTCTCCACGGCCTGCAGGCCGGTCTCCGCCTCGCCGACGATCTCGAAGCCGGCTTGCTGGAGAATGTCGCCGACCATCGTCCTCATGAAGATGGCGTCGTCGCAGATCAGGACGGTGTGGCTCAACGGATCCCCCTATGAAAGCAATACTTGCTGGACGACGAGTCCGACATCGAGCAGCAACACGACGCCGTCGTCGAGATGACCGATACCACAGACGATTCCCCCCAGCGCCCGATCACCGCTCACCGCTTCGATCTGGCGTCCATCCACAGGCTGCACATCCCGCACTTCATCGACGGCGAGGCCGACGGTCCGGCCCGCATGCTCGACCAGGATGATCGAGCCCTCGGTTCGCTGCCCGGTCGATTCACCGAGTCGGGCACCGAGGTCGATCACCGTCACGATGCCGCCACGGAGGTTGATCAGGCCGCAAACGTACTCGGGCGCACCCGGCAGCCGGGTGGCCCGCCGCACGGGAATGATCTCCCGCACCGGCTCGATCGCGCACGCATACACCCGCCCCGATACCACGAACAGCAACAGTCGATGATCGAGGACGGCCGCACCGGTTCCCGTTTCATTCGATGTGTCTACCCGTTCAGGAACCGAGGTCGTAGAAGCCAAAGTGCTCCAGCGGATCAGTGTCGGCGTACGTGGCGTCGCGGCCGGCAACGACATCGAGCGACGCCCGGAGATCGGGCGGCAGCGGGGCACGGAGATCCATCGTTTCTCCGGTCACCGGATGCCGGAAGATGAGCCACGCGGCGTGCAGGAAATGCCGCCGCGAGCCGAGGCCCACGAGGCGCCTCCCTCCTCCACCACCATATGTATCATCGCCGACGACCGGATGTCCGAGCGAGGCCAGGTGCACGCGAATCTGGTGGGTGCGCCCGGTGTGCAGGTGCGCTCGCAGCAGCTCCGCCGCATCGAACCGCGCGAGACGCTGGAAGTCCGTCCGTGCCGCCCGTCCAGAGTGGACGATCGCCATGCGGGTTCGGTCTCGCGGATCACGGCCGAGGGGTTGCTCCACCGTCACCGACTCGCCGGAGAGGTGGCCCCACGAGAGGGCCGCGTAGCGTCGCACCACGCGCCGGGCGGCGATCGCGGCCGACAGGATCCGGTGGGTGCGGTCCGTCTTCGCGACGAGCATGAGCCCGGAGGTATCCTTGTCGAGCCGATGCACGATGCCGGCCCGCTCCTCGCCCCCCGCTTCGGAGAGCTCATCCCCGCGCCCGCGAAGCGCGTTGACGAGCGTACCGGTCCAGTTCCCGGGCGCGGGGTGAACGACCATCCCCGCTTCCTTGTTGACGATGAGCAGCTCCTCGTCCTCGTAGACCACTGCGATCGGGATCGACTCGGCGATGACCGCGCGCGTGGGCGGCGGGGGGAGCGTCACAATGATCGCTTCTCCCGCTCGCGCGCGATACGCCGCCTTCTCGCGGCGTCCGTCGATCGTGACGTGTCCGTTGGCGATGAGCGTCGCAGCCTGATTGCGCGACAGGTCGAGACGCGCCGCGATGAGCATGTCCAGCCGCGGAACGTCGTCATCGGGCACCGGGATGACGTGTCGCCGATCGGCGGAGGGGTCAGCCGTCACCGGCCCCTCCCGTCACCGCGTCTCGCGTGGCTCGTTCGAGAGGGCCGGAACGGGAGTCGAGGCCGCCGCGGCCGCCGCGCGGTCCTCACCCCAGAGCACCCACGCCAGCATGAAGGCCCCTGTGCTCACCGCCATGTCGGCGATGTTGAACGTGGGCCAGCGCATCGTCCCGATCCCCACGTCGATGAAGTCGACGACCCCGCGGTCCCAGCGCACTCGATCGATGAGGTTGCCAAGTGCGCCGCCGCAGACGAGCGCGAGGGACAGCGTGCGCAGGCGGTCGCCCGCCTGCGTTTGCCGATAGAGCTGGCCAAGGATGACCAGCGCGCCGATGGTCAGGACGAGAAAGACCCACCGCGAGTACTCGCCCACATTGAGCCCGAAGGCGGCGCCCCGATTGTAGACGAGCCAGAAGCGAACCGTCTCGCCGATCACCTCGCGGGGATACGGCGCGGTGGTCAGTGATGTGTAGGCAATCCACTTGGTGATGACATCGCCGGCCACCACGGCGGCGATGATACCCCAGAACAGTCCCCCGTTACCCCTGCTTCTTTCCATCTTCCTCACGCTGCTTGCAGGTGATGCACAACCGCGCATGCGGCAGCGCGTCGAGTCGGTCGTAGTCGATGTCTTCGCCGCAGCTGTGGCACTTGCCGAACGTGTCCGGCGAGCGGTAGAGCCGACGCAGCGCTTCGTCGATGTGCCAGAGGAAGCGCCCTTCCTGCGACGCGAAGAGGAACGCCTTTTCGCGCTCCATTGCGTCCGTTCCCTGGTCGGCCATGTGGAACGAGTACGAGCTCAGGTCGCCATCCGCCGACTGCGGCGTGGCGCCGAACGTCTCGCTGTAGTTGCCCAGTTCCTTCAGGACGCGCTTGCGTTCCTCGAGCAGGCGTTTCTCGAAATACGTGAGCAGTTTCTTGGTCATGGACTTCGCCTTCTTCGCGCCGGATGACGACGTTGGCATCGCTAATCTTCCTTCGTGAGGGCGATCCGCGCAGCCAGACCGTCGAGATCCACCGCGTCCATCGCCTGTTGTCCCTGCAAAGCGGCCTCGCCGACGAAAATGCTCCGCGCGAGCACTTCGCTGCCGATCCACTCCTCGTGAGCCCGTGCCGCGTCCACGACGTCGGGGTCGCCGGTCACCCGGAGGATGATCCGGTCGCTCACCGCCAGCCCCGCGTCCTTCCGCATGCGCTGGATCCTGCTGATCAGATCACGGGCGATCCCCTCGCGCCGAAGCTCCGCCGTGATCGTGGGATCGATCGCCACAAAATAACCCCCATCCCCACTCACGACGAGGTCGCCGGACGCGTGCCGCGTAATGATCAGGTCTTCGGGGGCGAGCAGGTGCGACTCGTTCCCGACGCTCACCGCGAGCGGCGCTCCCGCCTCGAAGGCGACCAGAGCCTCCGCCGTCAACGCCTCGACGGCCTTCGCCGCCAGCGGCATCGACTTGCCCACCTTCTTACCCAGCGACCGGTAATTCGGTTTCGCCGACAGCCGAACGAGTGAATTCGCCGACGTCGCGAATGTGATCGCCTTGACGTTCAACTCCCCCGCCAGGAGGGGGAGCAGCGGCTGCAGTGCGCTGTGCTCCGCTCCGGGCACGACGCAGACCGCCGTCTGCAACGGCTGGCGGACACGGATGCCGACGCTCTCGCGCGCCGAGCGCCCGAGCCGGGCGAGCATCCGGATGTGGGTCATGGCGCCCTCGAGGGCGCCGTCGCCCAGCGCACGGCCCTCCCGAACATACGACGCCAGATGGACGGACTCACCCGTGAGCTCCCGGTGAATCCAGTCGGCGACGAAGGGTGCAAACGGAGCGAGCAGCCGGCAGACGACGACGAGGACCTCGTGCAGCGTGGCAAACGCCGCGCGATTGTCCGCTCCGTCGATGTCGTAGAAGCGCGCGCGGCTCTGGCGCACGTACCACTTCGACACGTCGTCATCGACGAACTCGAGCAGCAGCGTCGCGGCGAGCGTCGCATCGTACTCCTCGAGCAGGCGATCCACTTCCCGCTCGACGGTCGCGAGCCGTGCGAGCACCCACCGGTCGATGGGCGGCCGCTGCGCTGGTGCGGGATCTTCCCCCGACGGCTGCCATCCGAAGCTCGCGTACTTCGCGAAGATCCCGCTGTAGATGTTCTTGAGCGTGATGAGGAACCGCCCCGCTTTCTCGCGCATGGCGCTCTCGTCGAACCGACGAGGAATCCAGACCTGGCTCGAGGTGACGAGAAAGAGGCGGATCGCATCGACGCCATGGCGCGGGATCACGGCCCAGACATCGACCGCGTTGCCCTTGCTCTTCGACATCTTGACGCCAGTGGCATCGAGCACCATGTCGTTGACCACGACGCTGCGGTACGGCGCGGCGCCGATGCTGGTCACTCCGCTGCCCGGGGCGATCGCGTTGTTCGGGAGGTCGTCGGCGAGGCCGGTCGCGATCGCCAGCAGCGAGTAGAACCACCCTCGCGTCTGGTCCACGCCCTCGGCAATGAAGTCGGCGGGGTAGTGCGACTCGAACTGGGCGCGGTTCTCGAACGGGTAATGCCACTGCGCGAACGGCATGGAGCCCGAGTCGAACCAGGTGTCGATGACCTCCGCCGTGCGGCGCATGCGTCCACCACACCGGCAGTCCCACTCGTACTTGTCGATGAACGGCTTGTGCGGGTCGAATGCATCGGGAAGCGGGCCGCCGCTCCGCGTCGCCAGGTCGGCGAAGCTCCCGACGGATGTGATATGCGAGTCGTCGGCATCGCACACCCAGACCGGCAGCGGCGTCCCCCAAT
>JANOCW010000115.1:0-11910 GCA_031412375.1 Gemmatimonadaceae bacterium | reverse complement strand
AGCCACACTGGCAATGGCAGCCGCCGTTGGTTTTCTGGCAGCGAGCACCACCAACGCCGCAGCACAAGATGGGAGCGACGTCGCGGCCTGGTACGCGATGACGTTCACGCCCTACGGCGCACTGCCTCCACTCGTCACTCCGCGGATGGTGGGCACACCTCCCATCGGCAGCCGGGCGGCGAGAGCGTTCGAGATCAGATACGGGCGATGGTCATTCGATGGGGACGCCGACGACTTCAACACGTTCGGGATTGGAGGGCATGCCGGTGACCTCGGATTCGTCGTCGGCTATGGGAAGTGCGGGGGATGCGACGGGGTCATCCTCGGCGGCGTCGATTTCGAGTGGGTGTTGAGGACGTCGAACATGGGAACCGCAGCCGCGCCGTCGCTGTTCTCGATCGGCCTGCGGCCGGCGCTAGGGGCTGGCGTCTTCACGGGCAATGCCGATGTGTACACCCTGTCCGGGGCGGTCGACCTGCCGATATCCGTGAGCGTGCCGGCGGGGACGACCGCTCACGTCGTCCCGTTCCTCTCGCCAGGCTTCGGAGTCGGATTTCTTTCCGACGGTAGTGGGAGCGACTCGGGAGCTCGAGCCTCGCTTGGGGCAGGAATCGGGCTTGTGGCAAGCAACGGGCTCGGCGTCCATCTCGGTTGGCGAAGGATCTTCCTCGTCGACGGGCCGAGCACTCTGGGCATCGCGCTCAGCTTCGGGCGATGAGGTCACGAGGGCGCGAGACGACGTCGGTCTCGCGCCCTCGTGAGCCCGCTGCAGCTCCGGTTTATCGGCCGACTGTTGGGCTACTGCGGCCCGACCGGAATTCCCGGTGACGGGCTGTTCGGCGGAAGATCGACTTCCCGCACGGGTGGGCCGGGATCGTGCCAGGGCACAGGATCCGGTGAGGGACGGCCCGGCGGGCCGGGGGCCGGCTCGGAGGGGCCAGGACGTTCGATGTTCTCTGGAGTGGGCAGCATCGCGCTCGCATCCTCGTGGGTGATTCGCACCGACCGTGCATGAATCGCGCGCGAAGGTACGCCTCGATGTTCCCCCCGGTCCGGATGGGATTGCGCACGGGGACGCTATCTTTCGCTGTCCGAATCGAGATCGAACGGTCACCGATAAGGAGCACCCATGTCACGGGCATTTCTCAGGGACGACGCGGAAGGCGAGATGCCCCGCCGCAACTACGGCCTTCCCGAGCGGGATGACCCGGAATTCGATCGTGTCGCCGCGCGTGCGTTGCTCGAGGCCGCACGCGTCAGCGAGACGCAGCTCGCCGAACGCGCGACGGGGTACTACTGGGGTGAGCCGCGCCTGCGGCCCTATGTGGAGGAGCTGCGCGCCGAAGCGGAGCGACTGCAGGACGAACGACTGGAGCAGCTCGCGCAGCGCTTCCTGCGGTGATCGGCGTGGCCGATCACCCGCCCCGGCCCCGGGCGACGATCGATCCTCCGCGTGCGCCGACGAACGGGCGGAAGCCGCTCATCCTCCCCGCGCCCCGGCACGATGTCACGTTCGCGCGCGTCGCGCGGATGGTCGGGCGTGCGCTACTGTTGCACTGCCCGCGGTGTGGCAGCGGTGGAATCCTGCATCACTGGCTCATGCCGCGCACGCAATGTCCGCGCTGCGGCATTCGCCTCGACCGCGGCGAGCGCGACCACTGGCTTGGTGGATACGCAGTGAATCTCGTCGCGTCCGAGCTGATCTGGGCGGTGCTGATGGTGGCCATTCTCGTCGCGAGGTGGCCGGAGGTGCCGTGGACCTTCCTCACCTATGGCGGAGCGCTGCTCATGATCGCGTTGCCCTTCATCTTCTTTCCGTTTTCGCGGACGATCTGGCTCGCGCTGGATCTCGCGCTGCGCGCCGATCGCGATGCCGACACCGGTACCCGCGATGTCACCCGCCAGGCGCCTGGAGCCTGACTCCCACGAACTCGGACGCCGGATTGCGTGGCCCTTTGCGCAAGCGTTATCGTCTCGGAGGCAGTCTCACCCAGGAACGCGAATGGCCAACGAACCAGTTCTCTCCCCACGACAGGCCGAGGAGCAGCGGACACGCGTCATCGATGCGCTGACCGAGCATTTCGCGCAGGACAACCTGACGATGGAGGAGCTCGAGCAGCGTCTGGATCAGGCATACGCGGCGTCGACGGCGGTGGCGTTGACCGCGGTGCTCGCCGACCTGCCGTCGCTGTCTCCCGGGCCGACCGCGGTGGCGGCTGCGCAAACCGCACCCACGGTGCGGGCGGAGGAAGGGTATGCAGTGCGGACACTCTTCGCGCTGATGAGCGGCATCACGCGGCGCGGCGTGTGGACGGTGCCCCGTGAGCTCAACACGATTGCGCTCATGGGCGGGCTGGAGCTCGATTTCCGAAACGCGCGGCTCACGGAGCAGGTGACCGTGATCAACATCCTCGCCTTCATGGGCGGCATCGTGCTCACGATCCCGCCCGGTATCCGCATCGAGAGCGAGGGCTTCGCGATCATGGGCGGGTTCGACGATGGTCGCGGTCACGCATCGACCGACCCGAATGCGCCGCTCATTCGCTTGAAGGGTCTGGCGATTATGGGCGGTGTCGAGGTCCGTGTGCGCGCCCTGAAGACCGAGGGTTGACGCCGTTGACGCTGTTGACCCTTGACGACGTCACAGACGTACCCCTAACGCAGTCCTGTCATAACCCATGTCGCAGTCAACGCCCTTGAGCCGTCTCGATCACGGCAGCGATGGTTACGGCGGTGGAGTCCTCTGGATGGGTCGCACCGGCGGCGACTGATCCTTCAGCACGCATTCCGCCGTTCCCGCGCGCACACTGTCGGGCTTCGCGCAGAGCCGGTCGATGGTAGCCGAATCCATGGGAACCCCCGGCCACGCCGCGCGCGCGCCACTCGCGGGCGGTTGGGACGATTCCGGCGCCTGTGCGCGGCATGAGACGCAGGCAGCGACGACACCAAGAGTGAGTATTGAGAGACGTAGCGTCACGGCAAGATCCTCGAAGGCCCAATCCCGCATGTCGCTGCAAAGTTCGGCCCCGACCGGACCCTGGGATAGGAAAACCCCGCCTCCCACCGCTCGGAGTCCCTGGTCTTCTGAGCCACACATTCCCGAACGGCCGGAGTGTACTTTTCGCATTGCCCCTGTACGCCTTGCCGGACGCGGGGTCCCGCCCCGCTCGAGACCGCTCTTCCCGATTCTTCGAGGCTTCAGCATGCCGAACTTCATGACCCGAATCCCGCGCACCGCCGCCGCGGCGCTCATTGCTCTCGCCCTCAACGGCCCGCTCGGCGAATCCCTCGGGGCGCAATCCCCGTCTGCCACACGCCCAATGACGTTCCTCGACATGCGCCAGATGCGGCAAGTCGGGTCGCCGACGCCGAGTGCGGATGGGAAATGGCTGCTCTACACGCTGTCGACTCCGGACTGGAAGGAGGCGAAGCAGCAGACGGACGTCTACCTCGTCTCGATGGATCAGGGAGCAGCGACGACGAAGCAGATGACGTTCACGAAGGACAAGAACGAGACCTCGCCGCGGTGGGCGCGCGATGGCTCGTTTTTCGTGTTCTCGTCGAACCGCGACGCCGGACCCTCGGCCAACCGCGACGCGACGGCGGGCCCGGCCGGCCCGGCGACCCAGAACCAGCTCTACGCCATGCGCGCCGATGGCGGCGAGGCGCGCCGCATTACCGATGCGAAGGAAGGTGTCTCCACCTTCGCGTTCAGTCGCGATGGCCGGTGGCTCGTCTACCGCAGCGGCAAGGCCGGTGAGGAGCAGCTGCACCGCATGCCGGTCGCCGGCATCGACTCGGCGAAGGCGGAGCAGATCACCCGGCAGCCGACCGGTGTCGGGCTCTGGCAGTGGGCGCCGGACAGCCGGCGGATCTACTTCATCACGGCCGACACGACCGACGCCGACGAGAAGCTGCGCACCGAGAAGAAGTTCACCGTCAACGTGCGCAATATGGAGACCCCGCTCTCCAGCCTCTGGGCGCTCGACCTCGAGCCGCGCAAGACGACGCGGCTGACGCGCGACACGACCATCACCGTCGCCGGCTTCAACATCTCGGACGATGGCAAGTGGGTCGGGTTCCGCGGCACCAAGTCGGACCGCTACAAGCGCAACATCACCGAGGCGGGCATCAACACCGACCTGTTCCTGCTCGAAGCCGCGACCGGCACGATCGAGCGCCTCACCAACAACGAGGAAGTCGGCGAGAGCGGGCCGGATTTCTCGCCCGACGGCCAGTGGGTCGCGTTCTCCGCCCCGGACGACCTGACGAAGTACACGATGAAGAACAATCGCGTGTATCTCCGGAAGACCGCCGACCGCGGCGGCCAGTGGCGCAAGCTCGGCACCGCATTCGACGGCGACGTGAGCGTCGGCTTCTGGTCGAAGGATGGGCGGACGATCTACTTCAACGAGGGCGTCAAGGCGACGAACCAGCTCCTCGCGCTCGACATCGAGCGCAACACCGTTCGGCAGATCACGACCGAGAAGGCGTCGCTCTCGGTGAACCGTGACGAGGATACCGGCGTGCTGCTGGTCAACTACGCCGATCCGAAGACGCCGTCGACGCTCTTCACGGTGCCCGCGGTCGAACAGGTCGCGACTCGCACGGCGTGGAAGCGGCTCACCGATGCGAACCCGCACGTGCGCACCTTCGCGCTCGGCGAGCAGGAGGAAATCACCTGGAAGGCGAAGGACGGGAAGGCGGTCGGTGGGATTCTCGTGAAGCCGGTCGGCTACCGCGCGGGACAGCGCTATCCGCTGATCGTCGCGATTCACGGTGGTCCGGCCGCCGCAGACGTACTCGGCTTCAACGGCGGCTACGGGGCACAGGTGTACGCGGGCGCCGGCTACGCCGTCCTCATGCCGAACTATCGCGGCTCGACCAACTACGGCGAGGCGCACAAGACGGGAATCGTCGGCAACTACTTTCCGCCGGGCTTCGACGACATCATGACGGGCGTCGATCACCTCATCGCGCAGGGAATCGCCGACAGCACGAAGATGGGCGTGCTCGGCTGGAGCGCGGGTGGCCACTGGGCCAACTGGATTCTCACCCACACCGATCGGTTCAAGGCGATCAGCTCGGGCGCCGGGACATCGAACTGGATCTCGATGTACGCGCAGAGCGACGTGCAGCGGAATCGCCAGTTCTACCTCGGCGACAAGCTGCCATATGATGACTTCGATGCCTACTGGAACCAGTCGCCGCTCAAGTACATCAAGAACGCGAAGACACCAACGATGATCCACGTCGTCGAAGGCGATCCGCGCGTCCCGAGCCCGCAGTCGATCGAACTGCACATGGCTCTGAAGCGCCTCGGCGTTCCGACGGAGCTCTTCATGTATCCCGGCGCGAGCCATGGCATCCCCGACCCGCGCAACCAGCTCGTCAAGTCGGTGAGCGAGATGGCGTGGATGGATTACTACGTCCGGGGAACGGGAAAGAAGTTCGCCTGGCGCGACGTGCTGAAGACACTCGAGGAGGCGGAGGAGAAGAAGGCGGTGATGGAAGGCGTCATACCGCAGAACTGACCCGCGGACCCGTGCCATCATCTTCCCACGTGCCCATCATGTCCCGACTCCTGTCGCGCGGCCTCCATCTACCGCTCCTCCTCATGGCGGCGTGCACGCTCGCCGGAACCGCCGCGGAAGCGCAACGAGCGGGTGGGTCACTCCGCTTCGCCGTCACCTTCCCGGCCGCCCGCAGCGCGGCGCCCATCGACGGACGTCTGCTCGTCCTCATCTCGGCCGATACGAGTGGGGAGCCGAGAACCCAGGTCAGCGACAATGTGAGCACCGCGCAGGTCTACGGCATCGATGTGGATGGATGGCGGCCGGGTGAGACGCGCATCGTGGACGCGACTGCCTTCGGGTATCCCCTCCGCTCGCTCGCGCAACTGCCACGAGGTCGCTTTCGCGTTCAGGCGCTCGTCAATCGCTACGAGACATTTCGCCGCAGTGACGGGCACACGGTAAAGTTGCCGCCGGATCGTGGTGAGGGGCAGCAGTGGGCGTCGAAGCCGGGGAACCTGTACTCCAGCGTTCGCCCACTCGCGCATGATGGCGCGCGCGGTCCACGGACCGTCACGCTGTCACTGGACCAGGAGATCCCCCCCATCGCGGACTACGCGGCGAAGCAGTCGAAGTACATCAAGTACATCAAGGTGAAGAGCGAGCGGCTGTCGAAATTCTGGGGACGCGACGTGCACCTCGCCGCGTGGGTGCTGCTTCCCGAGGGGTTCGACGCGCACCCGCAGGCGCGCTATCCGCTCATGGTGAATCACGGGCACTTCCCGGCCGGCATGGATGATTTCCGGGAGACGCCACCGGACAGCACGCTCGAGCCGGACTTCAGTGCGCGCTTCAACCTGCGCGGATACAACCGCATCCAGCAGGAGCTCGGCCACCAGTTCTACAAGGACTGGACGGGGCCGGATTTTCCACGCGCGTTGCTGATCGAGATCCAGCACCCGACGCCGTTCTATGACGACTCCTACGCCGTGAACTCCGCCAACAACGGCCCGTACGGCGACGCGATCCAGTATGAGTTGATCCCCGAGATCGAGCGCCGCTTCCGGGGCATCGGCCAGGGATGGGCGCGCTTCACCTTCGGCGGCTCCACGGGCGGCTGGGAGGCGATGGCGGTGCAGATGTTCTACCCGGACGAGTACAACGGCGCCTGGGTGGCGTGTCCCGATCCGATCGACTTCCGCGCGTACACGGTGGTCGACATCTACAGCGACACCAACGCGTATTACGCGGCTGGCCCGTTCAAGCGCGTCCCGCGCCCAGGGCAGCGCAATTACCTGGGACACGTAAGCACGACGCTCGAGCAGTCCAATCATCGCGAGCTGGCGCTCGGCACGAACAGCCGGTCTGGAGACCAGTGGGACGTCTGGGAGTCGGTGTACTCCCCTGTCGGCGCGAACGGCTACCCGAAGCCCATCTGGAACAAGCTGACGGGATCGATCGACCGAAGCGTCGCCGACTACTGGCGTGAGCACTATGACCTGTCGCACATCCTCAAGCGGGACTGGGCGACTCTCGGCCCGAAGCTGCGCGGCAAGCTGCGCATCTACGTGGGCGACATGGACAACTACTACCTGAACAACGCGGTGTACCTGGTCGAGGACTTCCTGCGCTCCGCCAATCCGCCGGCGGATGCCGTAGTGGACTACGGCGATCGCGCGGAGCATTGCTGGAACGGGGACCAGACGCGGACCAACGCCTACTCGCGCCTGCGCTATCCCCAGATGGTGATGCCGTGGGCGGCGGAGCGGATGCTGAAGACGGCGCCGCCGGGCGCCGACATCAGGAGCTGGCGGTACTGAGGTCCGGTCGTGAGGCGCAGTCAGAAAGGGCGTTCACAGCGACATGGGTTAAACGGTTAGAGGTACGTCCGGAACGTCGTCAAGAGTCAACGGCGTCAAACAGTGAACGCCGTCACGCTCTTGACGCCCTTGACCGTTTAACGACGTTCCAGACGTACCCATAACTGTTTGACTTATGTCGACGTCTACGCGGTTGACGCCGTCCACGCAGTCTACCGCGAGACCGCCGCCAGCGCCTCTATCGCCGCCGCCATCGCATGTACCCGCGCCGCATCCATGGCACCGTTCGCATCCGCGTGGACGCTGCACGAGCCCGAACAGTTGCGTCGGCCGACCACACTATTTCCGCCTGAGCGCTGCGGTCACCGAATCCACAGCCCCTAGGTACGCGTCGATCAACTCGCGACGGAGCGTGATCGTCCAGTCGCTCGCGCTGCTGCGACGGAACATTACCACGAGGCTGTCCCGGTGTGTACGAAGGACCGAGTCGGGGATGCCGATTCCGATGGTCTCCCTGGGAGAACAACTGTCGCCGTATCCGCAGGCGTCGTAGTCCCTCGAAGCGCCCATGTGCCGGAGCAGTGCACCCGGGGGCAGCATCGCATGACTGAACCCACCCATGTCGCTCACGTAGACCGGAGTCAGGTAGAGTCGATGGTCCCCGCGTCGATAGCCGCCCACCAGGTCACCGGTTCGACTCACCTCTGCACGCAAGCCGTAGGCGGTTTCATCACTGGTCCAGCCGACGACCGACACCATCGCGGACGAGGGGAATTGGCGTACCTGGACGATGGGAGGTTCGGTGCGGGTCACACTACTGTCCGCGCGGGTTGGCAACGGAAGTACCGTGCCCTCCAGGGCTGGAGGGGTGCGTTCGATGCTCGGCGACGCACAGGCGACCAATCCCGTGAGTGCCGCGCACATCACGAGGGCGCGTACGCGGGTGGAAGGAGTATCCTGTTGCGTCGCTGAGTCGAGCGGCCTGCCAGGGGCACGCGCGCCGCCGACTCGCCCAGATCTCGTCATGGATTCCTCCAGTGCTCGGGAACTATCAGCGAATCTGCACTGGCAAGCTGAGGAGCGACACCCCGTTTTCATTGAAGCCCTCGATTGCCACCCAGTAGGCCTGCCCGACGGTGAGCGCCCGGAGCTCCAGCGTCGTGCCCTGGTCGGCAAAACGCTGATAGGTCTGGTACAACTTCGAGGGCGAGATGCCCCAGCGAACATTGTAGCCGACCATTCCCGTGACAGGCTGCCATGCAATGGTGGCATTCCGCTCGTCGCGGTCGCGCTGCGCCGTCAGGCCCGCTGGCGTTGCGGGGCGCGCTCCGCCGCCGCTGCCGAACACGCGAATGTCGCTCACAGCGAGGTTCGCCGCGCCAACGTGAACGTGGTCATACCGCACGTAGCGCGCGCGGATTGGCGTGGATAGCTCGACGTACGCGTTGGGACGGTCGCGTCGCTCGCGCGAAAGATCGGCGACGGTTCTCCACTGCACGCCGTCTGCGGAGGCGCGCAGGCGGAACCGCGTGGCGACGGTGGAGTCCGTGCCGTAGAGACCCGACTTGTAATCGGCGTAATTCACCTGGATCGCCTTCACTTCCTGTGCGCGACCCAGGTCCACCGTGAGCCACTCGCCGGGTCGATTCTGGCCAGCCACCCAGAAGGTGCGCGGGTTCTCGTCCGTTGCATTGCTCGCTGGAAAACTGTCACGTGCTGACGATGCGGTTACCGGCTTCCGGTAGGACAAGAGCATCCAGCCCGTGAACAGGTCGTCGCTCGTGCGCCACGCTTTCGTAGGCAGCCAATGAGGGAAGTCGCCGAAGCGCGTGTCGACATACATCTGGCCGTCGCCATCGAAGCCGGCGGGGTGCAGACCGATGCGACGCTCGAAGTTCCAGTTGACCCCGATCCACGGCGTGCCCGTGTTCCACCAATTGCCGTGCACGTCCTGGAAAGTGTTGCCGTGACCCGCGCCCTGCACGAATCCCCCGGGCTTGTAGGCGACCGGATTATAGGGCGCATAGGTGAACGGGCCGAGCGGGTCGTTCCCGACGTAGACGCCGGTCGCATACGCGTTGAACTCCGTGCCCGGCGCGCCATACTGGAGGTAGTACCGCCCGGCGTGCTTGGTCATCCACGCGCCTTCCATGAAGGGACGGATCGTGTCGCGATGCTCCTGGCCGAACCGCTCCCACCCGTGCTTCTCCGGCTCGAGACCAAACAGCCACCGCGGAGTCCCCTTGTACGCGAGCCGTTTGGTCTTGTCGAGCTCGATGACGTGCAGCGGATAGACGTTGGACGAGTTCCAGTAGAGGAACCACCGCTCCGTGTCCGGATCGTGGAAGAACTGCGGATCCCACGGGCCTGGTTGCACGGAGTCGGGATGTGCGAACACGCGGGGTTCGTGATCGCGCGCCAGCGGAAGCCAGGGCAGCAGGCGATTGTAGAACTCGACGCGCCCCGTTGCCGGTTTCGTGAGCATCAGGATGGGCAGCGGGCGCGTCGCACTCGGCAGCAGGTAGATCGTGTCGCGCACTGACAACGCGGCCGGAGCAACGATGTCGGTGAGCGGCCACCGCGAGGGAGTAATGTGCCGCCATGTGCCGAGGTCGCGGGAGTGCCAGTAGCCGTCGCCGATGGTCTCGAACAGGTAGTACTCGCCGCGATGCACGACGATGACGGGATCGGCGCCGGACCGATACGAGATGCCTTCGTTGTGCTGTTCGAAGTTGTACCGGTAGTCGATGTCGATCGGGTTGGCATACGTGCGCTGACGGGCCGCCTGCGCCGAGGCGTTCGCGGCGACGACCAGCGCGAGCAGGACCGCAGCTACGTATCGCAAGATGAGCCAGCGCTCCGCGAACGGCGCCGTAACAGTGCCCCTGCGACGAGCGCACCGAGAAACGCCGGAACAGCGGTGATGGCCGGAAACAAGACAAGAGCCAGAAGCCAAGTCGGCCGAATCGATGATGTGGTCGTCAGCGAATGAATCATCCCGGCGACCGCAATACCGAACGCCCCGATCGCCACTGCCATCGCAACGTGCGACGCCGCTGAGCGAGGCGAGTTGCGCAGCCTGAAGTGCTCGTACCCAATGTGTGCCGCGTACACGCCCCCGCTGACCATCCACGCCGCTAGCCGCCATACATGCACGTGGTTGGCGGGCAGCGCGAACAATCGGCCGATGAGCAAGTAAGCGACGCCGCAAAGAAGTGCCGCGCGAAACCATGATTGACGATCGGATGTGTCCATATGTGGGGCCGAATGTGCCGGTCCAGATTGCAACGCAACATCAAGCGGCCAGTGAAACCGGAGGCGCAGCGCGTCGCAGCCGGAATGCGAGGTACACCGCCAAGGCAAGGAGAATGGGCGCGGTGATGACCCCTGGGGTGTACTCCCCCTGGCGGACGCTCCAGACGGGATGCCCGACGCCGTTGATCATTTCGATCAGAACCCAGAACCACATGAGCGCCTGGGCCGAGTGCCATTTCTTCCGAACCGGCCACAACAGGCACCAGATGCCAAATGTTACGAGCGCCCCGTTAATGACAAGGAATCCGAGCTTGCGGTCTGATGAGATCAGGCCAGTCAGGAAAGCGGCCGGAGGAAAGGATTCCCACAGCCGACCGACGTACTCCTCGATCGAGTGCGCGCATTGGGCAACCACCAACGCGCCGAACGCAATGGTGATGCGAGACATGCCCTGCAGGTCCGCATAACGCGTACTTGTGTGGGTGGCCTGGGTCCACCGCTGTCCGCCGCCGACCCAGTCAACCGCCAACCGCTCACCGACACACGGACGCAGGAGCAAGCATCTCGTCCCGCGCGATCGGCGTCACCTCCAGGAACTGCACCTTCGCCGGCTCGGTCGGCGCGAGCGTGATCGAGACTCGCAAGTCTCCGGTCCTGCACCGCATCCGCCAGCGACCACGCAACGCGTTCTCCACCTGGAACGGGCCCTCGTTCCGGCAGTCCTCGCCCGCCTGCTGGCGAACGCGCTCGGTCGCGACGCGGCGACGAGCCTTCGGTTCATCGAGGAAGAGATTCATCGCCGCGATGCTGTCGGCGAGCGCATCGTTCCAGCGAGTGACGAGCCGCGACACCTGCTCGCGCTTTTCCACCAGCACGGGTGCCGGCTGCGCCACGCGCGGCACCAGGCCGCCGCTGCGCGCGAGAATCTGCAGTGCCTGCTCGGCGGGACCGCTCCAGCCCGTGTAGGTGAGGTTGCCGAGGGCGACGATGCCGACGCCGTGCTCGGGCAGCCAGCGCATCAGCGAGCCGAAGCCGGGAAGCCCTCCCGTGTGCGAGACGGACGTTCGGAAGAGGCATGTCTGCGCGACGCGCAGTCCGTAGCCGTAACCTCCTGCGTTCAGCGTCACCGCGCCCGCCGCGGTGTCACGCACCGCGGTGGCACCGATGTACCTCGCGACCTGTTGCATCTCGCGCACGGATGAGCGGCGGACCGGTCCCGTCTCCGCGCCCTCGCGCGGCGGCCATGCGTCGAGCATGAAGCCGACCCATCGACCGAGGTCGCTGACGGACGTGAGCATCCCTCCCATCGCTCCGAAGGCGCC
>JANOCW010000114.1:0-3330 GCA_031412375.1 Gemmatimonadaceae bacterium | reverse complement strand
GTCGGTGCACTCGCTCGAGGACCGCTTGCCCGACAGACGCTGCGGGATGCGCTCGACGGTGTTCGGGACGTCGAGCGTCTAGCCTCGAAGGCCGCCGTGGGACGCGCCACGCCTCGGGAGATGGGAGCGCTCGGCGCCTCGATCGCTCGGCTTCCGCTCGTCGGCGACGCCGTCCGGACGCTCGGCCCGGTCGGGGCACTGGCCGCCGTGCTCGAGCAGTGGGACGAATGCGCGACGCTGCGCGACGAGATCGGCGTGGCCCTGGTCGACCGTCCCCCGGCCACGCTCGGTGATGACGCGACGATCCGCACGGGATTCGATGCGGAGCTCGATGACCTGCGAACGCTTCGCGACGGCGGGAAGGATGGCATCGCCGCCATACAGGCCCAGGAACGCGCGCGCACGGGGATCCAGTCGCTCAAGGTCGGCTACAACAAGGTGTTCGGCTATTTCATCGAGGTGACGAACACCAACCAGCACCTCGTACCGGCAGACTACCAGCGGCGGCAGACGCTCACGGGCGCCGAGCGCTACGTCACGCCCGCGCTCAAGGAATACGAGGAGCGAGTCCTGACCGCGGTCGAGCGCATCGAAGCGCGGGAGCGCACGCTCTTCGAGGCCGTTCGCGGCAGCATTGGCCGGCAGGTGGGGCGGCTGCAGTGTGTCGCACGATTGCTGGCGACGCTCGATGTGTTCGCCACGCTCGCCGAGGTCGCGGAGCGCGAGGGGTATGTGCGGCCGGTGATGACAGACGGGTTCGAGCTTGACATCCGCGCGGGCCGGCATCCGGTGGTCGAGCGGATGATGCCGCGGGAGAAGTTCATCCCCAACGATGTGCGGCTGACGCGAGACGCGCGGGTGATGATTCTCACGGGGCCGAACATGGCGGGCAAGTCGACGATCCTCCGCCAGGTCGGCCTCATCGTCCTCATGGCGCACATCGGGAGCTTCGTTCCCGCGGCGGCGGCGAGCATTGGGCTCGTCGACCGGGTGTTCACGCGGGTCGGGGCGAGCGACAACCTCGTGCGCGGCCAGTCGACGTTCATGGTGGAGATGTCGGAGACGAGCGCGATCCTCCATACGGCGACGGAGCGTAGCCTCGTCCTGCTCGATGAGATCGGTCGCGGGACTTCGACATACGATGGCGTCGCGATCGCGTGGGCGGTGACGGAGCACCTGCACGACCGGACGGGCGCAAAGACGATCTTCGCGACGCACTACCACGAGCTGACGCAGCTCACCGACGAATTAGTATCTGTCTGCAACTATAACGTCGGGGTGCGGGAAGTCGGGGACCAGATCCTCTTCCTCCATCGGTTGGCGCCGGGGGGAGCCGATCGCTCGTACGGCATCGAAGTCGGACGTCTCGCCGGGCTGCCCGCAGCCGTGCTCGTCCGCGCGCGCGCCGTGCTGGCCCTGCTCGAAGGCGAGCTCCTGGTGCCACGACTTCGGGGGGAGCGCGATCCAGTGCCGCCACGTCAGTCCGCCGTCGAGCAGCTCGCCCTGTTCAGCGCGCTCCCGCACCCGGTCGTCGAGCAGCTTCGCGGACTCGACATCAATACCCTGACACCGCTCGATGCGCTGTCGCTCCTGGCGCGGCTCGCTGATGAGGCGCGCCGCCCCTCGTGACCCGCCGGATTAGATTAGGGGCCATGCGTCGAGCCTTCCCACCTGTCCTGCCCGTCGTCGCCGTGCTGCTGCTTGCCGGCTGTGTCACCGATGAAGGCAAGGACAAGATCCAGAACGTGTTCGCGACGACAGCCGGATCGCGGCCGGACACGATGCCGGCGATGCGCAACAAGGAGCTTCCCTTCCGCTATCCGTCGGCGCTGTACGCGCAGAAGGTCCAGGGCAACGTCACGCTCCGGATCTTCATCGACAGCACCGGACAGGTGCATCCCGAGTCGACGCTCGTCGTCGAGCCGTCGGGCTATCCGGCACTCGACAGCGCGGCCGTGAAGGGATCATCGGAGCTGACCTTCGTGCCGGCGAAGAAGCGCTCGCAGCCGATGGCCGTGTCGGTGCTGTATCCGGTCTATTTCCGCCATCCCCAGGCGCCCCCCCTGCCCGGTGACACGATCCTGAAGAACTACCCAACGCTCGTCCCGCCCAGAGAGCCGGCTCGAACTCCGCCTTCATGACCGCCGTCGAGCGCAACCGCCGTCCCTATGCCAACGTGCTGGAGACGGTCGGATGGACGCCGCTGATCCGCCTCAACCGGGTGACGCGCGGCATCCGAACCCCGGTATATGGCAAGGCAGAGTTCTTCAATCCGGGCGGGTCGCTGAAGGACCGGATCGGACTGCCGATCATCGAGCGGGCGGAGCGTGAGGGGAAGCTCAAGCCCGGCGGCACGGTGGTCGAAGGGACGAGCGGGAACACCGGCATCGGCCTCGCGATTGCGGCCGCGCTGAAGGGCTATCGCTGCATCTTCACGATGCCCGACAAGATGTCGCAGGAAAAGGTTCGATTGCTCAAGGCGTTCGGCGCCGAGGTGATCATTACGCCGACGGCGGTGCCGCCCGACCATCCCGACAACTACGTGATGCGGGCGAAGAAGATCGCGAGCGAGATCCCGAACGCGATCCTCGCCAACCAGTTTTACAATGACGCGAATCCCGAGGCGCACTACGCGACGACGGGGCCCGAGCTCTGGGAGCAGAGCGAAGGGCGCATCACGCACTTCGTCTCGGCGGCGGGCACTGGCGGAACGCTCACCGGAGCAGGCCGCTACCTGAAGGAGAAGAACCCCAAGATCCGGATCATCGCAGGCGATCCGACGGGGTCGATCCTCGCCGAGTACTGGCGGAGCAAGGGGAAGAACAAGGTCGAGGGTGTGCCGTACAAGATCGAGGGGATCGGTCAGGACAAGCTGCCTGGTACGCTCGACATGAGCGTGATCGACGACTACCAGACCGTGAGTGACCGCGACGCGTTCGCCATGGCACGTCGGCTGACGCGCGAGGAAGGCCTGTTCGTCGGTGGATCGGCGGGATTGATCGCGCACGTCGCGCTCGGTGTCGCCCGCGCGGTGAACGATCCCAATGCCTTCGTGGTGACACTGCTCTGCGACACCGGCGAGCGCTATCTCTCGAAGCTCTACAGCGATGAGTGGATGCGCGAGAACCAGATGCTCGACCACGACCGGGTGACGCTCGGCCAGCTCATGAACGAAAAGGACGGGCGCAGCGATCGTGTGGTGATCTCGGTGGGCCCGGGAGCGAGCGTGCGACAGGCACTCCGGCTGATGAGCCTCCACGATGTCTCACAGCTCCCGGTGATGGACGGAGCCGACTGTGTCGGCTCGGTGAGCGACTGGTCACTGTCGGC
>JANOCW010000113.1:0-21296 GCA_031412375.1 Gemmatimonadaceae bacterium | reverse complement strand
GCGACCCGCATGACACGAATACTGGAACTCACGATCGATTCCATCGCCGCGGGAGGCGACGGCGTCGGCCGGTCCAATGGTCTCGTCGTCTTCGTTCCGCGGTCTGCGCCGGGAGACACGGGACGCGTCCGTATCGACAAGTCAGGGCGCTTCGCGCGTGCGCACTGGGATTCGATCGTCGAGCCCGGCCCCGAGCGCATCGATCCGCCATGCAGGCATTACGTCGTCGATCGCTGCGGAGGGTGTCAACTCCAGCATATCAGTTATCCCGCCCAACTCGCGGCGAAGAGCGACTTCATCCGCGATGCGCTCCAGCGGATCGCGAAACGACCGGCCATCCGCACGCCAGTGCGGCGCAGCCTGGCGGAGTGGCGCTACCGACGAAAGCTCACCCTCGCGCTCCGTCGGCGCACGGTGGGTGATCGGTGGATCGCGGGGCTGCACCCATACGACAGCCCCGGGCGGGTCTTCGATCTCGTCGACTGTCCCATCACGGATGAGCGCGTGCTCGATGTCTGGCGCGAGATCCGTGCTGCCTCACAGTGGCTGCCGCAGGAGACCGAGTTGCGCGGGGCGGTTCGAATCGCGATCGGCGCAGCGGCGGCCGACACGTCCTTCCTGCTCGAAGGCGGAACCCGCTGGACCACCCACGAGCGCTTCCTCGATGCCGTCCCGCTGATCGGCGCGCTCTGGTGGCAGCCCCGCGGCCAGGCACGCCGGCGACTGGGCGTGCGCGCCAAGGCGTCGCACCTGTCGAGTGACGAGGTGGATTCCGCCGATCCGGCCCCGATGCCCGCAACCGTCGCGGATGGCGACGATTCGGACGGCAGCGCCGCGGACGCATCATTCGTTCAGGTCAATTCCGCAGTCGCCGCTGAACTGCAGTCGTATGTCATCGGCCTGGCACTCTCCCGACAGCCTGCAACCGCCATCGATGCCTACGCCGGCGGTGGTGACACCGCGGTCGGTCTTTCGCAGGCGGGTGTACGAGTCGCGGCCATCGAGCTCGATCCCCACGGAGCCGCACGTGGCACGCGCCGCCTGGTGTCACCCTCGCGCATGGTACACGCTCGAGTCGAGGATGTGCTTCAGGAGTTCCTGCCCGCCGATGTCGTGATCGTGAATCCACCTCGCGTCGGCGTGCACGAGCGCGTGACGACACAGCTTTCCGCGGCCACGCCCCCCGGCGCACTGATCTACGTGAGCTGCAACCCGGCCACGCTGGCGCGCGACGTTGCCCGCTTGCCGGGCTACCGTATCGCATCCGTCGTCGGCTTCGACATGTTCCCCCAGACCGCGCACGTCGAAACCGTCTGCGAACTCGTTCCGGACTCCCGTTGAAGTACGTCGTCGATGTCGACGGGGCGCGTCACGACGTCACGCTCGAGGGTGGCAATGCATCGCTCGACGGCCACGAGCTGCCTGCGCAGATCGAGACGGTAGAGGGCACGCCCGTGCGCATCATTCGGTTGGGAGCGCGGGTCCACCGCGTCGTCGTGCGCGCCGGCGATCGTCGCGGCAACTACACGATCTGGGTTGACGGCTTCCGCCATGAGGTCGATGCCCTCGACGAGCGCACGCGCGCGATCCAGGATCTCGCTGCCGCGACCAGCGGTCCCCGCGGTCCTGCACCCCTGGTGGCGCCGATGCCGGGCCTGGTCGTTCGGGTGAACGTGGCGCCCGGCGAAGCAGTGACCGCCGGGATGGGGCTCGTCGTGATGGAAGCCATGAAGATGGAGAACGAGCTCCGCGTCACGGCCAACGCCGTCGTGAAGGCAGTCCATGTGCAGCCGGGGCAAGCGGTCGAGAAGGGCATGGTGCTGGTCGAGCTGGAGTAACGAGCTTCCAGCAAGCGACCTCGAGTGCGTGCGGTCGCAGCTCCACATGTGTCGCACTGATGCGACGCCTTATCGGTAACCGCCGGCGTACATATCTTGCGCTGCGACTTAACACCGGCGTGTGAGGCACGTCTGTCGGACATCGCACAGCACCGTTGCCGACATGCGCGTATTCCGGTGCACGCGGTGTCAGCACCCGCGATTGCACTGATCGCGAATCCGTTCGGCCGGGCGCTGCAGCGTGACTTCATTCATTCGATCCAAGGTTTCATGTACATCGACCCCTCGGCCGGCAGTCTGCTCCTGCAGCTCTTTGCGGCCGGGGTCCTCTCCGCAGCCGCTACCATCAAATCAGTGCGACGCGGACTCCGGAGTGCTGTGACGCGCTTGCTGCGACGTGACCGGAACGACTGAGCGCGTCCCCGGCTCGTTTCGCGACAATGCCGGGTTCGTTTTCATCCGCCACGAACGCGTGCTGCGCCAGATCAACCGATCCTTTTCCGCTGAGTACGACGCCGTTGCGGCTTCGGGGCTGTACGGAGAGCTGACCGAGGCTGGCCTGCTGATTCCGCATCGCCAGGTCTCCCTCGCGGACCAATTCAACCCGGACGCAGAAGCGATCCTCGAGGTCGAGAGGATCCCGTTCGTGTCATACCCGTACGAGTGGTCGTTCGGCCAACTGCGCGACGCGGCACTGTTGACGCTCGAGCTTCAGCGTCGTTTGCTGGAGCGCGGTTTCGCGCTGCGCGATGCCAGCGCCTACAACGTCCAGTTCTGGAAGGGCAAGCCGGTTTTCATCGATACGCTGTCCATTGCGCGACACAGCCCGGGAACCCCCTGGGCTGCATATCGGCAGTTCTGCGAGCATTTCCTCGTCCCGCTGGCGTTGATGAGCCGGTGTGACATTCGGTGCGGGCAACTCCTTCGCACCTTCATGGGGGGTATTCCACTCGACCTCGGCGCGAGGCTCCTGCCGTTCCGCACGCGCCTCGATCCTCGCTTCTTCTTCCACATCGTGCTACACGCCCGCAGCGTTCGTGCGTTCGCGCATTCCTCCGTTGCCAAGGTCGCACGCGGCGCCACGATTTCGACTCCAGCGCTTCTATCGCTGGTCGACGGGCTGCATCGGGCGGTGGAGTCACTGGAATGGGCCCCCCAGAAGAGCGAGTGGCGTGATTATGTCGATAAGACGAACTATTCGACGGAAGCGCATGATTCCAAGCGACGACTCGTTCGGGAGGCACTCGAGCACTTCGCCCCCCGGACGGTGTGGGATCTGGGAAGCAACACTGGCGAGTTCAGTCGGGAGGCGAGTCGCATTGCCCCGGTCGTCATCTCGTTCGATAACGATCCGGCAGCCGTCGAGCGGAACTATTGTCGTGTGCGATCCGAGGGGGACACACGAGTTCTCCCCCTGCTCCTCGACTTGGGGAACCCGTCCACGGGCAGCGGGTGGGCCGGGGAGGAGCGGGCCTCGCTCGCCGACCGGGGCCCGGCCGACACCGTCCTCGCGCTGGCGCTGGTGCATCACCTTGCTCTCAGGAACAACGTTCCGCTCCGCCGCATTGCGGAGTTCCTGCAGCGTGTAAGTCGGTCGCTCGTCGTGGAATTCGTTCCCAGGTCTGATTCGCAGGTCGAACGCCTCCTTCGCAACAGTCCCGATACGTTCCCCGAATACTCGCAACTGGGTTTCGAGCGGGCGTTCGAGTGCTGCTTTGTGCTCGAAAAGCGAACGCAGCTCGCTGACTCTCAACGCCTGATTTACTCGATGACGGCTCGTCCTGCGTCGCGGTGAAGCTGCGTCTGTCCACGTGGGTGGCGACGCCGTTGCTCTCGACCTTCGCCGTGATCCGGGTTGCCGCGCTGGCGTCCGGCAGCCACACCATGAGCGACCTTGCCGTCACGCTCGCGACCATCGCTGGAGGCGCGGCAATCGCGGCGGCAATCGTCCACTTCGGGCTGGTGAGACTGGGGAGCACTCCACGCACGATACGGGCGGTTGACTTGGGCGTGGCGGCTCTGGTAGCCGTCATTTTGTGGGGCGCCACGCTCATGTCGTTCATCGCAGGCACCGCAGGGGTTTCCATCAGGATTCGCTACCTGATCCTGCCTGTCGTGTGCATTTTCGGTTTCGCCTGGTATCGGGGATGGGCATTCGTCCGTGCCTCTCGGTTCATCACGGTGGCTTCCGTGCTGCTTGTCGCCGGTGCCTCGGCGCAGTGGTTATTTCAGCAAGCCCGGGCAACAGTGGCAGACACGCGCGTGCTCTTGCCGGCCTCCCTGACACCATCGCTTTCCATCACTGCGCATCCGTTGGCCCACCCGAGCCCTCGCCGCGATATCTACCTGCTGGTCCTGGATGCACGCGCCAACGGAAAGGTGTTGCGCGACATATTCGCCCATGACGACAGCGCATTCTTAGACACGCTTCGAGCACTCGGCTTCGTGTTGCCGGAACAGTTTCACAGCAACTACGTGCGCACCGACGCCTCGCTGCCGTCCCTGCTCAATTTCGCTTACGTACACGGCGATACCGCCACCCGGCCAAGCCTGAACTTCAGGGGCCTCCGCTCGCTCGCGGACAGGAACCGGGCCGCCGTATTTCTGAAGGCCCAGGGATACCGTTACCTTTTTTTTCCATCCGAGTGGTTCGCGCTTACCGCCGGAAGCTCGCTTGCGGACAACAGCTTTCGGGCGATTCCGCTCTGGCGCCCGGAACAGCTCCTCGGCTCCCAGCTTCGCCGCGGCGTACTCGGCGGTACGCCCGTGATGCGACAATCGTGGATCGCTGATCCGACGGCGCATGCACGCGCGAGTTTCGCTGGACTGAAGCGCGTCCCGGATGATCCGCGCCCCACATTCGTGTTTGCGCATATTCTCCTGCCGCACCCCCCGTACATTTTCGGGGTTGGCTGCCGCCCGGGATTCGTGGAGCCGGCAGGTGACACTGCGCTGGAAAAACGGCTCTATGTCCGACAGCTCCGGTGCACGAATGGGCTTGTTCTCGACGCCGTCACCGAGATTCTCAGCCGCTCCGCGGTGCGCCCGGTCATCGCGATTGTGGGCGATCACGGATCGCGTGTCGCACCCTTCGATATGGAGCGAGAGGGGCTTGGCCCAGGCCCCGCCCTGCGGGAACGGTTCGGCGCGTTCGGCGCCTTTCTCACGCCCGGCTCGCCCGGTCTCTTTGTCGGCGACGTTACGCTGGTCAACGTCATGCAAATCATCCTCACCTCGTACTTTGGCGCGGATATCAGTCCGGCGCGGGACCGATTCTTCATCGACGCTCCCGAAAAGCCCTACTGGTTCCACGAGGTTGCGCCAGCCGCTGCAACGGCAAGGGACCGTTGACGCCAAGTGCCCCCGGTTGACTTCGCCTAAGTCCTTTCGTAGCTTGCTTGTCTGTCTCTGAAGGCCTTATTCGGCCGCCTGGCGATCTGCCGCGCGGCCATCGTGTTCGATTCTACTCGCTTATGAAGACCTATACCGCTACGCCGCGGGACATCGACCATCAGTGGTACATCGTGGATGCCGCCGGCATGGTGCTCGGCCGCCTCGCCACCGAGGTCGCGAAAATCATCCGCGGCAAGCACAAGCCGATGTTCACGCCTCACATGGACACGGGCGACAACGTCATCGTCATCAACGCGACGAAGGTTCGCGTGACCGGCCGCAAGGCTGAGCAGAAGGAGTACTTTCACCACACCGGCTACATGGGCCACGAGCGGTTCACGCCGTTCGCGACCATGATCCAGAAGCACCCGGAGCGCGTCATCGAGAAAGCCGTATACGGCATGCTCCCGAAGACCGCCCTGGGGCGCCAGGTACTGCGCAACAAGCTGCGTGTGTACCCGAATGCCGATCACCCGCACGTCGCGCAACAGCCCACCGTGCTGACCCTCAAGTACACCGAGACCGAGTAATGGCAGAGAACGTGATTCACACCATCGGGCGTCGCAAGGAAGCCCGGTGCCGTCTGTACCTCTCGCCCGGCACGGGCAAGTGGGAAGTGAACGGTCGGACGCTCGGGGATTATTTTCCCCGCGCCACCCTCGTCTCGGCGATTCAGCAGCCATTCGGTGCGACCGATACGCTCGGCCGCTTCGACGTCAAGGCAAAGGTCGAGGGCGGCGGGATGACGGGGCAGGCGGGCGCCCTGCGCCTCGCGGCGGCTCGCGCCCTGCTCATCGTCGATGAGGCCAATCGACGCAAGCTGCGCGATCTCGGACTGCTCACGCGCGACGCGCGCGCCGTCGAGCGCAAGAAGCCGGGCCGCCCGAAGGCCCGCAAGCGGTTCCAGTTCAGCAAGCGGTAGTCGCACGACGCAGCAGTCCACATTCGGATTGCTGCGCATCTCTCACGCCTCCTGAGCCACCGCGGGTGCCGGTTCGACCGGTCGCGGCAGGCGATGACGGGGGCGGTGGATCACAACCCAGCATAGGAAACGTCCCTCCGCATGTCCCAACCGAATCTCGATGAGCTGCTGAAAGCCGGTGTGCATTTCGGCCACCAGACGCGCCGCTGGAACCCGAAGATGCGGCGCTTCATTTTCGCCGAGCGCAATGGCATTCACATCATCGACCTGCACAAGACGCTTCGGCAGCTCGAGATCGCCCAGAAGCTCGTTCGCGACGTCATCCTGCGCGGCGACAACGTCTTGTTCGTCTGCACCAAGCGCCAGCTCGCGGCGATCGTGCAGGCCGAGGCCGAGCGCTGCGGCGCTCAGTACGTCACGGAGCGGTGGCTCGGTGGCCTGCTCACCAACTTCCAGACCGTGAAGAAGCAGCTCCGTCGCCTCAAGGAGCTCGAAACGGGCATCGAAGCGGGCGGCGAATTCGAGAACTACACGAAGAAAGAACAGCTTCTCATGTCCCGCCAGCGGGACAAGCTCTCGAAGAATCTGTCCGGCATCAAGAACATGACGCGCCTCCCTGGCCTCATGTTCGTCATCGACGCGAAGCGTGAGCGCATTGCGGTGAGCGAGGCCAACAAGCTCGGGATCCCGCTCGTCGCGATCGTCGATACCAACGCGGACCCGGACCTGATCACGGTACCGATCGCCGGCAACGATGACGCGATCCGCTCCGTCGAGCTGATCACCCATGCGGTGTCCGAGTCCATCGCCGAAGCGCGTCGGGAGGCCCCCGTTCGCGAGGAATCCGAGGAAGGCGAGAGCTATACCTACAGCTCGGACCGTGGTGCGGAGCCGGAGGGCGAGGGCGACAAGAAGCGGAAGCGTCGTCCGCGTCGTCGTCGCGCGAAGCCAGAGGCGATCGCGGCCCGTCTCAAGAGTGGCGAGGGCGGTGAAGGCGGTGAATCTGGTGAAGGCGTCGAAGTCGCCGATGCCGTCGAAGCCGATGTCGGAGACGACAGCGCAGCGGAGTGAGTCGGGTAGTATTGAACGCTCGGATACAGTAAACTTGGTACGCCGCCGGCCAGTTGGTCGGCGGCGTTCTCACGACAGCGCAGGACTGTGAACACGATGACGACGACCACGGCCTTCACGGCAAAGGAAGTTCAGGAGCTCCGCCAGCGGACCGGTGCGGGCATGATGGAATGCAAGCGCGCGCTCGAGGAGTCGAAGGGCGATATCGAGAAGGCGGCCGAAGCACTGCGCACGAAGGGAATCGCCAAGGCGGACAAGCGCGTTGGCAAGACGACCAGCGAAGGCCTGGTCGCGAGCTACATCCACCACAACGGCAAGGTGGGTGTCATGCTCGAGATCAACTGCGAGACCGACTTCGTGGCACGCACGGATGATTTCAAGACGCTCGCCCGTGAGATCGCGCTCCACATCGCGAGCATGGCCCCCCTTGCCGTCGACAGGACCGGCGTACCAGCCGAAGCGGTCGACCGCGAGCGGCGGATTTTCGAGGAGATGGCGCGGCAGAGCGGCAAGCCCGACCAGATCATCAAGAAGATGGTCGAGGGCAAGGTCGAGTCGTACTACAAGGATGTCGCGCTGCTGTCCCAGGCGTGGGTGAAGGAGCCCAAGAAGAGCGTCGGCGATCTCGTGAAGGAAACCTCAGCCAAGGTCGGCGAAAACATCGTGGTCCGGCGCTTCGTTCGCTATCAGCTCGGCGAGGCATGACCCTCGTGTCCGGCCCCTTTCCGGTGTTCACGCAGGAAAACAAGCCGCTGACCTACAAACGCATTCTCCTCAAGCTGTCGGGAGAGGCACTGGCGGGGGACAAGGGGTTCGGCTTCGATTTCGAGGTCATCACGCGGCTTGCCAATGAGATCAAGGCCGTCGGGGAAATGGGCGCAGGCGTAGGGCTCGTGATCGGCGGTGGCAACATCGTGCGCGGCACCCAGATCTCGAAGATGGGAATGGATCGCGTTGCCGCGGATTACATGGGCATGCTTGGCACGGTGATCAACGCTCTGGCGCTTCAGGATGTACTCGAGCGGCAGGGCGTCGATACCCGCGTGATGACCGCGATCCGGATGGAGGAGCTCGCCGAGCCGTACATTCGGCGACGCGCAATCCGGCATTTCGAGAAAGGTCGCATCGTGATCTTCGCGGCCGGGACCGGAAATCCGTACTTCTCGACCGACACGGCGGCCGCCCTTCGCGCGATCCAGATCAAGGCCGACGTGATCATCAAGGCCACGAGCGTCGATGGCGTGTTCTCGGCGGATCCGAAGAAGGATCCCACAGCGAAGATGTATGAGAAGATCAGCTACCGCGACGTCATGGTGGAGGAGCTCGGCGTGATGGACCAGACCGCCATCACGCTGTGCAAGGAAAACCGGCTTCCGATCATCGTCCTCAACATTCATACGCCCGGCGCCGTCGCGGATGCAATCCGCGGCGTGCAGGTGGGCACCCTCGTGCAATGATTACCATCCCGCAGATCATGAAGGACGCGCGCGCGTCGATGGAGCGCGGTCTCGAGAACACGAAGAAGGAGTTTTCCTCGATCCGCACCGGCAAGGCCTCGGCGACCCTGCTCGACACCGTCCGCGTCGAGATGTGGGGCCAGAACATGGCCCTCAACCAGGTCGCGAGTGTTTCCGCGCCCGAGCCGAGGCTGCTGACGGTGCAACCGTTCGACAAGGGCCAGCTGTCGGTGATCGAAAAGGCGATCCGCGATTCGGATCTCGGCCTCAACCCGTCGTCGCAGGGCGGGGTGATTCGCGTGCCGCTCCCTTCACTCAACGAGCAGCGCCGCAAGGATCTCGTGAAGGTCGTCCACAAGCTGGCTGAGGAGGGGCGGATTGCGATCCGCCACGGCCGGACGGAAGGGCGCGACCGACTGAAAAAGCTGGAGAAAGTCCCGGAAGATGATGTCAAGCATGCCGAGAAGGACCTCCAGAAGATGCATGACGACTTCATGGGGAAGATCGAGGACCTCACGAAGAGCAAGGAAGCCGACATCATGGAAGTCTGACCGGGACGCCATCGTGGCTCGATCGCCGGCGACCGATCTCCTGGATCGCATCAGGGTTCATGGCGCGATTCCGCGCCACATTGCGATCATCATGGACGGCAACGGACGATGGGCGCGCGAGCGCCACATGCCGCGGCCATTCGGTCATCGGTCCGGGATGAAGTCCGTGCGAGCCGTCGTCGAAGCCTCGGTGGAGGTCGGGCTCGAAACGCTCTCGCTGTTCGCCTTCTCGCAGGAGAATTGGCAGCGACCGTCCACGGAAGTCAGTGCGCTGATGACGCTGCTCGAAGAGTACATCGCGCGCGAGGTCGACGAGCTGCGCGCTCGTGGCGTCCGCGTCATCGTGCTCGGTGAGCTCGACCGGCTGACGCCTGCTGCGGCGGCCGCCGTCAACCGCGTCGTGGCCGAGACGGCCCACAACGACACGCTCCGTCTCAACCTCTTCATTTCGTATGGGGGACGGGCGGAGCTCGTACGCGCGGCGCGGCTGCTCGCCCGCGATGCCGTCGCGGGCCGCCTGAACCCGGACGATATCGACGAGGCCGAGATCCGGCAGCGGCTGTTCACGGCCGACACGCCCGATCCCGACCTCCTGATCCGGACATCAGGCGAGCAGCGCCTGTCGAATTTCCTGCTCTGGCAGGTCGCGTACGCCGAGCTTTACATCTCGCCGGTCCTCTGGCCCGATTTCGGGCGCCGCGAGCTCTACGAGGCGATTCTCGACTTCCAGAGCCGCGAGCGCCGCTTCGGCCGCGTGTCGGTGTAGGGACGTGTCCGAGCTCACGCGGCGCATTCTCTTCGCTGCCGCGGCCATTCCCGTAGCGATCGGAATCATCTGGGTCGGCGGTGCCGCGCTCGCAGCGCTGCTCGGCATCGTTGCGGCACTCGGTGCGTGGGAGCTGTTCCGGATTGCCCGCGCCGGCGGCACACGCGCCCTCGATCGAATCGGGATTCCGCTCGCAGCGGCCATCCCGCTCATCGTGCACGCGCGGTACCTCAACGTCGGCCAGGCGACGTTCGACAGCCGGCCAGCCCTCGGCGACGCGGTGGGGAGCCTCACCAACGTGCTTGCCCACCTCGTCGTGTGGCCGTTCACGCTCTCGTTGACCGCCGCTGCCGTCGTGGTGCTTGCGATTCTTGCTGTCGCGATCTGGACGCGGGGGGTCGACGGGAAGCCGCTCGCCGCTGTCGGCATCACGGTATTCGGCATCATCTACACGGGGGGCATGCTTAGCTTCGGCTACGCACTCCGCTATCACCCCTATGCAGTGGGACCGGCGGCCGGAGCGACGCTCCTCGTCCTGCCGCTCATCCTCACCTGGGCCCAGGACACCGGTGCGTATGCGGTCGGGCGGACGATCGGACGGCGCAAGCTCATTCCCAGAGTCAGCCCCGGAAAGACGGTCGAGGGTGCGATTGGCGGCATCATCGTCACGGTCTTCGTTTGCTGGCTGTACGTCCGGTTTGCCCTCGTTCCCTATGCACAGCTCACGCTCTCGCCTGGCGCGATCATCACCTTCGGCGTGATCGTCAGCATCGCCGCGCAAGTCGGCGATCTCGCCGAATCCCTGCTCAAGCGCGAGGCGGGCGTCAAGGACAGTTCGCACATCATCCCGGGACACGGCGGGATCCTCGATCGCTTCGACAGCCTCCTGTTCGTCCTGCCGGTCGCGTACCTCCTGCTCGGCTCGATGCTGTTTCCTGCGTTCGCTCGCCCATGAGCCGGCGTGGAATCGCCGTGCTTGGCTCGACCGGTTCGATCGGGACGACTGCGCTGCGGGTGCTCGGTCGTCATCGGGCCCTCTTCTCGGTGAATGCGCTGACTGCATTCAGCAACGCAGGACTGCTCCGGTCCCAGGTGAAGGAACATCGCCCGTCCTTCATCGGCCTCGTTGATGCCGGTGCAGCGGCGCCCCCCGACTGGCGCATGGGCCCCGAGTGCCTCGTCGAGGCGGCGACGCGCGATGACGTCGATATCGTCATCAATGCGGTCGTCGGAGCAGCGGGGCTCGATGCGACGCTGGCCTCCCTCGAGCGCGGGAAGCGCGTTGCGCTGGCGAACAAGGAGTCCCTCGTGCTGGCCGGCGACCTCGTCGAGGCGGCGTGCCGACGCGGCGGCGGGGAGATCATTCCTGTCGATAGTGAGCACAGCGCGGTGCTCCAGTGCATCATGGACCGCCCGCGCGCCGAGGTTCGCCGAATCGTGCTGACGGCCTCCGGGGGACCATTCCGCGACTGGACTCCGGCTCGGATCGAGCGTGCGACGATTGCCGATGCCCTCGAGCACCCCACCTGGCGCATGGGGCGAAAGATCACCGTCGACAGCGCCACGCTCGCCAACAAGGCACTCGAGGTCATCGAGGCTCACTTCCTGTTCGGATTGTCGTATGACCGCATCGACGTCGTCGTCCATCCGCAGAGTGTCGTGCACTCGTTCGTCGAGTTCGTCGATGGAAGCGTGCTTGCCCAGGTCGGCGCACCAAGCATGGAGTTGCCGGTGCTGTATGCCCTGACGCACCCCGAACGCGTGCCCGATAGCGGTGTACCACCGTTCGACCCGATCGCCCTGTCTCCACTGACGTTCGAGCCCGTGCGCACCGATGCGTTTCCCGCCCTCGCGCTCGGAATCGAGGCCGGCCGCCTGGGCGGGGCGGCGCCCGCCGTGTTCAACGCCGGGAACGAGCGGGCCGTCGCGCTGTTTCTGGAAGGACGGATCATGTTCGGCGAGATCCCGCGCGCCATCGAGTCTGCCCTCGCGGCGCATTCGGGCGCAGCGGGAGATACCCGCGACGCGCTTCTCGCGGCAGATGCCGCCGCGCGCCACCACGTCAGCGAGCTTTATCGATGCTAGAAGTTCTGCAGGGTGTGGGCGGGTTCATCTTCATCTTCGGCATCGTTGTCTTCGTCCACGAGCTCGGCCACTTTCTGGCAGCGAAGCTCACCGGTGTGTACGCTCCGAAGTTCTCCGTCGGCTTCGGGCCAGGACCGAGCAAGAAGTGGGGGGAGACACAGTACATCCTCGGGTTGATTCCGCTCGGCGGATACGTCCGGATGGCGTCGCGCGATGATGAAGCCACGGCATTTCTCGAGGGCGGGAGCGAGGAGTCGGCGGCGCGGCGCCAGGAGTCGGGGGACGGTCCGCGGCCCAGGGACTGGGACCCGAATGCCCTGGTTCCCTTCGGACCGCATCCGGTCCCTGCACACCGGTGGTTCGAGTCAAAGCCGCTCTATCAGCGCCTCTTCATCCTGCTCTCCGGAGTGTCGATGAATGCCCTGCTTGCGCTCGGCGTCCTCATCGGCATGGCAGCGTGCTACGGCCGCAATACCGTCGAGACGCGCGTCGTCGGCAGCGTGCGACAGATGGAGGGCACGGAAGGCCTTCGCGCCCTGATCCAGCTCGGGGACACGATCACCGCGGTGCAGGGCCGGGAAGTACGCAACTGGAACGACATCGATCGCGCGATCCGGACGGCGAAAGGCGACACGCTCCGCATTACGACGCAGCGGGGCACCATTGCAGTGGCCGCTGGTTCGGCTTCAGGACCGCAGCGAATGCTGTACGCGTACGCCCTCGAACCGTTCTCCCCGCCGGTGATCGGTGGGGTGATCGCCGGGCAGCCGGCCGCGCGCGCGGGAGTTCAGGCGGGTGATAGCATCGTTCGGGTCGGTGGCCAGGCCGTTGCGGTGTTCTCCGACCTGGTCGACCGCGTAAGCGCGAATGCCGGCATCCCGCTCGATCTCGACATCGTCCGTGAGCGCGCGGAGATGCGGCTCTCCGTCGTCCCCGAATCGACGGTGGTCAAGGATCCGCTGACCGGCCGGGACCGGACCGTTGGGCGGATCGGCGCGGCGGCCGCCAGTCGGACCGTCGTGCGCCATGAGGATCTCACTTTTTCCGAAGCAGTGGTCGAGGGAACGCGGGATACCGGGGAGTTTGCAGGGACCATCTTCGCCATCCTCGGTGGACTCTTCCAGCGCGAGATCGGCGTGAACCAGCTCGGGGGTCCGATCGAGATCGCGAAGCAGTCGGCCAATGCCGCGCGTGAGGGGATGCCTGCGCTCCTGCGCCTGCTTGCCCTGCTGAGCATCAACCTGGCCGTGCTGAACCTTCTGCCGATTCCCGTGCTGGACGGTGGACAGGTGCTCCTCCAGGTTGCGGAATCCGTAAAAGGCAGTCCATTCTCCGCACGCACGCGGCAATACATTCTCGGGACGGGCGTTGCACTGGTACTGCTGCTGATGCTGGTAGTCTCGTACAACGACATCCTCCGACACTTCAGATGAACATGCGGGCTGCTCTCACGGTTTTTTCGCTCGTCACGCTCTTCGTGATTTCACCGGCCCGCGCGCACACCCAGGAAACCGCCGTTCGGTTTCCGGTGGTCGACGTCGGTGACACCACGTTCACGTTTCGTGTCGGTGGCCAGCAGTGGGTTCGCGCAGGGCTGCGTGGGATCGTCGTCGACCCGCGACAGCGCGATGTGCTCGTGGCGCGCTTTCGGGTGAGCGGCGTCAGTGGCGAAACCGCCCGCGCCGTCATCACGGGTCAGGCGACGAGCGTGAACGCATCCCACACCGTCCTGCTCGATGTGCCCCAGCGTCCGTGGTATCGCCAGCGCGGGTTCTGGATCGGGACCGGGATCGGCGCGGCGGTTGGATTCCTGCTCGGCGGTCTCTGAGCGGGCACCGTCAGCATCGGGCCTTGCCTATCGCCCCGCACCGGGGCGGCCGGCATGGAGCGGACCGCTATCTGACGTTGCAGTCCAGCGTCGCGAAGACCTGAAGCGGATTGGTCGAGTCGTTCTGCGCGCGAACGCCGCGCGAATCGGTGAACGGATAGCAGTAGCGCGCGGTGATGCGAACCACGTGCTGCCCGACCGGCACCTTGAGGCGAAGGGGCGTCGTTCCCGCGATTGGGTACTTCCGGTTCCAGCCGAGGGTGGACAGCGTCAACTCGGGATTCAGGAACTTGCCCCCGTACTTCGGGTGAATTGCGATCCATCCGCAGTCACGCGGGTTCAGCTCGACATTGAGGGCGCCGGTGTCGGCCACGGTCACGACTTTCTCATCAACGGCGAACGAGCAGGCAGTGCGCGTGGGGATTGATGCACTGATCCTGTATTGCCCGGGCGCGAGCGTATCGGTCGTCCACGTTCCGGTCGCGACCGTGTCCGAGCCAACCATGATTCGCGCCGCTGCCGGCGCCCTGAGCGTCACCACACGGCGGGGTGCCGAGCCGCGTCCGGTGGGGATCCCCAATACCGATCCCTGGCCCGGCTCCTTCGCCTCGGCGCGTGTCGCGCCAGGGGTCGCCGACTCATCCCCCCCATTCGCCACGCTGAGGCCAATTCCGAGGACGGCGACGGCGGCGAGGCCCGCGAACACCCAGGTTGTCGTCGAAACGCTTCGACGACGGCGCCGCAGCCTCGGGAGCTGGGTGCCGGGAGGCAGCGTGGCTGCTGTCGGGGTCCCGACTGTTCGCATGGCCGCCGACTCTCCGCGATCCTGGAGTATCCCGGCGAGGTCCTCGCACATCGACTCGCCCGAGGGATACCGGTTGTCCGGGTCTTTCTCGAGGCAGCGAAGTATGACGTCCTCGAGCTCGCGCGAGATCGACGCGTTCAGTGAGCGGACCCGCGGCGGCTTCTCCTCGACGTGCTGGCGGGCGATTTCGTACCAGTCCTCGCCGGTGAATGGGAGCGCGCCGGTGGACGCCTTGAACAGGGTGACGCCCAGCGAGTAAATGTCCGCGCGGCCGTCGAGGGACAGTCCGCGCGCCTGCTCTGGGGCGAAATATTGCGGCGTCCCCATCACCATGTTGGTGCCGGTTTGATCGGCATACCCGGCCACGGCGCGCGCTATCCCGAAATCGGCGACGACGGCGTTTCCGTGCTCGTCGAACAGGATGTTGTCGGTCTTGATGTCCCGGTGGATCACGCCTTCCCGGTGGGCGAATCCAAGGGCGCTCGATACATCGATCGCCATCCGGATCAGCATCGACTCCGGGAGCGTCGTCATGACGCTCAGTCGATCAGCGAGCCCTTGCGGCAGGTAGTCCATGGCGAAGTAGACGGCGCCATTCTCCTTTCCGACCGCGAAGATGTTGATGATGTTCGGATGCCTAAGTCTCGCCGCAGTCGACGCTTCCCGGCGAAAGCGCTGCTCGAACGACTCATCACCTGCGTACTGCGGCTTGAGGATCTTGAGCGCGACGGGGATTTCGAGCTCGGGATCGAAGGCCTTGTAGACCCAGGCGAAGCCGCCGGACCCGATGACTGCATCGATCCGGTACTTCCCGAGGGTCTGGCCAAGGTAACGCTCTGGCAATCGCGGAGCCTTTACAGGGGTGAGTCAGACCAGTAAATTGCTGTGCTTCAACGAATTCGGCAAAGCACACGCGCGCGATGCGCGGAGAATATACTCAATGGCTTTCGAAAAAGCATCGACGGTTCAACGCTTCCGGGGACACGAGACCGATACCGGTTCGACCCGCGTTCAGATCGCGCTCCTCACCGAGCGAATCAACTACCTCACCGATCACTTCAGGACCCACGCGAAGGATCACCACAGCCGACAAGGGCTCCTGAAGATGGTGGGACGTCGCCGCCGGCTTCTGGATTACCTGCGGCGCACGGACGTGGACGGATACCGGAAGATCATTCAGGATCTTGGGCTCCGCCACTAAACTGATAGACACATGACACGCGCGGGCGCAACGAGTGCGGCCGCGCGTTTTGTGTACCCCTGAGGCGTATTGCTGATGACAGAACGAGTAGAGCGGACCTTCGCCGGCCGGCGAATGGTGATCGAGACGGGCCGTATGGCCAAGCAGGCGGCAGGGTCCGCCCTGGTGCAGTTCGGCGAGACGATGGTGCTTGCGGCAGTCACCGTCAGCGACACCATCAGTCACCTCCCGTTTTTCCCCCTGACGGTCGAATACAAGGAGAAGACCTACGCCGCGGGGAAGATTCCGGGAGGCTTCATCAAGCGTGAGGGTCGTCCGCACGATGCCGAGATCCTGTCGGCGCGGATCATCGACCGGTCGATCCGGCCGCTCTTCCCCGAGGGGTTCAAGAACGAGGTCCAGGTCTTCATCTACGTGATCTCGGCCGACCAGGAGAACGACGCAGACGTTCTCGCACTCGTCGCCGCGTCCACGGCGCTGAACATCTCGAGGATCCCCTTCGCCGGTCCGATTGCGGGCGTGCGCGTCGGTCGCGTGCAGGAGCGATGGGTCCTCAATCCGACCTTCCAGCAACTCGAATACAGCGATCTCGAACTCGTCATCGCGGGCTCCGATGAGTCGATCGTGATGGTCGAGGGCGGCGCGCTCGAGGTGAGCGAGGCCGACGTGCTCGGCGCGATCACCGTGGGGCACACCGGCATCAAGGAACTGATCGCAATGCAGGACGAGCTGCTTGGTCGCGGGCGCCGCGAGAAGATGGAGTGGACGAAGGCGACGGCGCCCGAAGGGCTCGTCGCCCGGGTCAAGGATCTCGCCGAAGGTCGCATCTCCACCGCGATCAACCAGAAGGACAAGCACACCCGGATCGAGGCGGTCGAGCGCGTGAAGCGCGAGCTCGCCACCGAGCTGCTCACCGAGTTCCCCGACAACGCCAAGGACATCAGCAATCTCGTCGGCGACGCCGAGTATGCGACGCTCCGCGATCAGGTGCTGTCGAAGAAGCAGCGTGTGGACGGCCGTGCAATGAACCAGATCCGGGAGATCTCGGTCGATACCTCGCTGCTGCCGCGCGCGCACGGGTCGGCCCTCTTCACGCGCGGGCAGACCCAGGCGCTCGTCGTCGCGACGCTCGGCACGGCCAACGATGTGCAGCGGCTGGATTCGATCGATGAAGCCAAGGAAACGACGAAGTCGTTCATGCTGCACTACAACTTCCCACCCTTCTCCACGGGCGAAGTGCGCCCGATGCGCGGGACGAGCCGACGCGAGATCGGGCACGGAAACCTCGCTGAGCGCGCCCTCCAGGGCGTGTTGCCGCCATTCGAGGAGTTCCCCTACACGATTCGCATCGTATCGGATGTCCTCGAGTCGAACGGATCATCGTCGATGGCGTCGGTGTGTGGCGGCTCGCTCGCGCTGTTCGACGCTGGCGTCCCGATCCGCTCCGCCGTAGCCGGTGTGGCCATGGGCCTCATCAAGGAAGGAAAGAAGTACGCGATCCTCAGCGACATCCTCGGGACCGAAGACCACCTCGGCGACATGGACTTCAAGGTCGCGGGAACCGAACAGGGCATTACGTCGATCCAGATGGACATCAAGATCGAGGGACTCGACCTGTCGATCATGGAAGAGGCGCTCGCGCAGGCGCGCGAAGGGCGCCTGCACATTCTCGCCGAGATGAAGAAGGCGCTCGCCGCACCGCGCGCCGACCTGTCGGCGTACGCGCCGCGCATCGTCACCCTCCACATCAGCCCCGAGAAGATCGGCGACCTGATCGGCCCGAAGGGCAAGACGATCCGGGGCATTCAGGATGAGACGGGCGCGGAGCTCAGCGTCGACGACTCCGGCCTCGTCACCATTGCGGCGGTCGGCGGTGAGGCAATGGAACGGGCGCGTCAGATGGTCATGGCCCTGACGGCGGAAGCGATCGTGGGCGAAGTCTATGAAGGCACGGTGAAGAGCATCATGCAGTTCGGGGCGTTCATCGAGATCATGCCCGGAACCGAAGCGCTTCTTCATATCTCCGAGCTCCGGCACGGCCGTACGGAGCGGACGGAAGACGTCGTGAAGAAGGGCGATCGCGTGAAGGTCAAGCTGATCGAGCGCGATGAGCGCGGGCGCCTCCGTCTCTCGATGAAGGCGCTCCAGCCGAAGCCGGAAGGCACCGAGGAGGGCGGTGGCGATCGCGGCCGCTCCGGTGGCGGCGGTGGCGGCGGGGGCGGGGGCAGCGAACGCGGTGAGCGCCCACCTCGCAGCGAGTCGGCGAGCCCGGATCAGGACTCCGAGAGTGGCGGACTCGCGATGGCTGCCGACGGTGCGGATCAGGGCAGCGGTAGTGACCGCCCTGACCGCGGCGGCGACCGTCCGCGGCGTCCTCGTGGCGGCGGTGGCGGCGGGCGCGGTGGCCGTGGAGGGAGTCCGCGCTCGAAGTCGTGACTCCGGTGGCTGCCCGCCCCGAGTCGGGGCTCGAGCGCACGGTGCTGCCGAACGGGCTCACCGTGCTCTCCGAGTACATGCCTGGGGTGCGCTCCGTAGCGTTCGGGGCGTGGGTGCGATCGGCGTCGCTCCACGAATCGCGCGAGCGAATGGGGGTGTCGCACCTCCTCGAGCACATGGTGTTCAAGGGAACGCCGACACGCACGGCGAAGGACATCGCGCTATCCCTCGAAATCCTCGGCGGGTCGCTCGATGCGTACACTGCTCGCGAGCACACGGCCTATCAGGCCCGTGTGCTCGATGAGCATCTGACGCAGGCAGCGGAGGTCATCGGAGACCTGATGTTCCGGCCACTGCTGCGCGCGGCCGACCTGACGCTCGAGCGGAAGGTCGTTCTCGAGGAGATCTCGCAGGTGGACGACACGCCGGACGATCTCGTGTTCGAACTGCACAACGAGGCCATGTGGGGACCGCACCCCTATGGGTATTCGATTCTCGGTACCAGGGAGACGGTATCCTCGCTCGGGGTCCGCGAACTCCGGGAGCTGCACGAAGGGGTCTACCACCCGCCGCAGGTCGTGATTGCGGCCTCCGGGAACGTGCGGCACGATGAGTTGCTCGGGACATTGACGCGAACGGGATGGGCGGACCAAGCCCGTGGATCGGGCGCCGCTGGCGCATCGCCCGCACCTCGGCTCCTGCCCCCGTCCGAGAAGCACGTGGAGCGCGCTGGTGTGCAGACGCACATCGTCTTCGGTTCACCCACGGTGCCGTACAGCGACCCCCGACGATACGCGGTCATCCTCGTGGACACGCTGCTCGGGGCGGGGATGAGCTCGCGACTCTTTCAGCGGGTCCGGGAACAACTGGGACTCGCGTACTCGGTGTACACGTACCAATCGTTTCACGCCGATTGCGGCGTGCACGGTGTCTACGTCGGCACCGGGCCGGAGACGGCGGCGGAAGCGACGGAGGCAGTGCGGGCCGAGCTGGCTGACATCGCGTTGAACGGGCTTCCCGAAGCGGAGATCGAGGCTGGAAAGGGTCAGCTCAAGGGGCAGCTCACGCTGTCGATGGAGAGCGTGTCCTCGCGAATGCACCGTGCCGCTTCGGTGGAATTGTACGGAGAGCGCTACCGAACGCTCGACGAGCTCCTCGCCGAGGTCGACCGGATCGATGCGGCGACCGTCGCCGACGTCTGCAGCAGCTTTTTCGCACCGGAGCAGCAAACGCTCCTGACGCTTGGCCCTCGATGAGGCGCCGGGGCTGGTGAGCGTGGTGCGCTCGCTGCCATCTTACGCCCCGTTCCGCCGCACCACCTGATCCCGGCGCATTCACGCTCTCACTCGACCTCAGATGAAGATCGGCGTTCCGAAGGAGATCAAGACCAACGAGAACCGCATTGCGCTCGTTCCGGCAGGTGCCGAGGCGCTCGTTGCGGCAGGGCACGAAGTGATCATCGAGCGCGGGGGAGGCGAGGGAAGTGCGTTTCCCGATGAGCTGTACGCAGCCGCGGGCGCTCGCATCGCTCCGACCGCCGATGCGGTGTGGAAGGATGCAGACATGATCATGAAGGTGAAGGAGCCGATTGCCGTCGAGTGGCCGCGGATGCGGAAGGGACAGACCATCTTCACGTACTTCCACTTCGCGGCAGACGAAACGCTCACGCGCGCACACCTCGACAGCCGCGCGACGTGCATCGCGTACGAAACGGTGGAGCTGCCGACGCGCGAGCTCCCGCTCCTGATTCCGATGTCCGAGGTCGCAGGGCGGATGGCAGTCCAGGAAGGTGCCAAGTATCTGGAGAAGCTGTACGGCGGGCGCGGTGTGCTCCTTGGCGGTGTTCCGGGAGTTCCGCCGGGCAAGGTCGTCATCCTTGGCGGCGGAATCGTCGGCATCAACGCCGCGAAGATGGCGGCCGGCATGGGCGCGCAGGTAACGATCCTCGACATCTCGCTCGACCGGCTGCGGTACCTGTCCGACGTCATGCCCGCCAACGTCGTTCTGATCCACTCGAACCGCTACAACATCCTCGAAGCCATCTCCACCGCTGACCTCGTGGTCGGCGCGGTGCTCGTCACCGGTGCAAAAGCGCCACGTCTCGTCCGGCGCGAGGATCTCAAGCTCATGCAGCCTGGCTCGGTGATCGTCGATGTCGCCATCGACCAGGGCGGATGCGTCGAGACCATTCATGCGACGACGCACGAGAATCCCACATACGTGGTCGACGGCATCATTCACTACGGGGTCGCGAACATGCCCGGCGGCGTCTCCCGCACGTCGACGCTCGCGCTCACCAACGCGACCTTTCCGTATGCCCTGCTGCTGGCGAACAAGGGGTGGAAGCAGGCCCTTCGCGACAGTCCCGCCTTGACGAAGGGGCTCAACATCGCCGACGGAAAGGTGACGTATCCGGGCGTGGCCGAGGCGTTCAACATGCCGATGACCGACCCCGCACACTTCCTCGCGGACCGATAATCCCCACGGCGGGCGTGCGTGCAGGCCGGGTCGCGTGAGCAGCTCCGTTGGCGCGAGGATACGTGTCGCTCCGATCCTCTGCTATCACAAGGTTGAGACGAAGCTGGAGCTGGGGGTCACGCGGCTGTCCCCGCGACGCTTTGCGCGGCAGATGGAGAGGCTCGCGAAGGCCGGGTGGCGAACGATCCGCTTGGCGGACGTCGCGGCCGGCCTGCGAGGCGAGCGCGCGTCGGGAGCTCGCGAGCTCGCAATCACCTTCGATGACGGCTACCGCGGACTGCGCGATCACGCCTTCCCGGTACTCGAGGCGCTCGGTTTTTCGGCGACCTGCTTCGTGATCACGGAGTACGCAGGCCGGCTCAATCGCTGGGATGTCGCCTACGGCGGGCGGCGGTTCGCACATCTCGCGTGGCGGGACATGCGCCGCTGGCAGTCGCGCGGCGTCGAGTTCGCCTCGCATACGGC
>JANOCW010000112.1:0-1749 GCA_031412375.1 Gemmatimonadaceae bacterium | reverse complement strand
AAGGAGTAAATGGCGGGGTCGACGAGGCTCGAACTCGCGACCTCCGGCGTGACAGACGCTCCTGTCGCTCGCTAATCGCGCGTTTCGCTGCGGAGTCGCACGTTTTTCGAGTGAAATCCAACCCAAAAAGGCAGGACAAGGGCCCTGCATTCGCCATGGGGGGTGCCGAACAAATTCAGGGCCGTCGGTTCGGAACGCGCGACGGTACGAGCGCGCGATTTGAAGATGAGAGCGCCGCGAGGCGGTTCTCAATGCCGTGTCGCGCGCTGCAGGTCCTCATGTTCGAAGGCCGATGCCATTCGATCGACCTGCGACTTCGGAAGTCCGTGACGTGCCGCCTCGTCCCGCCATGTCGACACAACCGTGCCGACGGCTCTGACGATCTCTTGGGCCTCAGGATTCCTCAGTTCGAAATAGCCAGCAACCTCAAACGCCAGGTCGAGTGATGCCGTCGGGTCGTCTTCGTTGATCGCCGTGCTCAGAATGCGCGGCTTGATGTCGACAGGCACCGGGTTCAAGTCGTAAGCGGGTGACAGCCGCCAGCCGCCGGCGCCCGCGTAGAGGAAACCGTGGTTCCGCAGGTGATCGTCCGTATTCGAGGCCAGGATGTTGAATACAAGGCGTCGCCACAACCCGCGGATGTCTTCCTTGGGGGCGGCCCCGTGCTGCCGGAGGGCGTCGACGATCTCGAGATAGCTCCGCGTCTGGTTGTCCTGAGCGCCTAGCATGCTCATTGCTGAAAGGAACGGGAGACGGATGCCGCCCTGGCGGTCGAACCGGCGCAGCAGGAGCACCTGCTTGCCAGCAACCACTTCGATCCGAAACTCGGGGACGGGGATTCCCGCCTTCGCCGCAAGCGAGAGCGTTATCGACTCCCAGACAACGGTGTCGTATTCATCATCGCGGCGCGGGAACTTGGCGATCGCCAGATGGCCGGCACGATCGCGGACCGAGGTCTTGGGCCTGGCACCGCCGAGCGATGAACCCGGGGCGAGCAGCAGCCGCAGGTCCTCATCCGTCTCCTTGTCATCGACGACCCGTTCCGCCGCCGAGAGCAGCCGCGACAGTTCGATCAGCGGCGGCGTTCGATTGGCGGCTTCTCCCCGCAGGAAAGGGCCCCCCTCGGTTTCTGCGAACCGAAGCGCGCCCTGGCGGGCCTCATCGTCGACCTGCAGCACGTAGTCGATTTCTCGGAGCGTGTGCGGCGTTTGTTTCTCTCGCCGCGCGCGGCGACGCTCCATGCGACGCATCAGCGCGCGGCCCCAGCGGTCCGGAGCTGAATCGCCGATCGCACCGAACATCGGCACGTCAGCCGTGGTGTGGAACGGCCCTGGTCCGAGTTGGACAGCAGGCGCAAGAGAGAACCGCGCGGGGTTCTCGAGCCAGCCCGCGTCGTATTCAAACGTCGCGGTCTCGCGGCCCTTGCGCGTCCGACTCCACAGGCGTCCCATCAGGTGCGCGACGCCGTCGAGATCGACGTAAACAAGGACCGGGCGATCCATCAGGAGGCCTTCTGTGGCTTCGTCAGTTTCAGCGGACGGGCCCGGATTCTCTGGGGCAGCGACTCCTCTTCAAGCTGCAGCCCCGTCGCGTCATGCGTGACGTCAGCGACGTCGGCGAGGCGCTCAGTCATGCCGAGCACGAACAACACCGAGGCATAGATGCCCACGGCGACACCGGGATCGCCCTTCTCGACCTTGTGCAGAGTGACGCGACTTATTGACGCGCGTTCGGCCGCGACGGCGGTGG
>JANOCW010000111.1:0-12732 GCA_031412375.1 Gemmatimonadaceae bacterium | reverse complement strand
CGTCAGCACTTCCATGACGCGCTCGATCTCCTTCGCACGGCCGATCGTCGGGTCGAGCTGACCCTCGCCGGCGAGCTGGGTCAGGTCGCGGCAGAAGTGATCGAGCGCCGGCGTCTTCGACTTCTTCTCGCCCTTCGGGGCAGAGGCGGGCGGCGTGCCGCCACTCCCCTGCTGCGCCGTCGGACCACCCAGCGGCGAGTCCGTCCCCAGCAGCCGCAGCGTTTCGGCGCGAGCCGCATCTAGGTTCACGTAGGCAACCGTCAGTACCTGCGCGGCAATGCCCATCTCCTCGCGCAGCAGTCCGAGCAGCAGATGCTCCGTGCCGACATAGCTGTGATTGAGCTCGCGCGCCTCGCTCATGGCGAGCTCGAGCACCTTCTTTGCGCGCGAGGTATACGGGAGGTCAGGGCCGGTGCCCTGCTGGGCTTTCCCCTTCTTCACCGTCTCCTCGATCTTCTGCTGGATCTCCTCGAGATCGACAGTCAGGCTCTGAAGCACGGCGGCCGCGACGCCTTCGCCCTCACGAATCAGGCCGAGCAGGATATGCTCCGTGCCAACGTATTCGTGATGGAGGCGAGCAGCCTCCTCGCGGGCCATCGCGAGGACTTTTCGCACACGCTCCGTGAAGTTGTACCCGTTCATGCTACCCTCAATGCCGGGGGTTGCCCGGCTACCCGTTCATGCCGGATTCGGTGGCGAGCGCCTGTCGCACGTATCGCGCGCGGGCCAGGTTCGCATCGCTCTCCGTCAGCGAGCGCCCTTCTGCCTGAGCGAGGTGCGCCGACTGCGAAAAGATCAGGAGCTTGTTGAGGGTATATACACTGAGACCTGACATCAGTTTCAAGCCAACAGCCAGCCGAACGCCACTGAGGTAGTTCATCGCCTCGTCGAACGTGAGGCTGCGCGCATAGCGAAGTGTCCCGTACGCTCGCCAGAGCTTGTCTTCGATAATATACCCCGCATCGCGGAGCAAGACACGCCTCGCCTCTTCCTCGCGCTCGATGACGTGGCGAACGACACGCATCAAGTGATCCAGCAATTCGTCCTCGGACCGTCCAAGCGTCGTCTGGTTCGAAATCTGGAAGAAGTTGCCCACGACCTCGCTGCCTTCGCCGTACAGCCCACGGTAGGTGAGCCCCATCTGCTGCAGCCCGGCCAGAACCTTTCCGATCTCCTTCGTCAGCACGAGCCCCGGCAAGTGGATCAACACCGAGGCTCGCATTCCTGTTCCGGTGTTCGTCGGGCACGCCGTCAGGTACCCGAATTCCGGATGAAACGCGAATGGAACCTTGCTGCCAATCTCTCGATCGAGCCGTTCAGCCGCCGCATAGGCCTCGCTCAGTTCGAAACCGGATTGCAGGGCCTGTATCCGCAGGTGGTCCTCTTCATTTACCATGACGCCCACGTCGCCACTAAGAAACACAGCCGCTCCGGTCCGGACCGGATGCTGGGGGTCCAGGCCCGCCAGTTCCTTGCTGACCAGATGGCGCTCGTGGAGCAGGAGGCGATCGTCGAGCGGAAGCTCATCGATCCGCACCAGGACGCTATGGGCCATGGCCGGAACCGATCCAGTGGCCTCCCGGAGCTGCGACAGGACGCGCAGCCGTTCCCCGTCCCGCGCACGGCTGGTGAACGCGAAGCCCTCGAGATTGCGAGCCAGACGAATCCGCGTCGAGAGGACGATGTCCGCGTTGTCGCCCGAGGCATCAAGCCAGCTCACCCCCCCGTCGGGGAGGAGGGAGAGATCGAGGCTCATTCCAGCACCCGAATCCGGTCGCGGAGCTGGGCCGCTTCCTCGAACTGCTCCGACTCGATCGCCCGCCGCAGCTGCTGGCGCAGCTCACCCAGGATCGTGAGCTGCTCCGGCATCCCCACGGCAACAGGTGGCTCGTAGCGCCGGCCCGCATGGCGGGAGTTGCCGTGGACCCGCCGCAACAGGTCCCGCAGGCTCGACTCGAACGCGACGTAGCATCGCGCGCACCCGAGCCGCCCTGTCGCACGAAAATCCTTGAGGGTCGCCGAGCAGAAGTTGCAGCGCCCGGTCTCCCCCGGTGCCGCGATCATCTGCTGCTGCACGGCGTGGAGCAGGTCGCCGAGGGGATGACTCGTCGCCGTCACCTCCACTCCGCGCTCCGCTGCGCACTTCTCGCACAGATGCACGTACGTATGCGTGTCGCCGTCCACCTTCGACAGCTTCACCACGTGTTCGTTCTCCTTGCAGACGTCGCACATCATGAGCTGACTACCTCGTGGACATCGGTGTCCCGCAACCGGCCCGACTCCAGCAGCAGCGCGCGATGCGCGCGCGCGGCGAGTGACGGGTTGTGGGTCACCACCACCATGGCGATCTCGAGATCCTTTGCCAACTCGGCGAACAGGTCGTGAAGCAGTTCACTGTTCATCTTGTCGAGGTTGCCCGAGGGCTCATCCGCGAGAAGGATGGCTGGGTCAATGGCGAGCGCCCGTGCAACCGCGGTGCGCTGCTGTTCTCCGCCCGACAGCTCCGACGGCCGGTGTTCCATCCGGCCGCTCAACCCGACACGCGCGAGCAACTCCTCGGCGCGACTCCGCGCCTTTCGCGTCTCCCACCCCGCGATGCGCAACGGCATCATCACGTTCTCGAGGGCGGAAAACTCGCGCAGCAGGTGGTGGAACTGGAACACGAAACCGACCGTGCGGTTCCGAATGTCGGATAGCTCGTCGTCGCGAATCCGCTCGTCCTCACGCTGACGCCGCCGGGCGACAATGCGCCCGAAGAAATTCTTTCGCGCCGGTGTGGCGCCCGTCCCGGCGATGGCCGTAACGGCGACGCCCGACAGAAGCACATGGCCGCGCGTGGGCCGGTCGAGTGCGCCGAGCATGTGGAGCAGCGTACTCTTGCCCGCGCCGCTCGCACCCGTGATCGCCACCATCTCCCCGCGGGCGACCTGGAGGTTCACGCCGTTCAGAACGGTGATCGTGCTGTTGTCCCCTCCCCGGTAGGATTTCACCAGGTCCCGCGCTTCGACGACCATCATTCGTGTCTGATCGCCTCGATGGGAAGGAGCCGCGACGCCTGCACCGCTGGATAGAGCGTGGCAATCCCCGCGATGGCCAGGCTCGCCAGAACGACGAAGGCAACATCCAGCGGCTCGGTGGCTGCCGGCAAGTGGTCGATGAAATATACCTCCGGGGGCAGGCTGATCCACTTGTACGTGCCCAGTCCGATCGAGGCTGCGAGACCGATCGCGCTTCCGATCAGCGTCCCGACGGCGCCGATCACCAACCCCTGGACGAGGAAGATTCGGCGGATCGATCCCGCACGCATCCCCATCGCCCGGAGGATCCCGATCTCCCGAGTCTTGTCGCTCACGACCATCGTAAGCGTGCTCACGATGTTGAATGCGGCCACGATGACGATGAGCAGCAGGATCACCGCCATCGCCAGCTTCTCGAGCTCCAGCGCCTTGTACAGCGAGGAGTTCTGCTGGCGCCAGTCGATGACGCGAACGTTGAACGATCCGAAGACCCGGTCGATCCGCTCGGCCACGCTTGTCGCATCGTCGCGCCGGGGCGTGCGAACGTCGACGCCCGTAACCGCGTCGCCGAGTCCCGCCAGCTCCTGCGCCGCCGTGAGCGACATGTAGAGATACTTGTCGTCGTACTCGAACATCCCGGTATCGAAGATCCCGGTCACCTCAAACTCCCGAAATTGGGGGATGATCGTGCCGGTGATCGGATTCTGCTTGGCGCCGGCCGGACCGACCATGAGGATCTTGTCGCCGGGAAATACGCCGAGTCGGTCGGCAAGCCGGCGCCCGATGACGACGCCACGCCCCGTCCCGTCCGAGCTCGCGAAACGGAAATCGCCGGTCGTCGCATGCTGGCGGATCGTCGTGACATCGGGAACGCCCTTCCCTTCGGGCTGGATGCCGACCACCTGCGCTGCCTCCGGCGGATTCTTCGGCGGCTGCACCATGGCTTGCGTCAGGACGACCGGGGCGGCGGCGAGCACGTCCGGAATGTTCCGCACCGAGTCGAGCGTGGTGCGCCAGTGCGGCATGCTCATGTCTGCCGACCACGTCAGCACCCGCACGTCGGGGCTGCCAACGAGGATCTTCTCGCGGAGGTCCCGCTGCAGGCCATTCATCACCGCCATGATCACGATCAGCGCACCAACGCCGACGACCACGCCGCCGATGGCAATCACGCTGATGAACGACAGAAGTCGCGAGCCGCGGCGACTGCGCATGTACCGCCACGCGATGGCGAGCTCGAGACGGGTCATTCCGGCCTCATGACAGGAAAGAGGATGACATCGCGAATCGATGCCGTCTCCGTGAGGTACATGAACAGTCGGTCGATGCCGATCCCCACGCCGCCGGTCGGCGGCATGCCGTACTCGAGCGCTCGCAGATAGTCCTCGTCCACTCCCGATGCCTCCACGTCCCCCGCCGCACGGAGGCGCGCCTGTGCCTCGAACCGCCCGCGCTGGTCGATCGGGTCGTTCAGTTCGCTGAATGCATTTGCCAGCTCACGTCCCCCGGCAAACAGCTCGAAGCGTTCGGTTAATGTCGGGTCGCCACGCCGGGGTTTTGCCAACGGAGAAAGCTCCACGGGGTAATCCACCACGAACGTCGGCTCATCCAGCGTCGACTCGACGAGCGCCTGAAAGAGCTCGTCGAGCAGCTTGGGACGGCTCAGCCCGTCTGTATGTTGCACCCCCGCCCGGAGCGCTGTGTTCCTCAGCGTCGCGTCGTCCATGGTCCGTGGATCGGACCCCACCGCCTTGGTGAGCGAAGCAACCCATTCCACGCGCGGAAAGGGCGGGCGAAGTGATGGCATCCGGTCGCCGATCCCCGGCACCGACTTCACGGCATCGGCGACGCTTCCAATCAGCATCTCGACCACCGACATCATCGTCCGGTAGTCCGCGTACGCCTCGTAGAACTCGAGCATCGTGAACTCGGGGTTGTGCGTCCGGTCGATCCCCTCGTTCCGGAAGTCGTGCCCGATTTCGTAGACCTTATCGAATCCCCCGACGATCAGGCGCTTGAGGTACAGCTCATCGGCGATCCGCAGATACAGCGGCATGTCGAGCGCGTTGTGATGGGTCGTGAACGGACGCGCGGTCGCCCCGCCGTACAGCGGTTGGAGGATCGGCGTCTCCACCTCGAGATAGCCGCGCCCATCGAGAAAGGCGCGCATCGCGCTGATCATCCGCGCACGACCGACGAACAACGTCCGCACCTCCGGGTGGACGGCGAGGTCGGCATACCGCTGCCGGTAGCGCTGCTCGGGATCTGCGAAGCCGGAGTGCCGCACGGTCACCCCATCGATGACCTCCTCCTTCCCGAACGGAAGCGGGCGGAGGGATTTCGCGAGCATCGTGACAGTGACGACCTTGACCGTGACCTCGCCCGTGCGCGTGCGAAACAACGGGCCCGCGACGCCGACGACATCGCCGAGATCGAAATGGTCGAGCAGCGCGTACGCATCCTCTCCGAGAACGTCTCGCCGCAGGTAGAGCTGCACCCGGCCGGATCCATCCGCGAGATGTGCGAACGTGGTCTTCCCGTGCGCGCGCCACGCGACGAGTCGGCCAGCCACCCGCACCACGGGGCCCTCCTCCGCATCCCCGAGCAGCGCCGAAACGTCGCTCGCGAAGGCGCTGCGGTCGAATGAATACGCAAACGGCTCGACACCCGCTGCCGTCAGCGCAGCGAGCTTCTCCCGTCTCGCCTGGAGGACGAAGTTCTGCTCCTCACTCACGCGTCGGCCTCGCCCGCGCTGTCGCCCTTGAGGTAGGCCTGCATGAACGGATCGATGGCACCGTCCATCACCTTCTGCACGTCCGTGATCTTGAGCCCCGTGCGATGATCGTTGACCATCGTGTACGGCTGGAAGACGTAGCTCCGGATCTGGCTCCCGAACGTCACATCGGACTTGGTGGCATCGAGCGCCGCCTTCTTCGCGTCGAGTTTTTCCACTTCGGCCTGATAGAGCTTGTTCTTCAGCATCTTCATGGCCGTTGCCTTGTTCTTGAACTGCGAGCGCTCGGCCTGGGACGCAGTGACGAACCCGGACGGCAAGTGAGTGATGCGCACCGCGGAGCTGGTCTTGTTGACGTGCTGCCCGCCAGCACCGGACGCGCGGTAGACATCGATCCGGAGATCCTCGGTCCGGATCTCGATATTGATCTCCTCGTTGACCACCGGATACACGAACACCGATGCAAAGCTCGTGTGTCGCCGCGACTGGGAGTCGAATGGCGAGATGCGCACGAGCCGATGGACGCCACTCTCCGGGCGGAGAAAACCGAAGGCGTACATGCCGCGGATCTCGAGCACGGCGCCCTTGATGCCCGCCTCCTCCCCCTCACTGCGGTCGAGCAGCTCGATCTCGAACCCGCGTCGCTCGGCCCACCGCGTGTACATCCGTTCGAGCATGGCGGCCCAGTCCTGGGCCTCTGTACCGCCGGCCCCGGCGCTGATCTCGACCTGCGCATCCCGGAAGTCATCCGGTCCGCGCAGCAGTGACCGCAACTCGAAGCCGTCGATCTCCTCCCGCAGCGAATCAATGTCCCGATCGAGCTCGGCGTCCAGTTCCTCGTCCGGTTCGGCAGTGAGAAGCTCATCCATCTCACGCGCTCCGTGGACACGCGCGTGGAGCTTGTCGAACGGATCGATCCAGCCGCGGTGTGCTTTCACCTGCTGCAGTAGTGGCTGTGCCCGATCCTGGTTGGTCCAGAAGTCTGGCGCGCTCATCTGCTGCTCGATGTCGTTCAATGCGGCGCGCTTGCCGTCCAGGTCAAAGATACCTCCTCAGCTCGTCGAGACGCCCTGCGATCTCTCGCAGCGTTCCCTCACGCTCTGTGTCCGCCATTCGCATCTCCGGGTGTGACGCGAGCCGCTTCCGGGGGAGGCGGCTCGGGCGAATAGTCTCGGCCACGACCGGCGCACTCGAGCGCCGGGAGCGGCTGACGGATGGAGTATAGCGGACGCGCACCGAGTGCGCGATGTGCATCGCCCGGCACAGCGGGCTAGAAGAGCTTCTGGCCCCCCGAAAGGATTTCGTTCAGGGCATCCTGGAAGTGCGTCGTGCCTTCGGCAAACTCCTTCCCGACCTGATCGAGGTATTCTTCGTAGCTCTTCTTGATTTCCTCGCGAAAGACCTGCTTGAGCGTTCCCTGCTTGAGCGCCTCATCACGCTTCTGCGGCTGGTAGGCGACCATGTCCGACACGAGCGCGCGCGCGAGGCGCTTCGCTTTCTGATTCGGATCGTTCGCGAGGAATGGATTGATGGGCGCACGGCGGGCGGGCGTCCCAGGCGCGCCTCCAGCGCCGACCGCAGGGGTGACCGCAGGAACATTCGCGCTGCCGGTGGCCGACGGGCGTCCTCCGACGGACGGCGCAGTACCCGCCCCCCCGGTGCGTGGCGCGAAAGTGGGGAGGTCCGGGGCCGCGCCACGAGGCGCCGGGACCGGCGTCGTGTTCGACACTGTTGGTCGCATTGGCGACGGATCCCCACCCCTCGACGGGCCAACGCTGGGCGCAGCGCGACCGGGGTTGGCAGGCGCGGCGGAGAATGGTCTTGCCTGCGGCGTTGGCTGTGCAGCCGCCGGGACTGACTTCGGCGGGATCGCGGAGGCTCCCGCGGCTGGCGCTGGCCGCTGCGCGGGAACGCCGAGGGGTGCGGTGGGGGCCACCGCCGAACCCGGCGGGACGAAAGGGCGCGGACTGCCCTTCGCGCCAATGGGTGGCGGCGGTGCCGTCGGGCGCGGTGGGGCGCCGACAGGAGCAGCGGCCGGCCGGGAGGCTGGCGCCGACAGTGATGCCGCCTTGCTCGGCGCCGCAACAACAGCTGGAGCGGTGAGCGGTGGAGTCACGCGGCGGACCGGGCCGGTGGGGGCTGTCGGCGATGCGGAGGGACGCGGTGGCGACGCAGGCGAGGTCGACGAGGGTGAGGTCGACGCGGGCGAGGTTGGTCTCGCAGGCGAGGTCGACGCGGGCGAGGTCGACGCGGGCGAGGCTGATCTCGCGGGCGGAACGGGCACCGGTGGTGGCTGCACCCCGGCGCGCACCGCGGAGGGAGGCGGCGAAGCGACTGGTGTGACAGGCGCCGGAAGCTGTTGCACGGCCCGCGGCGTCGGCGTGGGAGCCGCGGGAAACGCGGCGAGCGCGGGTGCTGCCGGTCGCGCAGCGCTCGCCGGGGCGCTCGGCGGCACCGTCGCACTACCCGCTGGCGACGCTGCGCTGCTCCACGCGGGCGCTGCCGACACGTTGCCTACGAAATCCTCATCGATGACGCCGCCGGCTCCGATGGCCATCACACCGCCGCACACCGAGCAGCGCGCGCGAACGCCTGCCTGGGGAACCTTGGCGGGATCGACCCGAAAAACAGAGCTGCACTCGGGGCACGAAATGTTCATGCTTCCTCAGTTCCACCGTAGGCGTCGGCACGTTCCACTGGCAATTCCGCATCGGCGGCCAGAGGGTCGTGGCGACGATCAATCGAAAAGACGGAACCCGCCAGCGTCTTCGCGTAACTCTTCATCTCCGTGGCGAGCTCGCTGACTTGCGAGGCATCGGCGAAGTGCCGCCGCTCGTTGCTCACGACGCCGATGGAGAGCGTCATCAGGGCGACGCGATGCAGCTGGCCTCTCCGGTCTTTCCCGAAGAAGTACCCGGCCCGCCGATCCTGCTCGGAGTACTGCAAGGGCGCGAGTGCATCGAACACCGCAATGATCTCCGAGCATACCTCGCTGACGCGCGCCACGGGGACCACCGCGATAAAGTCATCGCCGCCGATATGTCCGACGAAACCCTGTTCGCCGCACATCCCCCAAACGACATCATGCAGAATCCGGGCGAGCAGGCGGATGATGCGATCGCCTTCGTAGTATCCGTAGCGATCGTTGAACTCCTTGAAGTGATCGAGATCCGCGTAACACACTGCGAACAACACGCCGCTCGACAGTCGCCGCTCGATCTCGGCCTCGATGGTCACCGTGCCGGGAAGGCGCGTCGAGGGATGCACGTTGATATCCCGGTCGGACCGGCGCAGCATCGCGGACATCCGTGTTTGGAGCTCGACGCCCGAGACGGATGGGCCGATCACCTCGTCCGCCCCCGCGGCGAGCGCGTCGATCACGGCCGCTTCTCCGGCCCCGACCAGCATGGCCACCGGCACGATCGCGGTGTATGCGTCACTCTTGATGCGCGCGCACGCATCGAGGGCGAGGTTTGGCTGGGTACGGGCGTCGAGCGAGACGACGTTCGGACGGCCGCGAAGAGCGAGTGTCATCAGGTCGGCCGTGGCGCGGACGACGGTGATACTGAACCCACCCTCCCGGACCCACATCATGAGGGGACCCGGCGCAGGCTGTCCTTCCGTCTCGAACAGGATGGCGGTCTTCTGGGCCACGCTAGGCGGGTCTCATGCGTTGGGCGCCAGTATACCCCTGGCGAATGGTGAAGTCAAACGTCGGCAGCATAGCGAGTTGCAGCACACTCGCCAATGACGAACGAGAAGCCCGAAAGCCTACATGTTGGTTGGCGACGCAGAACTTCAATTGATGACGGATACACACAGCGCGGCGGCGCAGATCAGCGAGGGCGCATTCTCGGAGACCACGGTATCGATGCCTCGATCCCGACATCCCGCGACGACGTCCCGCTGCGACGCAAGCGAAGACTCACGTAGGCATCGACCGTGCTCAGGGCATGGTTGGCGATGACGACGCCGAGATCCTGAATCGATCGCCGAAATGCTTCGTTGCTCCGGGAGATCGTGCGGCGAAAGACGTCCTGTTCGAGCTGTGCATTCCGCCACGACCAGCGAAACTCCGGCTTGATGGCACGACCGCTGTAATAGGCCAGTGCCGCGACGTACGCGTCGCTCCCCACAGGCGGGGGGACGGTGGGATCCTCCCAGAACGTGGTTCTCGCCCGGAGCCAGATGAAACCGTTGTAGCTCTCCGGGTCGGCTTCCGGCTGGACACCCTCCACGGAGCTCGCGTCGAAGACGCCGCTCTCCACGTATTGCTCCATCCGCTCGTAGTACTCGAAGTCGCCGGCGGGCCGATTCTCGGAGAGGTTCGCGCGGGCGACGCGAGCGGCGAGATGTCGGTATCCGTCACGCTGGCGTCGTGCCTCGCGTACGTCTGAGGCGTAGCGGAGCCACCCATATGCCTCGACTGCGAAGTAGGCGAGCGACCGGTCCTGGCCGAGCACCGCCTGTCCTCCGCCAGGGATGGCGGCGGACACCAGCGGAGCCCACCAGGGCGTTCGATCGAGCTCGGCCTGCGTCCCGCTGAGGGGGGCCGCCCGACCGGATCGGTCCGCATGGACGTCCCGTCGTTGACCCACTTCGTCGGGCCGTGCATGCTCGGGTCCTCCCGCGCCTCCGATACCGAATCCCGCTGGCTGCCGCGCCAGAAGCGTCGCAGAGCGCGGAGATGATTGTCCATGGGCAGATGCGCTGATGACGGCCGCAGCGACCACCACGAACCCCGCGACGCGCAGCATCAGAAGAGATACCGCAATGACACATGGATCGGTGCGCCTTCCACTCCGGAGTACAGCTCCCCACCCATCACGCGGGCAATGTCGAGAAGCAACCCGCCAGCGGTCACTCCTGCGCCAATGGCGGGGCCTCCGCCATCGTCGAGCACGTATCCCGCGCGGACGGAATAGCGCTTCTGGTAGAGCAGCTCCACGCCGACCCGTCCCGATGGACTCCGGACGCGAAGCTGGTCGACGAGGTCGCCCGAAACTCGGACCTCCGTGTCCCGCAGTTGCTCGAGCGGGGGAAGTCGATAGGCGACACCAAGCTGCACGCGCGTCGGAAGCGGGTCGGCCTGCTCGCTGTCCTTCACCTGGACCCGCAATCCGAGGTTCCGCACCGCGACACCGACGGTCACCGGCGAAAGGGGGGCGAGGTCGTACTGCATCCCGAGATCGAGCGCACTCGTCGTCGCCGCGACCTCCGGAACGTCCACGCATGCGCCGCTGCAGTCATTCCGGAACTGCACGACCTTGTAGTTGATCCCGGCGTTCACCTTCTCCCCGATCGTGGTGCTGTAGGTGGCTGCGAACACGAACGAGCGAATGAGCTGGAGACCGATCGGTTCACCGGTCACCGCGTCGGTGATCTGCTGCTCACCGAAGTTGAGCACGTTGGCCGACAGCCCGAAAACACCGATCACCGAGAAGGGAAGAATCACCGAGACGGCGTCCCCAGTCGCCGCGAGGGACTGGGAGTGGTGGATCGACGCCTCATACCGATCGAGGCGGGCGAGCCCGGCCGGATTCCACCAGATCGCTTCGCTGCCGGTCCCCTCGGCGATCACGGCGTGCCCCAGCCCGACGGCGCGCGCGCCGACGGGAAGGAGCAGAAAGACGGCTCCTTCGGTCGCGGCGCCGGTCTGGGCATCGGACGCCGTCGCGGCGATTCCGAGCAGGACGGCGGTCGCGACGACGACGGCCGGCAGCCTAGAGCGGCGTCGCCTCATCGATGAGCATGATGGGAATGTCGTCGCGGACGGGATAGCGCAGGCGACACGCACCACAGGTGAGGCTGGCCTCTTCGGAACGATACTCGAGCTCCCCCTTGCACTTGGGACACACCAGGATGGCGAGGAGTTGTGGAGAGAGGCTCATGATGCGCGGTCTTCGGGTTGATAGCCGAGGCGTCGGAGCGCGTTCTTGTCACGTCGCCAGTTGGGGAGGACCTTGACCCACAGGTCGAGATAGATCGGGGAGCCGACGAGCGCCTCGATCTTGGCGCGAGAGGCCTTGCCGATCTCGCGGATGCGCGCGCCCTTCGCCCCAATGATGATGGCCTTCTGGCTGTCCCGTTCCACATGGAGCACGGCGCGAATGTAGATCGGCGCCTGTGTCTCGCGGAACTCCTCGATTTCGCACGCGATGCTGTAGGGAACTTCGTCCTCCAGCTGCTCGAGCGCGGTCTCCCGCACCAGCTCTCCGGCGAAGAAGCGCACCGACTGCGTGCTCAGCTCGTCGTCGGGATAGAGGTATGGACTGACGGGAAGCTGAACACCCACGCGCTCGAGGAGTGCGTCGACGCCGTCGCCTGATCGGGCGGAGATGAGGACGGCGTCGGCGTGATCGCCTGCAAGGTATTGCCGCTGGGCCGGGGTGAGCGTGTCCACCTTGTTGAACACCAGGATGACCGGCGCTCGCGGCGGGTGGGGGAGTTGGGCGGCGTCGGCGAGCGGTGGTGGGGGGCCCTCCGCCACGTCCGCGAGGTAGACGATCACGTCCGCATCGGTGAGCGCGCGGAGTGCGACGGCGCGCATGGCTCGTTGCAGCTCATACCGCGGGTTGAGCAGGCCCGGTGTGTCGAGGATCACCATTTGGACGTCGTTCGCGGTATGGATGCCGACGATGCGATCCCGCGTCGACTGCGGTTTCTCGCTCGTGATGCTGAGCTTCTGCCCGATGATGCGGTTGAGCAGGGTGGACTTGCCGGCATTCGGCTTTCCCACGACGGCGACGATTCCTGAGCGGCTCATCGGGGGAAGTTAGGCATCGGGCCGACGCCTGACAACGCGCGGGGTGGATGCGCCACGAGCCACTCGACGTTTGGTCGGGTGGCTCGTGGACTGAGGTGCCGGCGACGGCCTACTCTCCCGCGTCCTCTCGGACGGAGTACCATCGGCGCTGTAGGGCTTAACGATCGTGTTCGGGATGGGAACGAGTGTGGCCCCTACGCTCTAGTCGCCAGCGA
>JANOCW010000110.1:0-72147 GCA_031412375.1 Gemmatimonadaceae bacterium | reverse complement strand
TCCGCTGGCGTGGCGCATGCACACCCCATCGATAATCATGTGCTCACCATCAACCGGATGATGGTCCTCCTCGCTGTCTCCACCGGCTCACCCATCATCCCGGTTTAGCACTCACCCATCATCCCGGTCGCACACGAGCTTCGAGCGACGAGCAGAGCCGCCAGCTCGTGGCTTTGCTCGTGGCTAGGAGCTCTTCGGCTTGCCGCTGGCACCTCGCTCTTTCAACCTGACTTCGCGCCCAATGCAGCTGGCGGCTTCCGAGCTGAACGCTCGCCGCTCGCCGCTGTCGTTCACCCGAAATCGACCGCCGTGGTGTTCCCGCCGCTCACCACCACGGCCACGTGCTCGCCATCCCGCGGCAGGTACGCGCCGGACAGCACGGCGGACAGCGCGGCGACACCGCCCGGCTCGGCGACGATGCGCAGCGTTTGCCAGAGCAGCCGCTGCGCGTCGCGGATCGCGTCGTCGGTCACCAGCACGACGCGCTCGATGCACCGCTGCGCGATCGGGAACACGAGCTCGCCGATCCGTTTCGGCGCGAGCGAGTCGGCCGCCACTCCGCCGGCCGGGGCATCCACCGGCTCGCCCGCCTCGAGCGCTCGCGTGAGCGTGGGCGCGAGCTCGGGCTCGACACCGATCACGCGCGTTGGCCGGCTGGGCGCGCCGGCGTACCACGCGGAGACTCCGCCGGTCAACCCGCCCCCGCCGACTCCGATCAGCACGGTGTCCACATGCGGTGCCTGCTGCTCGAGCTCGAGCCCGAGGCTTCCTTGGCCGAGCAGCGTCTCCGTCTGGTCGAACGCGTGCACCGACAGCGCGCCGCTCGATGCGACGTACGCATCGCTCGCCGCGAGGGCATCCGCGTAGCGTTCGCCGCCGACCACCAGGTCGGCGCCGAAATCCCGGATGCGCTGGATCTTCGCCGCCGAGGAGATCACCGGCACAAAGATCTTCGCCGGAATGCCGAGCGTCATTGCCGCGAAGGCGACAGCCGCACCGTGATTTCCCCCCGATGCCGCGGCGACACCGGCTGCAGGAACTGATCGCGTGAGAAGATTCGCGAAGGCGCCCCGCGTCTTGAATGATCCCGCGTGCTGGAGCAACTCGAGCTTGATCGTCAGCCGTGTCGAACGATCAAGTCCGAAATCGGCTGTGTCGATCTCCACGGTCGGGGTCCGGCGAATGTGTGAGCGGATGACCTGCTCGGTGGCCGCGATCTGCTCGCGATCGATCGTCACTGGTTGCACCAGCGTCATCTTCCCCCCGGAACGGTTCGCCCGGGGGAAGGCAGTCGGCGCTTTAGTCCCCCCGCAGCATCGTCACCGGGTCGGCTGCAGATGCCCGGCGCCCCGGAATGATACACGCCACGAGGCCCACGCCCATCACCGCGCCGATGATGCTGACCATCGTCGGGGGCGCGGCCAGCGCCACGTCGTAGAGGAGGCCACCGAGGGCGCGACCTGCGAACAGCGCGCCGATCAGGCCGAGGATGCAGCCGGCGACGATGAGCACGAGCCAGTGTGGGGCACCTACGACGAAAGGTGTGACCGGATGCGGCGGATTGAACCGATGACACCGAGCCGGTGACAGCCTTACGGTCCTCCGGTCGAGGACGAGGCGGTTCAAGAGCACGTGGCCCTGATCCGCCCAATCCGCTGCATCCGGCCACACCTTCGTCGTAGATGCCAGCCGATGTGCGCCGAGCCCGAATGCATGGTTCGCGTATTGCCGGGAGCTCCGTGATGCCCGACGACACAATGATGCTCGATGCCAGGGTGCGCCTCGCCATTCTGCAAGGCTTCATCGATGGCGACACGCCCTCGATGGCGACGGTCGCGGCGGGTCTCGGGGAGCCAGCGAGCGACGTCGCGATGAGCTTCGAGCGCCTCGCGGTGGGCCGGGCGATCGTGCTCGCGCCAGGCACGCACGAGATCCGCATGGCGGCGCCCTTCGCCGGCAAGCCCACGGACTTTCGCGCGACCGTGGCCGGCTCGGCCTACTTCGCAAACTGCATCTGGGACGCGATGGGCATTTCCGCGTTGCTCGGCGCGTCCGACGCCCGAATCGAGACGGTGTGCGCCGACTGCAACACGCTCCTTCACCTCGACCTTCGCGATGGCGGGGTGACCGGCGATGACTCGGTCGTCCATTTCGCGGTGCCGGCAGCACGGTGGTGGGAGAACATCGTCTTCACGTGAAGCACGATGCGACTCTTCCGGTCGGAGGAGCACGTCGATCGCCACACCGCGGCAACGGGCCAGCCCCGTGGCGCGGTTTTCTCCGTCGAGCAATGCCGGAAGCTCGCGCAGGGCTGGTTCGCCGATCGCCTCGCTCCCGACTGGCGACGACGGACGCCCGACGAAGCGCACGCGATCTTCGCGGCGGCCGGGCTCACCGGGCCATTCTGGCGGTTGACTCCGCCCTGATCCGGCCACCGGGTGTCAGTACATTGCAATTCATCTCACTCAGCGACGTCATCATGCCCATCTACGATATCTCCCTTGCCGTCACCACCGGCGGGGTCGTCTATCCGGGGAATCCGCCAATCAAGATCGAGCTCCAGCAGGCGCTCGCTCGCGGAGATGGGGCGAACGTGTCATCGCTCTCGTTCGGCTCGCACACCGCGACTCACGTCGACGCAGCCAAGCACTTCTTCGACGACGGGGAAACGGTGGATCAACTCCCCCTGGACCGACTGATCGGGCCGTGCGTCGTGCTGGAATTCGGCGACAGCGTCATGGCGATCGGCCCCACCGAGCTGCGTCGCCACGACCTCACCGGGGTCAAGCGCGTTCTCTGCAAGACGCGCAACTCCCGGATCCTCCAGCGCCAACCCCTGTTCGCGAAAGACTACACCTACATCTCACCCGAAGGCGCTGACCACCTCGTCAGCATGGGCGTCGAGCTCGTCGGCGTCGACTACTTGTCGGTCGAGCAGTTCAAGTCAGGCCACCACCGAACCCACCGGGCGCTGCTCCAGGCCAAAGTCGTGATCATCGAGGGGCTCGCGCTCGCCGATGTGCTCCCGGGCAAATACCAGCTCGTCTGCCTACCCCTCAAGCTCACCGGTCTCGATGGTGCCCCGGCGCGCGCGGTGCTGATCGGTTGAGGGCGGTTTTCACCCCGGTTCGCTAGCTTTGTCGGAACACGGCCGCGCCACTCGCCCCTCGGCGCCGTCCCCTCTCGATGCCCTGTGCTCATGACCGCTTCGGCACTTCCCTCCGCCTCGCTCGACACGCTGGCCATCAACGCCGTCCGGGTGCTCTCCATGGACGCCGTGCAGGCGGCCAACTCCGGCCACCCCGGCACACCGATGGCCCTCGCGCCACTGGGCTACGTGCTGTGGACGCGCCACCTGCGCCACAATCCCGCCGACCCGGACTGGCCGAATCGTGACCGCTTCGTCCTCTCCGCCGGCCACGCGTCGATGTTCCTCTACAGCCTGCTCTACCTCACGGGGTACGACGTCACGCTCGACGACATCCGGAACTTCCGGCAGTGGGAGAGCCGCACTCCGGGGCACCCCGAGTACGGCCACACCCCGGGCGTCGAGACCACCACGGGCCCGCTGGGCCAGGGCGTCGGGAATGCGGTCGGCATGGCGGTCGCCGAGGCGCACCTCGCGGCGACCTTCAACCGTGACCAGCACGCGATCATCGACCACCACACGTACTTCGTCGCGAGCGACGGCGACATCATGGAAGGCGTGTCACACGAGGCCGCATCGTTCGCGGGGCATCTCAAGCTCGGGAAATTGATTGGATTCTACGACGACAACCACATCACCATCGAAGGCGACACCGAGCTCACCTTCGGCGACGATACCCAGAAGCGCTTCGAGGCCTACGGATGGCAGGTGCTGCGGGTCGCGGACGTCAACGATCTCGACGCGCTCGATCACGCGATCAGCGAGGCGAAGGCGGAGACAGGACGTCCGACGCTGGTCATCGTTCGCACCCACATCGCCTTCGGCAGCCCGAACAAGATCGACACCGCCGAGTCGCATGGTTCACCGCTCGGCGCCGATGAGATCCGGCTGACGAAGGAGGCGCTGGGGTATCCCTCGATGGAGCCGTTCTTCGTGCCGGACGACGCGCTCGAGCACTGGCGCGGAGTGAAGCTTCGCGGAGCGGCACTCCAGACAGGGTGGCTGCGACAGTACCTCGCGTTCTCCAAGGCGCATCCCGAGCTCGCGGCATCGCTCGATCGGCGTCTCGCCGGCGAGCTGCCCGACGGATGGGAGGAGTCACTGCCGGCGTTCACCGCGAAGAACGGCTCGACCGCAACGCGCGCAGCGTCCGGCATCGTGCTCAACGCCATCGGCCCGGTGATCCCGGAGCTCATCGGTGGGTCCGCCGATCTCGCCGGCTCGACGAACACGATCATGAAGGACGCAGGCCACTTCTCGGCCTCGGAGTACGACGGGCGCAACTTCCACTTCGGCATCCGCGAGCACGGGATGGGCTCGGTCATGAATGGGATGGCGCTGCACGGAGGCGTCGTTCCCTATGGCGCGACCTTCCTGGTGTTCACCGACTACATGCGGCCGCCGATGCGCCTCGCTGCGCTCATGGGGCTCCACGTCATCTACGTCTTCACGCACGACTCGATCGGACTTGGCGAGGATGGGCCGACACATCAGCCCGTCGAGCACCTCACGGCGATGCGCTGCATCCCGAACCTCACCGTCATCCGCCCGGCCGATGCTGGGGAAACCGTGGAAGCGTGGCGCGTCGCGCTGACGCGGAAGACCGGTCCCGTGGCACTTGTGCTGACCCGGCAGAAGCTCGGGTACATCGATCGCGACAAGTACGGCTCCGCAGCCGGGGTCGCGAAGGGCGCGTATACGCTCGTCGACGCGAAGGGTGGCTACCCGCAGGTCGTCCTGATGGCGAGCGGATCGGAAGTCGCCGTCATCATCGAGGCACAGGAGCGCCTCGAGCGCGAAGGCATTCGTGCCCGGGCCGTGAGCATGCCGAGTCACAACCTCTTCGCCGAGCAGTCGAAGGTGTATCGCGATTCAGTGCTGCCGCCGGATGCAAAGCGGGTTTCGATCGAGGCAGCGCACCCCATGTCGTGGCAGCGGTGGATCGCCCCGGATGGCATCGCGCTCGGGATCGAGCGGTACGGGGCATCAGCGCCGTACGAGCGGATCTACAAGGAGCTGGGGCTCATGGCGGACGACGTCGTGAAGGCCGCGAAGGGCCTGCTCAGGCCGTAGGGCGGTAGTACTCGGCGATGGACCAGCGGACGATCTGCTCGAGGTATCCGTCCGCGGCCCAGCTCGACGGGGCAGTGCCCGGCGGCGGGTGGAAGCCCGCCGTGTGGCGGATGAACGCCTTCATGGTGACGAGCATCGTCTCCGGCGGCAGACCCTGCGCGCGGAGCTCGAGGACGCAGGCTTCGATCGCCTGCTGGAGATTCGCCATGGATTCGAGATGGCGGTGCACCGCTCTCTCGAGGGCCTGCTCGACCGCGCTCGTTGCCAGCGCCGTGAGGTGGAACGGAGCGACCTGCCCGTTGCCAGCATTGTCCGACATGCGCATGACTCGGAATCGAGTAACAGCGCCGCCAGCAACGCCACGATTGTCTTCGCGATATGGCGGGACTGGTGAGGCTCCCGCGTGATGCAATCTCACGGGTTGGGACCTCGTGCACAACGGCGCCCCAGCGAAAAGCATTGCGGCGAACCCTGATTACGCGCGCATCGATTCTGGATCGACGCCCTTCCCGCGGCACCACGTCGCATAGGCCACCGGTGAGATCTCGGACGGCTTGATCTCGCTCCGCCCGCCCCAGAACACGTTGGTGTAGCTCACGGAAATACCCGCTTCCGCAAGGTGGACATCGATCGCGGCCTTGTGCGCGAGCACCGCGGCCTTCTCCGTCCCGTGAGCGACGCCCATCACGTTGACGCCGGCGAACTCGGGCCCGCCCTCACGCCAGTAGGCGTGAGTCATGATGTGGTGGCGCCCAACCTCGCGACCGGCATCGATCTCCCGCCCTGGAGGTACGCGCCAGTGAAAGAGGGCATTGTAGCGCGTGACCCGCGTCCCGCTGGCGGACGGCTTCACATGCTCCAGGAAGGTGGAGAACCGACCGATCACCCCGCGGTCGGCCAGCGACCGTGCGACGCGCAGGAATTCCTCGTGCGAAACTCCCGCTTCGGCCGCACGACCGCGCCACGGCTGCTCGACGATCTCGTCCACGGCGAACTCGCGCTTCAGCGGCTCGAGGATGCTCCACTCTGCGTCGGTGAGCTCGACGACGTTCGTGTCGAGCACCGCGCCCAGCTCATCGCTCCGGCTGCCCGGCTCCATGCCCTTCCGACGCACGTGACCCACGCCAAGCGTGAAGAGGCGCTTCGCCGGCATCAGCCTGAATGTCCCGGCGCCCGTGTCGCGCTGCAGCAGCTCGCAGTGCTTCACCATCGAGAAGCGCTGCGGCACTTTCAGCGTCGTCCACAGTCGATAGACGGAGCCCGGCGTGTCTGCGTCCGTCGAGCGGATGACGACGTGCCCAGAGAAGGGATCTTCGCGCACCATGTAGTCGAAGGCCGCGTCGAGCCGCTCGGCCGGCACCGTCCACGCCACCAGCGCGCCAGGTGCCAGGTTGGTTGCCATCAGGGTCTGCCGTACGCGACGAATCGTTCCCGACGCGACCATCGCGCGGATCCGCTCGATCACCACCGACTGCTCTACTTCCGACAGCCGCGCGATCTCGGCGAAGGGATCCTCGAGAAATCCGGCGATGCGGTCCTCCGATACGGCGAGGATGCGCGCGTTGAGCGGGTCGGTGATCTCGGTCGGGATCGTCGTCGGCATGCGAGGAATCATAACGCCCAGCGGTGCGCTACCGCCGTCGCGCCCGGTGAATCGCGATCCCGCCGAACAGCTTCCGCTCGACGCGCTCGACCGCGAAGCCGGCCTCCTCGAGATCGCGCGAGAACTGCTGCCACGAGACGAAGTGCTCGACGGACGGACCGAGGTACGCATACACCACCGGCACACGGTGCCACAGCCACCCGATGACGCTGCCCGCGACGGCGAGATACCCGGTAAGCAATCGTCGCCAGAGGAGATTCTCCGGCCGGTAGAAGTCGAGCGTAACGATGTACCCGCCCGGCTTGAGCACCCGCGCCGCCTCTGCCAGCGAGGCGCGATGGTCGGGAGCGTTCCGGAACCCATACCCCGCGGTGATGACATCCGCGGACCTCGACGGCAGATCGATGTTCGACATGTCGCCGACGAGCAGGGATGTGCGCGGCCGCAGGTCCTCGGGACAACGCTCGACGGCCGCGGCGATCATCCGCGATGAGGCGTCGATGCCGACGACTACCGCCACGCGTCGCAGGCGCCCGATCGCGAAGGCGAGGTCGCCGGTGCCGCAGGCCAGGTCCACGGCGACGAGGCGCTGCGGAGCGACCCGATCCACCTCGGTGATCATCCGGCGCTTCCAGCCGCGGTCCATTCCGAATGAAAAGACCCGCGTGAATGCGTCGTACCGCGGCGCGATGACATCGAACATTGGCGTGACGAATTGCTGGCGAAGGGCCGGATCCGAGAGGTGCGCCTCGAGATCCATCGCGCGGAGCCGTTGGGCGTCGGCGCGCGCCGAACGATCAGCGCCCATCGGGCGATGCTCCCGCTACATTTCCCGGCGCAGCTCCGCAGACCGATCGGTTCACTTGCGCACCTCTCCACCAGCCCCATGTATCACACCAGCCAGCGCACGATGCGCGGCGAATCCGGAACCCGCGGTTTCGCGGGTCGACGGTAACCACTACCTTCGGCCCCCGTGAACCGCAATGGACCACCGCGGGCGGACCGCGGTATTAGCCGGAGGGACGCGACACCGGTCGCCATGCACCCAGGTCACCAGATCACGCAGTGAGACGCGCCGCGACATGACCGCCCTTCAGTGCCCATCCTGCCGGACCGAGGTTGCGAGCCACGCGCGGTATTGCCTGAGCTGCGGGTCGCAGGTGAGTGACCCATCGCTCGCCGGAGTCGTTGCTGCCGCGCCGGAGCCGCATCCCCTGCTCGCGCTCCTCCGCACCGAGCTCTCGCCCGAGTACACGATCGAGCGGGAACTGGGACGCGGTGGGATGGCGGTGGTCTTCCTTGCCCGCGAAGTGGAGCTCCATCGCTCGGTGGCCATCAAGGTGCTGCCTCCCGAGATGGCGCTCGCACCGAATGTCGCCGAGCGGTTCAAGCGTGAGGCGCGAATGGCGGCGTCGCTCGATCACGCGAACATCATCCCCGTCTACCGGGTCGGCCAGGCCGGGGGCGTGCACTACATGGTGCAGAAGTACATCGAGGGCCGATCGCTCGAGGCGATCCTGAACTCGCAGGGAGCATTGCCGATCTCGGTGACGCTGATGGTGATGCGTTGCGTGACGAGCGCGCTCGCCTTCGCCCACGGGCGCGGGATCATCCATCGCGACATCAAGGGCGCAAACGTCCTCATCGACACCGACGGCCGGATCCTCGTCTCCGACTTCGGCATCGCGCGCGCGGTCGAGGATGCCGCGCTCACCGCGAGCGGCGCGGTCGTCGGCACGCCGGCATTCATGAGCCCCGAGCAGTGCTCGGGGCAGCCGCTCGGGCCACAGTGCGACCAGTATTCCCTCGGCATCGTCGCGTTCCAGATGGTGACCGGTGCAGTGCCGTTCATGTCGCCGACACTGCCCGGCATCATGCAGCATCACTTCTTCACGCCCGTGCCCGACATCACCGCGATCCGCGAGGGCGTGCCTGCCGAGCTGACGGACATCATCCGACGTTCACTCGCGAAGAAGCCGGCCGACCGGTATCCGCGCACCGACGACATGCTCGCCGCCGTCGAGGCGATTCCCTTCTCGGATTCCGTGCGCAAACGCGCCGAGTCCGCGTTGCGCGAGCTCGCGCGCGGGGTGGGCATCGGGCGGATCTCGATCACCGGGCCCGGGCAGGGCGAATTGACCATCGTCCACGACATCATGGCGGGCGCGCCTCCCGGCACCCCCGAGATGCTCGACATGACGGGATCGACGGCATCGACGGCTCGACTCGGTGTGAGCGACCCCGCGGCGATGGTGGGACGAAGCGAGCCTCCCTCGACGACGTCGCCTGCCCCCGCCCGCTCCCGACGCCGACTGCTCCCCTGGCTCATCATGGCCGGAATCGCGATCGTGCTGCTCCTTGGAGCAGCGGTCGCCGCCCGGCGGGCGCAGGCCCGGCGCGCAGGCGGCGGCGCTAGGGCACGCGCAGTCGCCATGGCCAGCCCGCACATTGACCGGGCAATCGCCGCCAGGGCGCGCGGAGATGTGCCGACTGCGCAACGCGAGCTGAGCAGCGCACTACGGATCGCGCCGACCCACGCGGTCGCCCTGCGCGAGATGGGGACGCTAATGTATGGCGTCGGGAACTACGATCTCGCGCGAAGCTTCCTCGTCCATTCGGTCCGCTCGAATCCGGCCGACGCAGTGGCTCAGCAGGCGCTGGGCTGCTCGCTCGTGCGGCTGCGACGGGCCGACCAGGCGCGTCGATTCTTCGACCGTGCCGGTGGGAGCGCAGCCGACTGTCCCTAGGGCGTCCGTCCGCTACACTTCGCCCATGCGCCTGCTCCTCAGCTACCTCACGCGGCACCGCCCGCTGATCGCGCTCGCCCTGCTGCTCGCGGCGATCAACCAGATCTTTTCGCTGCTCGACCCGCTGATCTTCCGGTACGTCATCGACCGGTACGCAACGAAGTACGATCAGTACACCACCGGCGAGTTCATCCGCGGCGTCACCCTCCTGCTCGCCGCGGCGGTCGGTGTCGCGTTCGTCTCTCGCGTCGCCAAGAACTTCCAGGACTACTTCGTCAACGTCGTCACGCAGCGACTCGGCGCGCAGCTCTACTCCGACGGAATTCGACACTCCCTCTCCCTGCCCTATCAGGTCTTCGAGGACCAGCGCAGCGGCGAGACGCTCGGCAAGCTCCAGAAAGCGCGCACCGACAGCGAGCGGTTCATCTCGGCGTTCGTGAACATCGTCTTCACGACGCTCGTCGGCGTGATCTTCGTGATGGTGTACGCCTGGTACGTCCACTGGGCGATCGCGCCCGCGTTCCTGCTGACCATCCCGGTGCTCGCCGTGCTGAGCTCCGTGTTGAGCAAGCGGATCAAGACCATCCAGAAGACGATCGTCGCCGAGACGACGGCGCTCGCCGGCGCGACGACCGAGTCGCTGCGGAACATCGAGCTCGTGAAGAGCCTCGGTCTCGCCGAGCAGGAAGTCGCGCGGCTCAACTCGACGACGCAGAAGATCCTCGCGCTCGAGCTGAAGAAGGTGCGCTACATCCGGTCGCTGAGCTTCATCCAGGGGACGGCGGTGAACTTCCTCCGCACGTCGATCCTCTTCCTGATGCTCTTCCTGATCTTTCGGCAGGAGATCACCGTCGGGCAGTTCTTCTCCCTGCTGATCTACTCGTTCTTCATCTTCGGGCCCCTGCAGGAGCTCGGCAACGTCATCAACATCTACCGCGAGACGGAGGCGTCGCTCGCGAACTTCCAGACGATCATCAGCATGCCGATCGATCCGAAGCCGCTGTCGCCGGTGCAGGTCCACGACCTGACGACCCTCGAGTTCGACGACGTCGGCTTCACCCACCAGACCGCGTCGGTACCTGCGTTGTCGAGCATCGGGTTCACCGTGCAGCGCGGCGAGACGATCGCCTTCGTCGGTCCGTCCGGAGCGGGCAAGACGACGCTGGTGAAGCTCCTCGTCGGGCTGTACACGCCTAAGGCAGGTCGCATCCTCTACAACGGGGTCGAGAGCACGAACATCGACCTCGACGGCTTCCGCGAGCGCATCGGGCTCGTCACCCAGGACACCCAGCTCTTCTCCGGCACGATCCGCGAGAACCTGCTGTTCGTGAAGCCGGGCGCGACCGACGCCGAATGCGTCGAGGTGCTGCACAAGGCAGCCGCCGAGACCCTGTTGCAGCGCGCCGACAAGGGACTCGACACCGTCATTGGTGAAGGCGGAATGAAGATCTCGGGCGGAGAGAAGCAGCGGCTCTCGATCGCGCGTGCACTGCTGCGGCGGCCGCATCTTCTCGTCTTCGACGAAGCCACTTCGGCCCTCGACTCACTCACCGAGGAAGAAATCAGTCGAACCATGCGCGAGATCTCCGCGACGAACGACGTGATCAACGTCGTCATCGCGCACCGTCTCTCCACGGTGATGCACGCGGACCGCATCTACGTGCTGGAGCGCGGTCGGGTCGCCGAGACCGGGCGCCACGATGCGCTGATCGAGGCAAAGGGACTGTACTACGCGATGTGGCGGCAGCAGGTGGGAGAACGGAGAATCCCCGCTCCGTCAACAGCGCCGGCGCGGGGGCTGGCTGCCGCGGGGGTGACGTAGCGGGCGCGGGTGCATCCCACGCCCGCTGCGTCACGCCAGCATCACATCCCCAGCCGCAGCTTGATGTCGATCAGCACTTTTTCCGGCGCTGCTTCGAAGACGACGACCGTGCCCGATGGGCGTACGACCATCTTCTCGACGGGACCGAGTCCCCGGCCGCGACCCATGTTGCCGCGACGGTAATAGATGACCTCGGCTCCGCGGACCGTCTCGACACGGACCACCTGGTATCCGTACTTGACGAGAATGTCACGGCTCGCGGTGACTGCCTGCGCCGAGGTGACCTGCTTCTTCTCCTGCCCGGGTGCCGTGCTCGCGCGCTTGTCTCCCTTCTTGCCTTGTGCCTCCGCTGGCGAGACCACGGCGGTGAGGGCGATCGCGAGAAGGCCGGTGGAGAGGAGTCGGACGTGGAGGGAACGGGATGGCATGAGAAGGGCTCCGTTTGGGGACGAACCGGACGCTGCTCCTCAAGGACTCCCCGGAGGGTGACTGGGCAACGCGCGCGCACTCGAATTGGAGCTGGGCGGGAGCGTGACCGCGAACGACCGATCCCAGCCTGAATCCGTCATGAAACTGGCGTGACCCTCTCGCCGAATTTCGAGCCAAGCGCGCGCAGATACGCATCGAGCGTCGCGGTGTGTCCCATGACGAACCGTGATACGAAGCGGAAGACGGGGTTGTAGACCTCGCCGCGCTCGGTGATCGACATGCGGCTTCCCGCCCCCGCGGGTGCGATCTCGTACTCCCATTCTCCGCCGAAGGGAAGATCGCGGTCGGTGATGCGAGTCACGAGCCGAGTCGGCGGATCGACGCGCACCATTGCATAGGTAATCGCGCCGTTGTCGCCGTTCTCGCGCCACGACTGCCGGCTCTCGACCGGCGCGAGAAGTTCCACCGACTCGACGTCGCTGCGCCATGCTGGGTACGCGGCGACATCGGTGATCGCCGCCCACACCTCGGCGGGCGGGGCCTGGAGCACGACGGTGCGCCGCGCCGTGTGAGCAACCGGGAGCGTGTATCCCACGCCGACCAGGATGGCGATGAGCAGGATGAGAACGCCGACGGTGATCTGTAGCCACTTCATGGTAGGGTCGTCGAAGGTGGAACCGCGATCTCGAGGCTCCGGGAGCCGGACCCGAAGCTCGTTCCTTCGTGCCGCTCGTGCTTATTCCGGAGGGAGCTGCCAGATCTCGACGCGATTCAGTGCGATGAACGGGATGGCCACCTGGTTTCGCTTGGTATCCACCCCAATGTCCGCCGGCCGGCCGGCCGTGCGGATGATCGCGCGTCCCCGCCCCTGAGTGAAGAGGTGCAGGCTCGAGTCGGCTTGACTGGCGACGAGGATGCGCCCGTCCGCGAGGACTTCGACGCCATCGAACATCGCTCCCGCGCCTCTCGCGATCGCGGTGACCATCCTGCTCCCCGGCCGCCAGGCGCGGATGACCGTCGCGCCCCCGTACGGAACGACGATGAATCGGCCCGAGCCCCGATCCCACGTGATGCCGTTCGGGCGCCCAAGGGCGGTGTCGGCGAGCGCGATCGTGACGACACCATTCGCGATCCGGTAGATCCGGTCCTTTCCCGTATCCGTCACGTAGACCCCGTCCGGACCCGGTGCGACGTCGTTGAGGAAGCCGACATCGAACTCGCCGAACAGTGCGGTCGCCAGCGGCGCGCCCGTTCGCCGATGGAAGCCGCGAACCGCGTCCGCATCGGCAACCCACAGCGTGTCGCCGACGATTGTCATGCCGCGCGGCGCATGCAGCGTCACGCCGCCAGCGCCGCCGGCAATGAAGGCGAGCTGCTGCACGGTCCCGTCCGGAAGCATCCGGCTGATGAAGCCGTTGTTGTCGGCGTCACCCGAGTTTCCGCTACCGAAGTTGCTGACGAAGTAGACGTCCTGCTCCGGGTCGTACCGAACCGCTTCCGGTCCGGTGAAGCCGATGGGGACGGCGACGAGCTTCGCCTGCACCGGCAGGCCGGCGGTCTCGCCGCTGCCATCTGGCGAGCCTTGGGGAGCGGTCGCGCAGGCGGCGAGCACGCCTGCAGCGAGTGACACACTGGGATGGTATCGCATCACGTGCACCTTGTGGTCAGGGGATGATGACCTCGACGAGGAGGGGGAGGTGATCGGAGACGCGAGTGATCGGAACCTCTGCGACAGTGCACCGAAAACGGTCCGCAAGATAGAGGTAGTCGATGCGCTTGACCGCCGAATCGGCGGGGTAGGTCAGTCCCGCCCCGCGTCCGCACTCAGCGAACGCGTCGCGAAGGCCGGAGCCGCGGAGCTCCTGCTGCACCGCGCTCTCCGGGGTGGAGTTCAGGTCGCCGCCCAGCAGGACGCGCGAGTCCCGACTCCGCGCCGTGGCCACGAGCGCGGCGATGATACGCGCCTCCTGCCGTCGCCACGTGTCCGCGGCCGAGGCATCGATGTGGGTGTTGAAGATCGCGACCCTGCCCCACGGCGTCGCGATGTCAGCACGCAGCGCACCGCGCGGTTCATGCGAGCCGCCGGCGCGCACCTGCGGGGGGTCCACCGGGAGGTGGAACAGCGTGTCGAAGGTGATCGGCCAACGCGAGAGGGTCGCGACGCCATACTTGCCACCGTCGTAGTCGAGCGCGCTGCCGAAGGCGACGTGAAAGCCCGTCGCTGCGGCCAGGGCGGCGGGTTGGTCGACGTGGCCCGACCTGCGGGTTCCCTGATCGACTTCCTGCAGCAATACGAGATCGGCGCGCAGATCGCGAACGAGTGCGGCGACACCCGCGAGATTGTCGACACCGGCCGCATCCCTGCCTGCGTGAATGTTGTACACGAGGATGCGCACAGGCCCCAGGATCGCTGTGCCCCGCACTGCGTCGGCAGACGGCGGTCGGGAGGCACAGCCAACGGCCGCTGCAGCCAGTACGGCCGTGACAAGAGTGTGAAAGCGACAGCGGGGCATCGGAGGACCGGAAACCGTGGACCTGTGCAGGCGTGGAAAGCGTCGTAATATTGCGCAAATGACCTCCACTCCGCTTCCCTGGCTGCGCGAGCGCACCGTGCCCGCCCTGGCACTCGTCATCCTGTTCGCGAGTGCATGCGGAACGGGCCGTCACTCCCCCGCCCCGGCCGACGACGCCGGTAGCGCACCGAGCCAGCGTTCGCGGGGTGGCGAGCAGAGCGGTGCGGAGCGGCGGTGGGTGGACAGCACGCTCGCGACGCTCTCGCTGCGCGAGCGCGTCGCACAGATGGTGATGGTGTGGGCGCTGGGGGACTACACCAACACCAGCGACCCGACGTACGCCCAGCTCGTTCGGTGGGTCGAGCAGGACGGCGTGGGCGGCGTGGCGATGTCGCTCGGCACGCCAATCGAAGTCGCGGCGAAGCTCAACGACCTCCAGCGGCGGGCGCGTGTCCCGCTCATCGTCGGCGCCGACCTCGAGCCCGGCCTCGGTCGTCTCGAGGGCGGGCTGTTCACCCACTACCTGCTCGAGGCCGGCGGTGCGACGGTGCTCCCCCCGGCGATGGCGATCGCCGCCACCGGGAAGGAGGAGGACGCCTACGATGCCGCTCGCATCATTGCGCTCGAGGGGCGTGCCGCGGGCATCCACATCAACTTCGCGCCGGTCGTGGATGTGAACAACAATCCCGCGAACCCGGTCATCAATACGCGATCCTTCGGCGAGGACGCGGCGCGCGTCAGCACGCTCGCCGTCCGGTTCGTGCGAGGGACCATGGACGGCGGGATGCTCGCGACGGCAAAGCATTTCCCGGGACACGGCGACACCGACGTCGATTCGCACGCGGGGCTCCCTGTCGTCACGGCGACGCCGGCGCGCCTCGACAGCGTCGAGCTCGTTCCCTTCCGCGCAGCGATCGCCGCCGGCGCCGAGCTGGTGATGACCGCGCACATTGCGCTTCCCGCGGTGGATACCAGCGGCGTGCCCGCAACGCTGTCGCCGCAAATCCTCACGGCGCTGCTGCGCGACTCCCTCCGCTTTGGCGGGGTGACGATCACCGATGCCATGACGATGGAAGGCATCGGCAAGGGCTACACGACGGCGCAGAGCACCGTGCTCGCCGTGAAGGCAGGCGCGTACATCCTGCTCAAGCCGACCGACCCGACCCAGGCGATCGATGCCGTCGTGGACGCGGTGGAGAGCGGAGAGATTCCGCGCGCACGGATCGACTTTCTCGCGGCGAGGATTCTCGCGATGAAGGCGCGGGCCGGACTCGCGGCCGGACGCACGGTCTCGCTGACGGCATTGCGGGACATCGTCGGCCATCCCGATCACCGCACACGCGCTGCCGACATCGCGGCGCGCGCCATCACGCTCCTGCGTGATGCGGATGGAACGATCCCGCTCCGCGTCCCGGGCCGCGTGCTCGTCGTGCAATACGCCCCGGAAACCGAGCTGCGCGCGGGGCGCGCGTTCGGCGCCGGCATGCGAAGCGGGCGCCTCGCCGCGCAGCGGGATCGCGCTGCAGGCGCTCCACCACCGACGACCGCCCTGGCGCGGCTCACGCCCGCCGCGACCGGCGACCTGCTCGACTCCCTCGGCCGCGCAGCCGACAGCAGCAGCATCGTGGTGGTCGCGGCGTATGTACGGCGCGTCGAGGGCGAGGGCCGGTTCGCCGTCCCGCCGCGCATCGCGGCGTGGATCGATTCGCTCGCGCTGCGCCGCCCCGTAGTCGTCATCGCATTCGGCAATCCGTACCTGCTCGCGCAGTTCCCGAACGTCGACGCTTACATCGCGACCTATGGGGTGAGCGATGATCTCGAGCGATCCGCGGTGCGGGCCCTGCTCGGCCAGGCGCCCATCACGGGACGGGTGCCGGTATCACTGCCGGGCCTCTTTCGGAGTGGAGACGGGCTGACGCGCGCGATCCCCGATTCGATTCCGCGGTGATCCTCGGGTTTGACTGAGGTTCAGGAACGACCATGCCCGTTCAGGTCGAGATCACCGACGACGTTCTCGTCCTGCGCATGCAGGGTTTCTACGAACCTGCGGACATCCGCGCGGCACTGCTTGCGGGTTTGGACGACGCCCCCGCGCAATCGCTGCGAGGGCTGCTCTTCGACGTGCGCGCATCGGAGGTCCTCGTGGACCGCCCGACGGAACAGGTTCGGGAGATGGCGCGCTTTCTCGCGGGGCACGGTCGCCGGTTCGGCGACCGCTTGGCACTGCTCGCGGATGCGGATTATGCCTACGGGCTGATGCGGCTCGGCAGCGTGTTCGTCGAGCAGGCAGGCGTCGCGACGTCCGTGTTCCGCGAGGAAGCCGAGGCGCTGCGATGGCTGCGGCATGCCGTCGGAAATCATCCTCCCGAGTCCCCGGGGGAAGGTCGGTAGCGGTGGACGCAAGTCGGGTGGCGCGCTGCCCGCGGACGAGTCAGCGCCGTCGCATCGCGCGCGTCAGTGCGCGGTCCAGCGCGTTCGCGAAGGCCTGCTTCTCGCGGGGTCCGTATGCCGCATTGCCACCGGTCTCGACGCCGGCGCCGCGCAGACCGTCCATGAAGTTTCTCACGGACAGACGCTCGCCGATGCTCTCGGCCGTGTACACCTCCCCGCGGGGATCGATCACGACCACACCCTTCGGGACGAGGAGCGCGGCGAGCGGGATATCGGCTGTCACCGCGACATCGCCTTCGGCCGCGTGCTCCGCGATGTACCGGTCCGCGACGTCGGGCCCGCCATCGACGCGAATCGCTGAGAGGTGTGGATACCCAACGGGCAGTTGGAGGCGCTGGTTGGCGACGAGCACCGTTTCGAGCTCGAGTCGCTCGGAAGCACGGAAGCATACTTCCTTGACTTCACGTGGCGCCGCATCGGCGTCGAGCCAGAGCTTCATGATGATCGGAAGTTTGCAGGGCTGGAAACGCCGGTGTGCTCGCGCGACGGAATTTAGCGGGACACGCCGATATCGCGTCGTTCCCGGAGGGGGGTGACTCCCGACTCGACGCGCAGGTGAGTGGGCGCGCGACTCTTGCAGCAGGGAGCGATCATGGCGGAGCTCATTCATACGCACTCGGCGCGCGTCAGCGGACGAGATGGGACGCTGTACGAGGCGCGAATCTACGGCGAAGCGGAGCGGGGCCCTCACCCGAGCGGACTCGATAGCGGGCGCTGACACGAGCCACCCCGTCCCTGCCCACGATCCGCTCCCTTACCACAGGGTGGCTGGCCGCTCCCGTCATCCACGGTGAATCGGGCGCGCGGGTCACGCGGTTGACATCGCCCGAGGGCTCGACCCGTTTTCTCAAACGGGTCGCTCTCGACCGGAGCCAGCTGGGCGAAGACCTCGCCAGCGAAGCGGCGCGACTCACGTGGCTTGGCGCGTGCGGGCTCCCTGTTCCCGAGGTCATCGCCTATGAGATCGGCGATGGGGCAGAGCATCTGCTGCTCAGCGCGATCGCGGGGCGCGACGCTGCGCACTCCGGGGAGCCCGCCCTTCTGCCAGCGGTGGTCGATGCGCTCGCCGCCGGCCTTCGGCAGCTCCATGCGACACCGAGCGCGCGTTGTCCCTTCAATCACGATCGTGCGTCCCGACTGGCGCTCGCCGAGCGGCGCCTGTTGCACGGCGTGGTCGAGGGCGATGCGTCGGCTGATCGCCTGGCCGGGCTGCATGTGCTCTCGGCGTCACTGCCCGCGGAGGACCTGGTGGTGACCCATGGAGACTACTGTCTCCCGAACGTGATCCTCAGCGTCGATCCACCGGATGCGGGGCCCGTGTTCTCGGGCTACGTCGATTGTGCGCGTGCGGGACTGGCTGATCGATACCAGGATCTCGCTCTCGTGATGCGGAGCCTTGCGCGCAACCTGGGCCCTGGCTGGACAGCGCGATTCGCCGAGGCGTATGGGCTCGATGCGCTGGACGAGCCGCGGCTCGCCTTCTACACGATGCTGGACGATTTTTTCTGACGCCGCCCCGATCGGTGCCGCCTCGCACATGATGCCATTCCTGTCCGCGGAATGGCGCCACCTCGTCATGTTCAACTGGCGCGTGCGCCCGGATCTGCTCGCGCCATTCGTCCCTGCCGGAACGACGCTCGACACATGGCGAGGGGCGCACTACGTGAGCCTGGTCGGATTTCTCTTTCTCCGCACGCGAGTCCTCGGAGTTCCAGTCCCGTTCCATCGTGACTTCGAGGAGGTCAATCTCCGGTTCTACGTGCGGCGCACGCTGCAGACGGAAGTTCGCCGCGGCGTCTGCTTCATCCGTGAGCTCGTCCCGCGTCGTGCCATCGCGTTCACGGCGCGCCTTGCGTACAACGAGCCCTACCTCGCGGTCCCGATGACCCACCGCATCGAGCCGGGCGCGTCGGTCCAAGATCCCGACCGCGTGCAGTACGCGTGGCGGAGTAAGGGTGGGTGGAGCCTGATCGAGGCCCGCCCCGTTGGAGCGCCAGCCCTGCCAGTGGTTGGCTCACACGAGGACTTCATCACCGAGCATTACTGGGGCTACACGCGCCAGCGCGACGGCGATACCGTCGAGTATCACGTCGTGCACCCCCGCTGGCGTGTCCGACATGTCACGCTGCCGCGGATCGAAGGCGATGTCGGCGCGACGTATGGACCTGTGTTCGGCGAGCTGTTGCAGACCACGCCCGAGTCCGCGTTCCTGGCCGATGGGTCCCTGGTGGTGGTCCATCTTCCGTCGCGAATCCACTCAGCCTGAGTTCCCGGCTCCAGGCTTGCGGGCCTGTTCGCGGCGGTCGATGCGTGCTGTATCGCCGCCGTCCCGCCCGTGCCCCTCCGCGGTGTCGACGCACGCTCTGCGTAGCGGCGGGTGATAGTGCGCTCCGACGACGTTCACTCCACGTCGTCGATCGATCGCGGCCAGTCCTTCCCGAGGAGTCGGGAGAGAGCTCGATCGGCGAGCAGCCGCCCGCCCGTCTGGCACCGCGCACAGTAGTTGGTTTCGTTCGCCGCATAGCGGATTCTCTGCACGGGAGCGCCGCAGTCGGGACAGGGGTGTCCGAAGCGGCCATGCACCGCCATTCCCTCGCGGAACGCCGTCACTTTTTCGGGAAAGCCATCGCCCGTTTCGTGGCGGGTGCGCTCGATCCAGGCGAGGAGCGTGCTCCGCGTCGCCACATGCAGCCGCGCGATCTCCTCGTCGGTCAGCTTGCGTGAATGTGCGACCGGCGAGAGCCGCGCTGCATGGAGGATCTCATCCGAGTACGCATTGCCGATCCCGCTGAACAGTCGTGGGTCGGTGAGGGAACGCTTCAGCGTGTGATTCTCCATCCGGAGCCGGCCGGCGAACTCGTCGAGCGACGCGTCGAGCGGCTCGAGCCCCCCACGGTCGAACGCCCTGAGAGCGTCCTCACCACTGACGAGGTGCATCGACGCTCGCCGGGACGATCCGGCTTCGGTGAGCAGCAACCGGCCGTTCGGGAAGTCGAGCGCGGCGAGCGTGTGTCCGCGCGGCAGCTTCCCGCCGGGCTGACGCCACTTGAGCCGTCCCGCGATCATCAGGTGGATGACGATGAACGCGAGCCCCTCGAGCTCGATGACCACCCGCTTGCCGACTCGCCGCGAACCGCTGACCATGCGGCCGTGCAGCTCGCGCGGCGCAGGCGTGACGGAACGGAGGACGAAGGGATTCAGGATGTGGATGTGCTCGAGCGGCTGGCGCGCGATCAGCGCATCCAGCCGCTCGAGGTAAATCACAATGTCCGGGATCTCGGGCATTGCCGAGCAGGAGCCTAGTCGCGCGGAGGGCCCGGATCGGCCAGCGCGCCGCCGGATATTCCGGAGCCGAACGCCGGCGACGAAACGTTGCCGCTCTTCGTGTGCGGAGGATTCGAGCCGCGGTCCTGATTGTCCCGCTCATCCGCCTCGCTGGGCTGAACGCGTTTCTTTGTGGTCAGTGGGTCGCTCGCCGCAGTATCGCCCACGAGTCCCTCGGTATCACTCGGCGCATCCCCCTGCCGCTCGGTTCTGCCTTCGTCACGTTCCATCAGTACCTCCGGTGCCGGTCTGGACTGTATCAAACGCATGGCTTGGGCCGTGGCCTGCCGTCACTCGATCAGGCGTCGTGGCGGAGCGGCGGACGCTGCAGTGCGGCACAACCGTTCCAGCTCCGAATCCGGAACGTTCTCCCATGCGGCGGGGATCGGTGCCAGCCGGCGACGCTCCCGCGCACTTTCGAAGGCGAGCCAGCCACCATCGAGCCCGCCGCTGAGACGGATCCGCGGAAACAGGTCGGGGCGCCCCTGCCGGCGATCCGGGGACCGGCGCTGCTCGAGAACTGGTGGGTCGAGGTCCTCGTCTATCGAGCGCGAACGGCGGGCCTTGCCCGTGCGACGATCCGCCCATTGCGGTACGACTTCCCACGCGTTCCACAGAACGCCTTTCGAATCGGTAAATGTGCGATGGCCCATGGCTCCAATCCCCCTGCTGGTCCTCACGCAATATTGTTGCAACTCTCGTACTATTGCGTTAGCGTGCTAGCAGGTCAGCATGCTGATTGGGAGGTCCACCACCGCCACAATGCCCGCGGCGTGTGCGTCTCCCGATCGGACTGACGGCCACCTTGCACCAGAAACATTGGAGGCGATGCATGGCACCACGAACCGGCCGGCCCACCGAGCGATCAGCGGCCACGGAGCATCGGCGATCGGCCGACCGCCGAGCCGCGGTCCGAACGGGGGCGGGCCGCTCCCGTGGTCGACGGGCAACGGATGATCCCGACTCGCGAGCCACGAAGGCTGCTGGCGGATCCGACGAAGCTCCGCGCAAGCGGCGGTCGACGCGCGATGGTCGAGAGCCGCTCGTGATCTACCTCCAACCCGAGTCGATCAAGGCGCTCAAGATGGCCGCGCTCGAAGCCGATACGACCGCCTCGGCAATCATGGCAGACATGCTGGGCGCCTGGCTGCGTACGCAGGGCCGCGGCACGCGTCGGTAGAACGCTACCGCATCCGAGCGACACGACCGGGAGCGCCGACGGTCCATCGCCGCACCGTGCCGGATGCACGACGGGGAGGCGAATGATTGCCTCCCCGTCGTGGCACTGCGAAACGCCCCGCGCTATTTGTCGAATCTGTTCAGCGCATTCTGGTACGTACCGACGACGGCGGTGATGTATCGCGATGCCGGCGTGTAATCCAGCCCGAGCTCCGACGACGCGTGCGTGCCATCCACGCTGAACCCGTTGGTCAGGAAACGCGCCTCATCCATCGCCAGACGGGGACGCTGGCCAAAGGGGGCGGCAAGCGCCGTAGCGAGAGCTGCCTCGCTCATGGCGAGCTGCCTGGGAAGGGCACGGGGTGACTTCTTCCGCGCGCGGGCAGCGACCCGGGACAGGAAGTCATGCGACGACATGATGTCGCCGGAGAGGATGAAGCGATCGCCGTTGTGCCCCTGGATGGCCGCGCGCATGAGGCCCTCGACGGCGTCCTCGACCCACACCCAGCTCAATGGCGCATGGGTGGAGATGGCGGACTTTCCCTGCACGCACTGGGCAATGAGACGGCCGGTCCACCCGGGGTCGGCGGGCGCGACGATGAGGCCGGTGTTGACGATGACGACCTCGACCCCGTTCCGCGACATGCGAAGCGCGAGCCGCTCGCCCTCGAGCTGCGAGCGCTCGAACGCGGTGTCGGTATGGCCACGGTGCTTCGTGAACTCGTCGCCCACCTCTCCATCGGGCGCGCCGATCGTGATCGCCGAGCCGCAGTGAACCACGCGGCGAACCTTGGCCGCGGATGCCGCGGCCATGATGCTCTTCGTTCCCCCAACGTTCACGGAGTCGAAATCCTCCGGTTTCTTCGCCCAGAAATCAAAGAAGCTCGCGAGATGGAAGACGATCTCACATCCCGCAAGCGCTTTCACGATCTGCTCGGGGCGCCGGACATCACCCACGATCGGCTCCGCACCGAGGTTCCTCATCTGCGCCACGCCCGCAACCCTGCGAACGAGGCCAACGACGGCGTTGTTACGCCGTACGAGCGCCGAGACAAGCGCTCGACCGAGCGGGCTGGCCGCTCCGGTTACGAAAACTCGCATGGCACCATATCTACCAGTCTCGAACGGAATACCCTGTGCCGGGTGTCACACCGTACGGGCGTATTTTGCTGTTACCTTTTCGAGACAGCTGACCCGGCCGGAGCGTCGATGGCTCGTCGATCACTGCTCATCGCGCCAAATGCGGCTCGGCATCGTAGTCGAAGGACGTCATTCGCCTCGCCGGAGTGTACGCCATGTTTCCTGCTCGCATTCGCACGCGCAGCACGCGCCTCGTGCGCCAGTGGCTCCTCGCGAGTCTGGGCTTCACGTCTGCATTGCCGCTGCACGGCCAGACCGTCCCGCCGGGCGCCGTCGCTCCGTCGAGTGCTCGCGCCCCGTCCCTGCCGGCTCAGATCAGCGATGCCGATTTCTGGCGGATGATCACCGAGTTTTCGGAGCCCGGCGGCTACTTCCGATCCGACAACCTCGTCGGCAACGAATTGACGCTGCAGGAAGTCATCCCCGAGCTCATGAAGGCCACGGCACCACATGGCGTGTACCTCGGCGTTGGACCAGACCAGAACTTCACCTACATCGTCGCGCTGCAGCCGAAGATCGCCTTCATCGTCGATATTCGACGGCAGAACATGCTCCAGCACCTGTTGTACAAGTCGATCATCGAGCAGTCGAGGGACAGGGCGGATTTCCTGTCGCGGCTCTTTTCGCGTGCGCGCCCCGCTGGCCTCGACAGTGCGTCAACCGCCGAGGCGCTCTTCCGTGGCTTTCGCACCGCAACCCCGGACACTGCGCTGTTCCGCAGGAACATCGCGAGCATCACGACTCACCTCGTCGAGCAGAAGAAGTTCACGCTCTCGACCGATGACCTGGCGGCGATCGAGTTCGTGCTCGGCGCCTTCTACGATGCAGGCCCGGACCTGACGTACAACTATCCACGCATGGCGAGCGGCAACAACTACGGCCGTCGGATGCCGACGTACGAGGACCTGATGCTCGCAACCGATAGCGTCGGCCTGGCCCGCGGTTATCTCGGCAGCGAGGCGAACTTCCGCATTCTCGCCAACCTCCAGAGGAAGAATCTGCTCATCCCGGTGGTCGGCGACTTCAGCGGGCCGCGGGCGCTCCGTGCCGTCGGGCGATACCTCACGGACAACCGCGCGACGGTCACGGCGTTCTACCTCTCGAACGTCGAGCAGTACCTGTTCCAGGGCGACGCGTGGCGCGCGTTCTTCACCAACGTCGCAACGCTTCCGGTCGATTCGTCGAGCACGTTCGTCCGGGCCGTGTTCAACATGGGCGGCATGCGCACCACCCTGGGCCCGCCGGGGGCACGGTCGGTCACGCTGCGCGCGTCGATCTCCGAGTCGGTAAAGGCATTCACCGAAGGGCGGATCGGGAGCTACTACGACGTGGTCCTGATGTCGCGGTAGCACGCGCGACACAGTGACTCCCCTATCGGCCCCCGATGCGCAGGACGCGCTCGCGGCCCGCCCGCTCGACTCGCTCCGCCGCGGCCTCCATCGCCTGAACGGTTCCCGGCGAGGAGCCTCCCACCTCGATGTCCGAGGCAGCGCGAATCGCGTCGCGATACCAGTCCGTCCAGGTGCGCAGAATGAGCGCTTCGTGGGTGAGGGACCCCCCGCGTCCGAGCGTGTCGGCACTCAGGCGCGTTTCCGCGTCGAGACGCACGAGTGCTGCACGCTCCGTCTCGCCCACGATCGCGCGCGCCGTCATGCTGTCGGCGGATGCGAGCGTCAGCGCCGATACGAGCGCAGCGGTGCCGACGTTCTGCAACGTGGCCGCGCTGACGTTCTCGAGGCGGTCGTTGTCCGTGTGATAGAACACGTCGGTGAAGTGCCAGAGGAGCAGGCCCGGCTTCTTCGCGGTGAGAAAGGGCGTGTGGTCGCTCCCGCCTTCGAACGGATTGGTGCGGACGATCCAATCGCTCACTGCCGCCTGGTCGAGGCAGCGCAGAAGGATGAAATCGTTGAACCAGTGCGGCGTCATGTCCTTGATCTCGAGTGGTGATCCGCCCCACTCGCTGTGTTTGTCGTCGCCGCGCGTCCAGATCGCCGATGGGTCGGGCATCTTCTCGATGAGGAAGGTCCCGCCGGTGCGCCGGGTGTCCTCCCCGACCATGTCGAGGCTGACTCCCCAGCGAACGCCACGCGCGCGCATCGAATCCTGCACGAGGTAGCGTCGCGTGGCGACGATCTCGTTGCCCCAGAGGAAGGTGATCGTGCGCCACGGATCGATCGCGCCGCGCTGGACGAGCTGCCCTGCCGCACGCGCCATTTCCGCCGCGGCGCCAACGCCGCTCGCGTTGTCGTTGGCCCCTGGCTCCTGCACATGCGCGCTGAAGACAAATCGCTCCTCCGGCCGGCGACTGCCGCGGACCTCGGCGATCAATGTGCGTTCCTCGCTCGGGTACACTCGCGTGCGTGTCATCGCACGCACACGCGCCGTCCCCGCGCGCGTCACGGCGAGCAGCGCCTCGCGTGCAGCGTACGACAGCTGGATTCCCCAGCCCCGGTTGATGCTGTCCGATGGGATGCTGCTGAACTGGATCGACGTGCGGTTCACCTCCGGCCGGGTGTACGCCGGCATGCCATACGCGAGCACGCCGAGCGCACCACGACGGATGACCGCGTCCCGGTACAGCGCGGCGATACTCGACTCGCCGAAGACGATCTTTCCCTTCACCTTCGCCGAATCGAGCGCGGCAGCGGATCCGCGTCCCACGTATACGAGCTCCGCCTCCACTCCCTCGGGCGGCGTCGACCACGAGTTGATCGCGATCATGTTCCGGTTCGTCGCGAAACGCAGCACAGGCACCGCCTGGCCGACGATCGAGAGCGCAGCGTCTTCCGGCTCCCACGTCGGGCCCGCCATTGGGTACGTCTCGATCCGAAATACGAGGCGATCACGTGGCGATGCGGGCGAGCCCTCGACGTACCCCGCCGACCGCAGCACGCCGACGACGCTGTCGATGCTCGCGTTGAAGCCGGTATTGCCCGGGATCCGGAAATAGCGCTCTACGAAGCCGACGGTCTCGCGCGCGCGCACCCCCGAGTATTCGCGTCGCACGAGGTCGAAGTAGCGCGCCGCGGCCGCTACCGTCGGGACCGAGGCCGATTCCGACGACGAGACAGCCGGTTCCTGCCCCCGCTTCGACGGGGCGCACGCGAGCGCACCACCTGCCGCCAGAGTCAGGATCGTCGTGCCGATGCATTGACTACGCATGAAAACGTTTGGACCTCGGAGGAGAAGACGCAGCGGCGGCGGGTCGTGGCAGCCCGCGCTGCCATCCCGGCGGGCTGATCGGAGGGAACAACCTCCGAACAGCGTTGCCCGCCGCCTGGAAATCAGTCTGAAAGATGCCGGGATTACCGCATCCCATCGAGGGGCTCATGAGCGAGATTGACTGGGCAACCGAGCTGAAAAGAATCGAGCGTGAGTACGATGGGCTCCCCCCCGAGCCCACTCGCGCCGAGCTCACCAGGCAGCGCACCAGCGAATGGCGGGAGCAGGAGCGCCTTCGGGAGAGTGCCCTGAAAGTCGGCGCGTGGGGACGGGCGATACTCGTCGTCGCGCTCGCGACGGCCATCAACTTCTGGCCCTACTTCCGTGGATGCGGCATCGGACTGTTCGTCTTTGCCGGCGCCGAGTCCATGGTCGTGTTCAGCGGGCTGTGGCTCGTGGTGTGGTCGTGGCACGGGCGGATGATACGCACCCACATCGTGGCGGTCGCAATGGTCCTCTGGGGGCTTGCCCTGCTCGCTGCGCAGATCCTGCCGCGCATCGGGTACGCCCGCGTCGATGCGGCAACCCCTCCCGGATGGCTCTGTTCCGCCCCGGCCGGGACGAGCGTTCTCGGGCGGCTGATTCCCGCGGAGTAGCCCGGGGCATAGGCCCGGCGCGAGCACCGGGGGGAACTGCGCTGCCTGAACGCGGTATGCAGCGCAACCCTTATCACCGCCGATGATGCAGCTTCCCGATGATGAGTTCGACCTCGACGACGAGTTCCCCCTCGGCGACGGATCCGCGGACATCGAGGCGACCGTTCAGTGCCCCTACTGTGGCGAGCAGGTCGAGATCACCCTCGATCCCGGCGGCGGGGCCTCGCAACAGTACGTGGAGGATTGCGAGGTCTGCTGCAATCCGTGGCGCGTGAGCGTGAGCTATCAGGACGGCCAGGCCGACGTCTCGGTGACGGCGCTCGACGACTGACGGAATGCTCGCGCACGGTCCGGCTCCGCTCGATCAGCGAGTGAGCGCCAGCTCCCGGTCTTCGGGGTGCTTCTCGAAATACGCCTTCACGAAGGGACAGGTGGGGATGATGCGCTGCTTCGAGCGTCTGGCATGCTCGATCGCCGCGCTGACCAGCGACGTCCCGTGTCCCGCGCCTTCGTCCTTCACCGGAACCTTCGTATGGATCAGGTCCATGCCATCCGGGGTGCGCCGGTACTGCAATACGGCGAGCCCGCCGGCCAGCTGAAGCTCGAACTGGTTGGCCTTCTCGTTGTGTACCACCGTCCCCTGTGCCTGCGGCATCGTATCCCCCTGATCGTTGGCAGGTAAAGTCGCGGCAGCCCCGGCCGCCCGGACTCGTCAGAGCAGGAAGCTCGCCGCTGCCGCTGCTGCAGTGCAGAAACTCCGGACGGCGACGCCGCGCATCGCTTTACACGTTTCGGGGCCCGGGATAACATCCGACCGCACCCCCGAACCTCGACCCATCTGCTCGGTGTATCGAGAGACGGCGCCCTCACGGATGCCGCCGTCCTTCCGTCGTTCGACAAAACCAGAAGGAGATCGGAATCATGAGCACGCGGATCACGGCCAGTCGTGCAGCACGACTGGCGCTGTCGCTCGTCGCCGTCCTCGGCATGCTCCCGGCGCGATCTGGTGCACAGGATCGCCTGCGCACGATGCCGGGCTACGATCAGTTCCAGAAGATGAGCACCCAGACGGCGACGGCCGTGCGCTCGGGAGACCTGCGCGCCACCTGGGTCGAGAATGGCAAGGCCCTCGAGTACACGCTGGATGGCAAACGCTATCGGTACGACGTGGCCACGCGGAAGGCGGCGGAGCTGCCGGCCCTGCCCCAGGCGACGGATGGCGGTCGCGGCGGCCGTGGTGGCGGAGGGCCTGAGCGCGGCCGCCAGTTCGATCGCGCCCTGTCGCCGGACAGCGCCTTCGAGGCCCTTTACCGCGATCGCAATCTCTGGCTGAAGGAGCGCGGCGGCGCCGAGACCCGGATCACCACCGACGGCAGCGAGAAGGAGCGCGTGAAGTACGGGACGGCGAGCTGGGTCTACGGCGAGGAGCTCGACCAGCAGACCGCGATCTGGTGGTCCCCGACGAGCAGGAAAGTCGGCTACTACCGCTTCGATGAAAAGCCCGTGCCCGACTATAACCTCCAGCTCGACCAGACGAAGCTGTACAGCACCGTCGATGTCGAGGCGTATCCGAAGTCGGGGCTTCCGAACCCGGTCGTCGACGTCTTCGTGCATGACGTCGCCTCGAAGCAGTCGGTGAAGCTCGACGTGCGCGACGGCAAGCCCTTCGCGGACTCGGTCGTCGGCCACTACGTCTACAACGTCCGGTGGACGCCGGATGGCGGTGAGCTGACCTTCAATCGCACGAACCGCCGGCAGAACATCATGGAGTTCACCGCCTGCCGGCCGGACAGCGGAAAGTGCAGGGTGGTCGTGCGCGAGGAGTGGCCGACGGGGTGGGTCGAGAACAACCCGACGATGGTCTACCTCAAGGACAACCGACGCTTCATCTGGGGGTCGGAGCGCAGCGGCTTCCGCAACCTCTACCTGTACGACCTCACCGGGAAGCTGCTGGCGACGCTCACCAGCCATCCGTTCGAGGTCGCGAACATCATCCGTGTCGACGAAGCCGCGGGCGTGCTGTACTACATGGCGCGCTCGGGCGACAACTACATGAAGACGCAGCTCCACCGCGTCGGCCTCGATGGGAAGAACGACCGCCGGCTCACCGATCCCGCCCTGATGCACGCCGTGACAGTTTCGCCCGATGGCCGGCACTTCATCGATGTCGCGCAGGCCCACGACAAGGCGCCGGTGACGCGGCTGCTCGACGCGAACGGCCGCGTGATCTCCGAGCTGGCGAAGAGCGACCTGACGAAGTTCGAGCAGCTCGGCCTGAAGAAGACCGAGATGTTCACCTACCTGGCCGCAGACGGGCGGACGACGCTGTACGGCATGATCAGCTTCCCGTCGACCTTCGACCCGTCGAGGAAGTATCCGGTGCTCATTCCCGTGTACGGCGGGCCGGCATCCGCCAGCAACACGGCGCGCGAGACGTTCTCGATTCCGAGCCCGACGACGGAGTACGGATTCCTCGTGGTGAACCTGAGCTCGCGTGCGACGCCGGGGATGGGCAAGCGCGCGCTCGACGCGCTCTATGAGAAGCTGGGCCAAACCGAGATGGACGACATGGCCGAGGGGATCAAGGCGCTCTCTGGCCGTTCGTACGTCGACGCGGCGCGCGTCGGCATGTACGGCACGTCGTACGGCGGCTACACCGCGGCGCTGATGCTGCTCCGCTTCCCCAACCTCATCAGCGCCGCCTCGGCGTCGTCACCGGTTACCGACTGGCGCCACTACGACACGATCTACACCGAGCGATACATGTGGACGCCGCAGGGCAACAAGGCGGGCTACGATGCCGGATCGGCGATGACCTACGCCGCGAACCTGAAGGGGCGGTTGATGCTCTACTACGGAACGGCGGACAACAACGTGCATCCCTCGAACATGATGCAATTCGTCCAGGCGTTGCAGCGGGCGGGAAAGAGCTTCGACCTGCAAGTCGGGCCGGATGCCGGGCACAGCGGCATCAATCCGCAGCGGATGATGGAGTTCTTCATCGAGAACCTCGTCATGCGTCCGGCGGCGGCGACGACGACGTTCTAATCCCTGCATTCGCCAGGGATTGGAAAAGCGAACAGACCAGAACCCGGCTATGAACTTCCGAGAATCTCCTGCGCGTCGACCGCATCCGACCAGCGAACGACGAGCCGGATCTCGAACAGATGCTGCAGCATTGGAAGCATGCCGCCGGCATTGTCCCGCATCACCACTGCTTCGATCCCGTGCGCCGCGAGCACCGCGCACGCGAGATCGGCTTCGTGCTCGACCCGGTACGTGCGAACGGTCACCGGCTCATCCGCGTGCTCGCTCATGGCCGCGGGTGGCGCGTCAGACCCGTCCGGCCGTCGTCGTGGTGGTCGTCGTCGCGGGGCTGCGCCGCCAACTGAGCAGGGCCGCGATGGCCACGGCGGCCGTGACGACCATGAATCCGTAGCTCCTCGGCCCGAGCGGGCCGCCGCCAAGCCGCCAGACGACCGTGATGATCATTGCCAGGGCAAGTGCCGAAAGTACCAGCGGGATCGGGCGCATGAGAGCCTCCTGGAGGTTCGGGCATCGGACGGCAGTGGGTGCCTACCGTGCAGAAACGCGAAGAGTGTCGTTCGGGGAAGGTGCAGCCCGCGAACGACGCCCGCAACAGGGAGTGACCTCCCTCCGGACCGGCTACCCGGGGTCCATGGCCCGGGACAAAATCATCCCGCCAGCTGCGCCATGAACTTCTTTCGCGCCTTGGCGACCTTGGGCGCGATGACGATCTGACAGTACCCCTGGGATCCATTGCGCCTGAAATAATCCTGATGGTAGGTCTCGGCGGGGTAGAACGTCGGCGCGGCCGCCACCTCGGTGACGAAGGGCGCATCCCACAGCTTCTCCGCCTCGAGCTCGGCGATCACCGACGTCGCCTCGGCCAACTGCTCGGGCGTGTGATGGTAGATCACCGAGCGGTACTGCGTCCCGACATCGGCACCCTGGCGGTTGAGGGTCGTCGGATCATGGATCGTGAACAACACGGAGAGGAGGTCTCTATAGGAGATCACCGACGGATCGAAGGTGATCTGCACGACCTCGGCATGGCCGGTGGTCCCCGTGCAGACGGACTCGTAGCTCGGCGAAGGGCGCTTCCCGCCCGCATACCCGGACTCGACGCGCGTCACGCCGCGGAGCTCACGATAGACGGCGTCGAGGCACCAGAAACAGCCGCCGCCAAAGGTTGCGATTTCAGTCGTTGGTGTCGTCATGATCAATTCTACACACAAGGGGAAGTTGGAGGTCGTCAGGGACGAATCCCCGGATCGGGCGCCGAGTTCCGCATCCCGCATTGTGCCTTCGCCCAGTCCGACGCACATTCGTGCCCGCGACCACGCGCCGCCCGGTTGAAGCCTCGCCGGACTTGACGGCCCTGGCGCACCTCGCCGGAGGGATGATGACTGACATCCTGGAGCAGCTGCGAGCGGGACTGTCGGACCACTTCGAGATCATTCGCGAGATCGGCAGCGGCGGAATGGCGATCGTCTATCTCGCCCACGACCGCCGACACGACCGTCAGGTCGCAGTCAAGGTGCTGCGCCCGGAGCTGCAGACGTCGGTCAGCGCCGAGCGATTCCTGCGGGAGATCCGGTTCGCCGCCCAGCTCCAGCACCCTCACATTCTCCCACTTCACGACTCGGGGCTGGCGGGCGAGGCGGTGTTCTACGTCATGCCCTTCGTCGATGGCGAGTCGGTACGCGACCGGTTGCGCCGCGGTGGCCCGCTCCCGGTCGCTGATGCCGTGGCGATTGCGTTGCAGGTGGCTGATGCGCTCGCATTCGCCCACGAGCGAGGAGTAGTCCATCGCGACATCAAGCCCGAGAACATCCTCCTGACCGAACGCACGGCGGGTGCGGAACCCTTCGCGCTCGTCGCCGACTTCGGCATCGCCAGGGCCCTCGCCGAGGGGGAGGGGGACACGCTGACGTTCACGGGTCTCGTCATCGGCACGCCCGCGTACATGAGCCCGGAGCAGGCGGGAGGCGATCGATCGATCGATGCGCGCAGCGATCTCTACTCACTCGGATGCGTGCTGTACGAGATGCTCTGCGGACATCCGCCCTTCACCGGTGGAAGCGCGCGCGGCCTGATCGTGAACCAGATGCTCCATACCCCTGCGCCAGTCTCGGAATCGAGGAAGGGGATACCGGCGTCCGTCGAAGCCGTCGTCCGCACGGCGATGGCGAAGGATCCCAGCGACCGATACGAGTCGGCGGCGGCAATGGCCACCGCGCTGCGATCTGCCGCCGACGAGATCACCGCAGGTCGCCAGACCGGACCGCGACGCTTCACCACGCTCGGTGCGACGGCTCGGCGCGCGCTCGTGGGCGGGGCGATCGCGCTGCTGCTGGTAGTGACATTCACCGTGGTCGAAGGGTGGCCCTCGGGAATCACCTTCACGGAACGCGACTGGATCGTCATCGCGGACGTCGACAACCAGACGGGGGATTCGGTGTTCAACCGATCCCTGACCTCGGCGCTGATGACCGCCATTCAGCAGTCGAAGCACGTGAATGTGGTCCCGCGATCGCGCGTCCGGGAGATCCTTCAGCAGATGGAGCGGCGGGATACGTCGGTTCTGGACGAGACGACGGCGCGGGAAGTGGCACAGCGCATCGGAAGCCGCGTGGTCCTGGCGACCGAGATCACTCGTGTCGACAGCACGTACCAGTTGGCCGCGCGGCTCCTCGATCCGCCCACGGGCAGGCCGCTGCGCACCGAGGCGCAACGCGCGCGAGGGCGCGCGAACGTGCTCAGCGCGCTAGACAAGCTCGTCGGTCGGGTTCGCCGTGCATTGAACGAGCCGTCCTTCGTGGTGAACGCAAGCACGCCGCTGCCATCGGCCACGACATCCTCGCTCGAGGCACTCAAGCGCTTCGCAGATGGAAGCAATGAATGGAATCAGGGTCGATATGCTCGTGCGCACGAGCTGTACGCCCAGGCGCTGCAGCACGACTCGCAGTTCGTGCAGGCGCACGTCGCCATCGGGGCATCGTTCCACTTCCGGAACCTGCGACCCGACGGAGAGGCGCATTTCGCCAAGGCAGAGGCGCGGCTTCCCCGAGTCACCGAGCGCGAGCAGCTCCTGCTCGGCGCGCGCATTGCCGGATGGCGCGGCCTGAAGGACAAGGAAGTCGCTCTCCTCAAGACCTACCTGACGAAGTATCCACGCGACGCGGTGGCCTGGTACAATCTCGGCACCTCGCTCTTCCAGGCGGACCGCTGCGATGAAGCGCTTCCCGCATTCACCAACTCCCTCGCGCTCGACTCACTTCATGTCTCGGCGCGAGTGAACAGCGCGATGTGCCTCGGTCATCTCGGCAGTTTTCGTGGGGCGGTCGCCATGTTCCGGTCGGCAATCGCCATCACGCCGGGCATCGTGAAGAGTGGGAATCTCGGTCACGAGTTCGGCACTCTGCTACAGCTCGCCGGCGAGCCCGATGAGGCCGGACGCGTCTATGCGCTCCTCCTGACAAGCAAGCCCGACGAGCGTTCCCGCGCGTTGCGCTCGCTGGGTTTGTTCGCGATGGCCAGCGGGCGCTTCGATAGCTCGGCGAAGCTGCTCCGCGAGGCCATCGTCCAGACGCGGATCCACAACTCGCCGATCAGCGAGTATCGAAACCGCCTCTTTCTCGCGGTAGCGCTGCAGCATCTCGGGCGGCGCGACGCCATGCGCGCCCAGCTCGACAGTGCGTATCGGCTCTTCCAGCGGACGTACCTGGAACCCTGGCTCCTTGCCTACGGCGGGCGCCTCTTCATCCGGGAGAGTGACCTGCGGCGTGGGAAGGAGTTGCGCGATTCGCTTGCTGCTCGCATGACGGACGGCAATCTCGGGGACCTCATCGCACGCGAACTGCTGGACGCCGAGATCGCTCGATCCGAGGGTCGCGCCGAGGAGGCAGCCAGCATCCTCGAGATCGCCTACCTGCGGAAGGGCTCAGATGGCTTCGTGCTCGAGAGCCTCGCCGAGGCGCTGGCCGACCGTGGCGACTTCGATGCGGCAGCGGCCCGGTACACGGAGCTACTGGCAGACCGTACCCTGGGGTGGGAGGCCCAGGCGGGAGGACTGATGGCCCCCTTCCGGCTTGGACAGCTCGCAGAGGCAAAGTCCGACACGACCGCCGCGTTGCGGTGGTATGGCCGCTTTCTCGACCAGTGGAAAGCGGTAGACGACAATGTCATCGAGGTCATTCAGGCACGTCGTCGGATCACGGCGTTGAGCGGACCGGGCTGAGACCGACGGATCCGCGCCACGCCTTGGCGATCAGGACGTTCTCAGCGGGCGATTTCCGCCCGCATGCGACCGCGCCACTCCCGTGGACGCTGGATCATCGTCGTGATGACGCGGAGCGCAGCTGCGGGATCCGCGAGTGGCGAGAGCCAGTAGGCGATCCCCGCGACGGCGAACGAAGGCCGCATCGCCACGAGGAGCAGCACCCGCATGAGAAGCAGCACGGCGTTGATGCCGATCAGTGCGGCCGCCCCACCTGTCCCAGCAGCGAGCGTGAGGCTCTCGCGTGCGGCGTCAAGCAGGAGCCCGCCGAGCACGATGGGGATGGGCAGGGCAAGCGTCAGCGTCAACAGGATGGCGTCGAGCACGCTCCATAGCGCGGTGGTCGCATCGCGCATGTTCAACGACCGCGGCCACGCACGCCAGGTCTCCGCCCCGGTTGCATACATCGTCACGTCGAACAGGCGGCGACCGTCGAGAAACCCGACCCGTGCGCCACCGCGCGCGAGATGCCGCACGATGCGGATGTCGTCGCAGTAGGAATTCGCCGCGGCGGCATAGCCGCCCGCTGACTCGAGAACCTCGCGGCGCATGAGCAGGCACTGCCCGTTGGCCATGGTGCGATCGGCATCGGCCACATGCACGCCGACGGGCCCGAACCGATAGACGAGCGTCGCCAGAAACGCCGGTTGGAGCCAGCGCGCGCCCGCGGTGGGCGCCACGATGCGCGGCGCGAACGAGACCACGTCGTAGCCATGCTGTCGAGCGGCTGCGACCGCTCCGGCCGTCATGCCGGCATTCGGCTTCGTGTCCGCATCGACGACGAGCACCCATTCTCCCCTCGCATGCCGGCTCCCGGCGGCGATCGCCCACGGACGTCCCACGGCGCCCGGCGGCTTCGGCGGCTCGAGCATCCGCCGGATCCGCGGATCCCGCGCTGACGCAGCATCCACCAGTTCGGCGGTGCCGTCCGTCGAGCCTCCATCCACGACGATTGCTTCCAGCATCGCCGGACCCTGCTCGCCGAGTCCGTCGAGACAGGCGCCGATGCGCGCTCCCTCGTTGCGCGCGGGGACCACGATCGACACCGACGTGTCGCGCAGCGCATGCAGCAGGGGTTCGACGGCTGGAGGACGTGTCCGCCCGCGCGAGAGGCGAACGACGAGCACCGCGAGAGCGACCGACTGCGCGGCGATCAGGAGGGAGAGGAGCAGTGTGCCGATCACCGTGATCAGGCCATCACCGCGTCGGCAGTCGCGCGATGTGCCGGGCGCTTTGCGAGCTCTCCCGCGATCCACCCGTAGGTATCTCTCATGCCATCGACCAGCGACACGCGCGGACTCCAGTCGAGCACGGCGCGGAGCCGGGTATTGTCACTGCCTCGTCCCCGGACGCCCTGCGGGCCCGACTGGTCGTGACGAATCTCGAGTTGCTTGCCGGCAATCCCTGCGATCATCCACGTCAGGTCGCCGATCGAAATGAGCTCATCGCTTCCCAGGTTGATCGGCTCGCGGTGCCCGGAGCGCATGAGCCGGTGCACGCCCTCGACGCAATCATCGACGTGGCAGTACGTGCGCGTCTGCCGGCCATCACCCCAGATCGATATCGACCCTCCGTCCTCCGCCAGCGCGACCTTGCGACAGATCGCCGCGGGTGCCTTCTCACGCCCACCGTCGTAGGTGCCGAGCGGTCCGTACATGCTGTGAAAGCGCGCGACACGAGTCTCGAGCCCGAAATCCTCGAAGTAGTGCCGGCACATCCGCTCGGCGTACAGCTTCTCCCATCCGTAGCCATCGACGGGATCGGCGGGATAGGCATCCTCTTCGCGCAGGGCCTGGGCATCGGGCGACCCGAGCCGCGACGGAGGGTAGACGCAGGCCGAGGACGCGAAGAAAAACCGGCGTGCACCCTCGAGGCGTGACGCCTCGAGCATCGCCGCATCGATCAGCACGTTGTCGTGTGCGATCGTCGCCTTGTTGTACTCGATGAACCCCATCCCACCCATGTTGGCCGCGAGATGGTACACCTCGTCGACACCGTGCGCCGCGGCTCGACACTGCTCCGGAAGCCGCAGGTCGCCGAGCACGAACTCATCGGCCTCGCTCGCCCCGAACTCCGGAAGCTTCAGGTCAGCACCCCGGACGTGGTATCCCTCCGCCCTGAGATAGCGCACCAGGTGGTGGCCGATGAATCCACCGGCTCCCGTGACCAGGACCCTCGTCGTCCGCGCTCGCGCCACCAGTGTTCTCCTCGCTCCGGGTTGATCGCTCGCACCGAGGCCCGCGTGCGGCATCCGGACTAAGCCCGGGTTTTGTCAGGGGGTTCCCGAAGGCACCATCGCAGGTCGGGATCCGGGAAAAGCTTCCTCATGAAGAGCATGAAGGGTTGCATGAAGAGTCATGAAGAACGGCAACTGCATTCCTTGGAGTCTCGAGTTCGGGATTTCGGAGGTGCGTATGCCATTGCGACGGGGGAGGAGAAGCTGAAGGATCGGCGCGCAAAGCCCTACGCCGAGAAGCCAACCATTCAGTTGCTTCCTTCATGCACCTTCATGGACCCTTCATGCTCTTCCTGGGGAAAACTGTTGCAGGAGCTCAACCTCGACCACACTCTCCGCGAACATCCGAACGAGCAGATCTGCATCGGCACTGTTGAACGGCATCGGAGGCCGGATCTTCACGACGTTGTGATGCGGCCCGTCGGTGCCGAGCAGGATGCCGCGCTCCCGCATTCGGTTGACGACGTACGCAGCTTCCTCGGCCGCGGGGGCGAGCGTCGTGCGATCGCGGACGAGCTCGACCCCAATGAAGAGTCCGGATCCGCGCACGTCGCCGACCAGGGGGTGGCTTGCAACGAGCGGCCACAGGCCGGCGAGGAGTCGTTCGCCGACAGAGAGCGCGTGGGCTTGCAGCGCTTCGTCGCGGACGACATCGAGTACCGCGAGACCGATCGCGCAGGACACGGTGTTTCCACCGAAGGTACTGAAGAACTCCATCCCGTTGTCGAACGATGCGGCGATCTCGCGGGTGGTCACCAGTGCGGCAAGGGGATGGCCGTTGCCGAGCGGTTTGCCCATCACGACGATGTCGGGGACCACGCCCTGTGCCTCGAATGCCCAGAGATGGGTTCCGATTCGCCCGAGACCGGTCTGGACCTCATCGGCAATGCAGACGCCACCGCGACTGCGGACGTATCGATAGACGGCTTCGAGGTAGCCCGCCGGGAGCATGATCTGGCCGCCGACGCTCGGGCAGCTCTCGGCGATGAAGCCGGCGATCCGGCGGCCAGCGCTTTCCGCGCGCGCGATGAGTGCACCGACATCGCCCGCGTACTTCCTGCCCGCGTCGACATCGTCGCGCTTGTAGGCGCCGCGGTAGTCATCCGGCAGCGGCGCCACGTGCACCCAGTCCGGGGTGCCCGTGCCCCCCGGACCTGCGTGCTTGTAGGGGCTGAGGTCGATCAACGTCGTCGTGTTGCCGTGATACGCAGCGTCGAGCACCACCATGTCGCCCCGCCCGGTGTGTGTGCGCGCGAGCCGTAGCGCGAGCTCGTTCGCCTCGCTCGCCGAGTTGAGCAGGTAGCAGACCTCGAGCGACGGCGGCAGCGTGGACGCCAGACGCCGAGCATACTCGTTGACCACGTCGCCGAGGTATCGCGTGTTGGTGCTCAGCACCGTCATCTGGTCCTGCCCCGCGCGCACGACTGCCGGATGACAATGACCGACGTGCGGAACGTTGTTGTACGCGTCGAGGTAGCGGCGTCCCTCATCGTCGAAGAGGTATTGCATCCAGCCGCGCGCAATGCGGAGTGGCTCACGATACGCGATGCTGAGGTTGGGGCCGAGGCGCTGCTGTCGTGCCTCGAGGGCAGCCGGCTTCGCGGGCGGTGCGGGCGGGAAGCGTTCCGCCGGAATGCCGATGATGAGGTTCGGGTCGGGCGACAGGCTGCGCCACACTGCCCGCTGGCTCGCACGTGCCACGCCGGGATACGCGGTGTCGAGCCCCAGGAGATCGACGATGAGCTGGACGTGAACGTGCGGCGTCCATCCGACGTTGACGTCGGGCGTGCCCATGGTCGCGATCTGTTCGCCGCCCGCGATGCGTTTCCCGACGGTCAGCCCGACGAGCGACTCGCGGCTGAGATGGCCGTACAGCGTGAAGAATTCGGTACCGTCATCGGTTGTGTGACGCAGGATGATCAGCGGTCCGTAGTCGAGCGGTGCGTCGTTGTCGGCGAATGCGTGCACCGTTCCGGCGAAGGGCGCATACACCGGCGTTCCCGCCTCGGCGAACAGGTCGAGGCCGATGTGAATCGTCCGCCGCGCCTCGAGTGGTCCCCCTGCGGTGGCGAAGAAGGACGAGGTGTAGAGCAGGCGCGGCTCGTCGTACCGTCCAACGCCGACCCGAGCTCCCGAATCGTGGATCGCGTCGAAAATGCGGCGCGTGAGCCGGGGCTCCGCATTCTCGTGCTCGTCGCCACTGATCAGCGCGCTGCCGATGCCGAGGTCGAGCACGACGCCGGGTTCCGCCCGGAGATCGACATCGAGCAGTGACGCGAACTCCCGCTGATTGCGCTGCAGCCACGCACGCACCCGCGGGCTCGATGCACATGGTTCGTACCCGCACGCCTCGCGACACACCGCCTCCGCAAGGCGGAACGGAATCGCGGCAAGGGCAGGTAGCACCTCGCGGATCGCCGCCTGGCTCACATCGAGATAGGTATTGTCGGGGTTCTGCCTGCGTTGGTGCGCGGCGATGCACGCGCTGGTGCAGAGACGCAGCGCGATCAGGCCAGGAAGCGCAGTGAGCTCGTGCTCCTCGAGCGGATGCTCCCGGTGGTGCCCGCGCACGATCGCTGCCGCTGTCGCGAGTGGATCGCACCCATCGAGCATCGCATACGCCATCGCGATGGCGAGATCCCCGATCGCGTAGCTGTGCACCATGTCGCCGAGGTCGATGATACCGCTGACCTGCTGCCCGCGAGACCAGAGATCGTCTCCGCCTCCGACGAGGACGTTGTGATCGTTGAGATCGTTGTGGACCGCGGATCGGCGCAGCGCTACGAGGCGCGGGGCCGTCTCCCGATCGAAACGCTCCATCAGGCGATCGATGGTTGCGCCGAGCCCCGGATCGTCGATCAGCGACCGATGCTCCGCGATGATGGAGCGTCCGCGGGCGAGATCCCAGTGGAAGTCACGGTGAATGGCCGGATGATCGAAGTCGCTGAGCCCACGACGGAGCATGCCGATCGTGCGGCCGAAGTGCTCGAGCAGCTCCGGTGAGCGCCGACCCATCTCGGAGAGCGGCCGTCCGGGCAGGTGCGTGACTGCCCACACGAAATGCCGACGGCCATCCGGGCCGTCGGCGCGCTCCATCGTCGTCCCCGAACGCGTGGGGATGAGGCGCGCACAGCACTCGACTCCGCGATCCGCGAGGTGCGCCATCGCCCGCTGCTGTGCATCGAGCATCGCGGCGGCCTCGCCGGCATTCGCGATCTTGAGGACGATGTACTGTCCCGTCGAGGGCTCGAGCCGGAAGTTCTGATCGCGCTCGCTCGGGAGTGCGTGCGCATGCGCGTCGATTCCGTACACGTCGCGCGCGATCCGCGACGCGGCTGCGCCGTCGAACGTGGGGGCGTCATGCAGCGAGGGAGCGTTCGCGGACGCGGTGCCTGCCGGAGCCATCGATCCGACTCGCGTCACTGCGGGCGTTCCTTCCTGATCCGTTCCTCGATCTCCGGAGGCAGGAACAGGTCGTCCGCGATCGCCGCGATCTCCTCGGCCTCCTTCCACGCCGCCTCGAGGAGCACGAGCTCGCCCTCGAGTGCCCGGCGTTCAGACTCCTCGTGCGAGGCCATCTCCAGCGCAAGCCGCAGGGGTGTCTCCATCGTCAGGAGGCTCGCGCTGTCCTCCCGGGCGGCGGCGAGATCGAAGATCTCGCGGACCGAGCCGCTGGCGCGCTCGACGACCTCGGTGGCGTGTCCCACTTCCTTCGCGTTGGCGCCTCCCCAGTTGAGCGCCGGCAGCACCGCCCCGGCGGCGCGAATCGCGTCTTCGCCGCTAAGGGTCTTGTCCAGCATCCAGCTATCCAGGCCGTGGCGCACCGGCATCGTGAGCTTCCAGGGATTGGCGCCCTTGGCGGGAACCATGCCGATCTTTTCGAGATCGCGCCGCTGGATGGCGAGGCGCCCTCCCTCCGGAATGGGCACCTGCGCGACGACGGCCTTCGGATCGCCGTTGACCACACGCCGGTAGGTTGCCTGGAACGCGCGCGACATGATCCACCAGGCGCCGCCGAAGCTCGCGCCCGTGGCGATGCCCGCCGTCACCAGCCCGACCACGACCCCTCCGATCGCCGTACCCGCGGCGCTGATGCGGATGATCCGGTTGCGTCGCCGGCGCCCGAACTGGTCGCCGTATCGCCACGCCGCAAACTCCGGGCGCTGGGGCACGCCGATTCGCACGAGCTCGAGCCCCTCCTTCAGGCGCGCGAGGCCGATGTTCGCCGTCGACGTCCGAAGGCGTGTGTCGCGAAAGCGACGCTCGCATTCCTCGAGCGCCTCCCACCGTTCCTCGAGCGGCGAGAGGTTCCACCGCTCGCACCGCCGGCAGATGACCCACAGGCGACCCTTCGCGGGATCGAACGCGAGTCGCTGACCCACGGGGAAAATCTCGATGGCCGTGTTCTCGCCCAGCGACCCATTGCAGAAGAGGCACGTCGAGTACATGTGTACAATATGGGGTCGCGCAACGGGAACCTCGCGGCCGCTGGACGGTACGCTCGGATATGGACGCCATGACACGTACGACCCATCAATCGCGCCGCCGCACGATGGTCGTTGCCCTCGCCGTGGCCGTGCTGGCCGCGTCGCCCGCGATGGCGGCCGTGCCGGATACTGACCCACGCTGGCTCCCATGGCTCGGCTGCTGGGCGCCGAGCGGCGCGACGGACGACGCAGCGCCCGCTGTCGCTGGTGTCCAGCGCGTGTGCGTGATGGCTGCCAGCGGGACCGCGGGAGTCGAAGTCGTCAGCGTCGCCGATGGACGGATCGTTAATCGGATCCGGATCGACGTGACGGGGGAGCGACGGCCCGTGAGTCGCGAGGGGTGCACCGGTTGGGAAAGTGCCCGCTGGTCGGCGGATGCCGAGCGCGTGTACCTGCGCTCCGAGCTGACGTGCGCCGGCGGCATCACGAGGACGTCGAGCGGCATCATCGCCGTTGTATCACCGACCGACTGGGTCGATGTCCAGGTGATCGCCGTCGGGGACCAGCGTTCGACGCGCATCGTTCGGTATCGCAGCGCCACGGATACGACCGCGCTCGGTCGCGAGGTCGCTGCGGCATTCCGCGACCGCGAGCTCGCGCGTCAGGCATCGCGCCTCGCCGCGGCGTCCTCACCGACGATTCCTGATGTCGTCGAGGCGTCGCGAGACGTGGCTGCGAGCGTGGTGGAGGCCTGGCTGCTCCAGCGTATGCCGCGGCTCACGATCGATGCGCGCGCCCTGACCCGGCTCGCCGATGCACGTGTTCCCGATGCCGTCATCGATCTCGTCATCGCGCTCGCCATGCCGGAGCGCTTCGGCCAACGACTCGCGACACGCGGTTACACCTTCGTCCGCATCGACCAGCCGCGGCCGATGTCGGTGGCAGTGGCTGCGCTACCCTCGAGCGGGCGGGTGGTCGAGAGCTCGACGATGTGGATCGGCGCCGATGACGAGAGCCAATCCAGGGAGTCATTCGAGCACCGGCATTACGACGGCTGTGGGCATTTCGGGGGGACCGTCCTCGACGGATACGTCTTCGCCCCGTACGGCTTCCATCCCTACTGGCCGTACGCCGGCGACCCATACGGTCGGTACGGGTCCGGGTACGGCTACGATCCGTACCGCCCCTACGACCCGTATCGACCATACGATCGACGCCGCCCCGACGAGGCAGCACCGCGTCGCAATCAGCCGTATCTGCCATCGCCGTACACGCCAGCGCCAACCCGTGGTCCGACGAGGGTCCCCCACCTTCCCGAACGGCGGCCGGTCCAACCCGTGCCCGCACCCGATCCGGTCACGCAGCCAGCAAATGGCCGGGTGGTGAACGGTCGCGGCTACACGCGTCCCGCCGACGACGGCGCGGTGCGAACACCGGCACGCGCGACCGCGCCCGCCCGCAATCCCGAGCCCGCGCCGACGCGCAAGGCGGCGCCAGCCACGTCAGCCACGCCGGCCGAGACAAAATCCGCGCCCCCACCGGAAGCGCCGCGTCGAGCCGCGAAGCGGCGCCCGCCGCCGCCCGCGTAGCGGGTCGAGGCGGCTACGCGGTCGGGCGCACGCTCCGGCCGGTGAGCGTGGCCCCGCGCTCGCCGTCGAGGAGCGCAACCGTCCCGTTCACGACGACCGCCTTGATGCCGGTCGGATACTGAAAGGGTTCGGCAAACGTCGCCCGGTCGGTGACCGTCGCGGGATCGAAGACGACGAGATCGCCCGCGAGGCCGGGAGCGAGCCGCCCACGATCCATCAACCGAAGCCGTGATGCCGGCAACGCGGTCATCTTGTTGATCGCCTGCGGAAGTGTCAGCGCGTGACGCTCGCGCACATAGCGCGAGAGGATGCGCGGAAACGACCCGAGGCCGCGCGGGTGTGGATGGCCGGTGCGCGCGGGACCGGTGAGCGCGTAGCCGCCTCCGTCGCTGCACACCATCCCGCGCGGGTGCGCGAGAATGCGGTCGAGATTCTCCTCGCTCATCGCAAACCCCACCATCCCGACGTTCCCCCGGTTTCGCCGCAGCAGCCCGACGGTGAAGTCATAGGGATCGGCATTCTTCCCCGCCGCGAACGCACCGACACGCGCGCCCTCTGCTGCCTTGTCGTCGGCCGCGGAGACGCTGGCGATCATGACGTTGTCCCAGCCACCGATGAGGTCCACCTTGGCGAGTGTCTCGGTGCGGATGCGTGCGCCCGTCGCCGAATCGTCAATGCGTCCGAAGAACGCCGGCGTCCCGCCTTCGCGGCTCCAGATCGGGAAGAGATTGGTGAGTCCGGTCTGGTACGCGATGTAGGGATAGCGATCGAATGCGATGTCGAGTCCCTGCCTCGCGGCGGTCTCGATACGCGCGAACACATCGTCCAGCCTGGCCCAGTTGCGCGGGCCCTGTGTCTTGAGGTGCGAGATCTGGAGCGGGCAGCCGGCACCCCGCGCGACGGCGATCGACTCATCGATCGAAGTGAGCAGCCGGTCATCCTCGTTGCGCATGTGCGTCGAGTACGGAAGGCGACGCGCGGCCAGGGGGCGGCACAGCGCGATCAACTCGTCGAGTGTCGCGAAACCCCCCGGCGTGTACTCGAGCCCCGACGATGCGCCACACGCACCCTGCTCGAGCGCGCGAGTGACGAGCGCGGTCATCGCGCGAAGCTCATCCGCCGTCGCCGGCCGGTCGACGTTGCCGATCACCTGCCCTCGCACGGTGCCCAACCCAATGGACGACGCGACGTTCACCGCGCCCGGCAGGTTGTCGATGCGACGGAAGAGCGCCTCGAACGACTCCGCGCCGGCACTGCCATCGGCGCGTGACGAGCCGTCCTGGCCGACGACGATCGTCGTGATCCCCTGACGAATCACCGATTCGGCGCGCGGATCCTGGAAGAGCGATCCGTCGGCGTGCGAGTGGATGTCGATGAAGCCGGGCGCCACCGCGAGCCCGCGAGCGTCGATCTCAATGGCTCCGGTGTCCGTGAGGCGACGCCCGATGGCGACAATGCGGCCGCTGGTGATGGAGATGTCGAGCTCCGCGCCCGCAGCGCCAGTCCCGTCGAACAGCGTTCCGCCGCGCACGATGAGGTCCGCGCGTCGGCGCGACGCAGTGACGACGGACGGACCGCACGCGATCGTGAGCAGGGTCCCGCCAGCAGTCCGCAGAAACGATCGTCTGGAGGAGGTCATGGCTTCGAAAGTAGCGTCGGAGGTCGGCCGAGGTCAGTACAGCGACCGGGCAAGGCGCGGCACCACCCGTGGTTTCCATCGGCGCGGGCTGGTATGTTCGCGCTCCCGCAACGATCCTCGAGACAGCCATGCCGAGCACACAGCCGCCGCACCAGTCAGGCGAATCACCCCTCGCGTCGGAGCTCGCTCCGCAACCAGCCGGGGCGAGCTCCTCGCGCCGCACCTTTCTCGGCTGGCTCGCCGCCGTGGTGCCCGTCAGTGCCGGCTTCCGTCTGCCCTTCGGGCAGTCATTGCGAGGTTACGAGCGGATCGACCCAGCCCTGTTACGCGCACTCGCGACGACGATCCTCCCGTCGGAGCTCGGTGTGGACGGTGTGGAGCGGGCTGCCGGCGCGTTCGAGAAGTGGGTCGCGGGCTATCGCGCGGGCGCCGAGTTGAATCACGGCTACGGCTCGGATCGCATCCGAACGACGGCCGCAGATCCGTCCACACGGTGGGCCCTACAGCTCCGGACGCTCGACAGCGATGCCCGACGCGCCCATCGCGGCGGCTTCGTGTCGATCACCGGCGAGCAGCGGCGCGCCATTGCCCGGGCGCAACTGGCGGAAGACGGTGCGACCGCGCTGCCGGGCGACATCGCAGGCGCCGGGCACGTCGCGCTCGCGCTGCTCGCGTCCTTCTATGCATCGCCGGCAGCGACCGACCTGTGCTACGAGGCGGCGATTGCCAGGAATGCCTGTCGCCCGCTCGCGGCGGTGACCGAACCTCCCGTTCCCCTTCGACGCGGAGGAGGCCGGTCATGAGGCGAGTCATCGAGAGCGACATCTGCATCATCGGCTCGGGCATCACCGCGGCGATGGTCGCCGAGAAGGTTGCGGGTGCGCACAATGCGACGATCGTCGTGGTCGAGGCGGGCGACGAGACGGTGCCTCTCGCCGAGCGATTCGCCAGGCGCCAGCGCTTCCTCGACTACGGCGAGTCGCCATGGGGCTCCGATCACATCGATGCCATGAGCGCGGACGGGATCCAGTCGCGGTCCATGCAGGTCGGCGGGCTGGCGATGCACTGGGGCGGCGTGACGCCGCGTTTTTCCCCGGAGGATTTTCGCGTCAGGTCGCTCTACGGCGTCGGTCACGACTGGCCGATCACCTACGAGGAGCTCGACCCCTTCTATCAGGAGGCCGAGGAGCGCATGGGCGTCGCTGGCGAGCAGGGTCCGCCGGCGTTCGATCCGCGGGGGAAGCCATACCCGATGCCGCCGCTGCCGCTATCGCACAACCTGCAGTTGCTCAAGGCGTGGGGAGAGACTACGGGGATCGCGTTCACGAGCCAGCCGTCATCGAAGAACTCCGTGCCGTACGGCGGACGCCCCACGTGTTGCCGCAACGATACGTGCACACCGATCTGCCCGATCGGGGCGAAATACTCACCGGACTTCACCTGGAACGCGCTGCGAAACGCCAATCGCATCCAGCTCGAGACACGCACCGTGGTTCGCCGCCTTGTCGTCGAGCCGCGCGGTACGAGGGTGAGCCACGCCGTCGCGGTGCATCGGGATCGGCCTGGCGAGACCATGGAGTTTCGGGCGCGAAGCTTCGTCGTCGCCGGCGGTTATGCGTGGAGCCCGCACCTGCTGCTGCTGTCGGGGGAGCCGCGCTATCCCAATGGACTTGCCAATCGCTCGGGCACCGTCGGCAAGTACATGACGGGACACCGCAACGTGAACGGCTACGTGCGCCTTCCGCTGCGGCTCTTCCCCGGCATGAACGAGCAGCACAGCCTCGTCTCGAAGCAGTTCATGCGGCCCGGGCCGCTCCCGAAGTACGTCCGGCATGACCTGCGGATCTGGGAATCTGCGTCGGGCCGGGGGCCACGACTGCGCACCGAGGCCGGAGCGATCATGCTCGGCGACGAGATCATGCAGGACTGGCGCCGGCGTACGGCCACCGGCACGGCGCGCGTGCGCGCGTACTACGACGTCATTCCCGATCGCGAGAGCTCGCTGACGCTGGATGCGTCGTCGAGGACGCCGTGGGGCGACCCGAACCCGAAGCTCGCCTTCCGCGACAGCGCGGAATCCATCGCGCTGCGCCAGCCGACCGAGGATGGCATCCGCGCCCTGTTCACGCGCATGGCAAAGGCCGGAAATGGGGAAGTCATCTCGGCACGCTCCGACCCATTCCAGGATCACCCCGCCGGCGGCTGTCGGATGGGAAGCGATCCGGCGACGAGCGTCACCGACAGTTGGGGTCGGGCCCACGACCACGAGAATCTGTTCATCGTGGGCGCCCCGACCTGCGTGAGCGGAGGCTGCGCGAACGGAACGCTGACCTTCGTCGCGCTCGCGTTACGCTCGGCGCACCAGATCGGCGAGGCGTTCGCGAAGCGATAGGCGCGTCGCCTAGCCGCCGCTCACCGCGGGCAGGATGAGCAACGTGCTTCCGTCGGGGACCGGAGCGTCGAGTCCGCCGATGAAGCGGCTGTTCTGATCACCGACGAATACGTTGACGTGGGGCCGAAGCGCTCCCTGTTCGGTCAGGACGCGATCCAGTACGCCCGGCCACTGGATCGCAAGCGCCGCGAGCGCCTCGCCGACCGAGGCGCACCGCTCGTCGAGAACGACGGAGGTGCTGCCACTCGCGTGAGCCTGGAGCGCGCCCGGGAGCTCGATCGTGATGGACATCGGTTGGTCTCCGGTGCTATCGGCTCCGCGTGGCATCGGCGCCCGCGCCGATCACCGCTGCCTTCACGCACGTGATCGAGGGCAGCGCATCGGCCACCTCCATCCAGCTGTCTCCGTCGTTGGCCGACGCGAACAGTTTCCCGCTGCGCGTCCCGACATAGACTCCCGCCGGCTTCAGCGCATCGGTCGCCATCGCATCGCGCAGCACCATCTCGTAGGCATCCTGCTGCGGGAGACCATTCATGAGCGGCTCCCAGCTGGCGCCCGCATCGCGGGTGCGATAGACGCGCATCTTCGCATCGGGAACGACGCGGAACATGTCGGCCTTGATCGGCACGATGTAGACCGTGTCCTGGTCGTGCGGATGCATCGCCATCGCGAACCCGAAGTCGGACGGGACACCGTTCGCGATGTCGACCCACTTGTCGCCCCAGTCATCGCTGCGGTAGAGCCCCCAGTGATTCTGGAGGAACAGCCGCTCGGGCCGCGCCGGATGGTGCACGACCTTGTGCACGCACTGACCGAATTCCGGATGCTTGTCCGGAAGGAATTCGGCGCGCACACCCGCGTTCCGCGGCTGCCAGTTGCGGCCGCCGTCGTCGGTGCGATAGACGCCACCGGTGGAGATCGCGACCAGCATCCGATCGGCGTTCTTCGGATCGACGATGATGGTATGCAGGCACAGTCCTCCACCCCCCGGCATCCATTTCGGCCGGTGCTCGTGCGACAGCAGGCCCTCGACGGGCGCCCACGTATCGCCGGCATCCCGCGACTCGAACAGCGCCGCCGGCTCGACGCCGCAGTACACGAGGTCGGGCTCCGAGGCCCGCGCGGGAGCAATCTGCCAGATCTGCGCGAGCGCGAGTCCGGATTCCGTCGGAAAGCGGACATTCTTGCGGTCGGGGGCAGTCCAGGTCCGCCCGAAGTCGTCGCTCGTGCGGAGCACGCTTCCCCAGTGCATGGTGCCCGTGCCGGCGAGCACTCGCTGGCGCCCGCCGCGCTGGTCGATCGCCATGGCATACACCGACTCGCCAGGGAAATGCGGTCCGTCGATCCGCCACTTTCGTCGCTTCGGATCTGCCCAGACAAGGAATGCGCCCTTCTGGGTGCCGACGAGGACAACGACATCTCCCTTCGAGCCGCCTTCACCGAGTGTCATGTGAGTCTCCGTGCCGGGAGTGGGGCGACGAAGATGCGGCTGCCGGGCCCGGCGGGATAGGCCCCGCCGTTCCTACTTTTTCAGGTGCCGATTGAACCAGGCAACCGTTTTCGGCCAGGCCTCGACGGACGCCTTCAGGTTCGCGCCGTTCGCGCCCTCCTGGCCGCGAAGGAATCCGTGGCCAGCGCCGTCGAACAGGTGATGCTCGAAGGTCTTCCCGAGGCGCTTCATCGTGGAGTCGGCCGCTGGGATGGTGGCGTTGACGCGCGCGTCGTTTCCGCCGTAGAGCCCGAGCACGGGAGCCGTGATCGTGGCGAGCTGCTCCGACGCCGGTGATGTTCCGTAGTACACGACGGCTGCGCCGAGCGCGGGGGCGTGCGCCGCGTGCAGGAAGGATCGCGCGCCGCCCCAGCAGAAGCCGACGACGCCGTACCTCGGGAGCGCGCCCGGCAGGGCCATGGCGTACTTCGCGACGCCATCGAGCAGTCGCTGCGCATCATCGTTGCTCAACGCACCGATCGCCGCACGGCCGGAGTCCGTTGACCAGTCCGTGCGCAGGTTGCCGCTCCGCTTCATGGTGATCAGGTCTGGCGCGATGCCGATGAATCCATCCGCCGCGAGCTGGTCGGCCACGCCGCGGGCCCACGTCGTGAGTCCCGTATTCTCGTGGATCGCGATCACGACTGGCGCCCGCGCCGTCGTCTGCGGATAGACCACCCACGCGGTGACGCTGTCCCTCGGGCCGACCTTGATCGTCACCCATTCCGCGCGCCGCGGCGACGCCGCGATCCGTGCCGCCGCGTTGGCTCCGGAGGCAGGGATGCCTTCGGCCTGCGTCGTCCCGCTCCGCGAGCCTCCCGCGTCGTGGCTGCCGTCGGCCGAGTGCTCGTCCAACGCTCCAGCGGGGCGCGCGTTGGTGACGGCGACCGCCGCGGCCGCGGCGAGGACGGCCGAGCAGAAGAGGACCCTTCTCATGCGAAGCTCTCGGTGGATGGTGAGCAGTGACAGGCCGACTGTCCTACGCACCGCCACGCCGAACTGCTGGGCTCAGTGCGCCGCCACCGTTCGATCGCCTGCCCACTCGCGCAGCGCGGTCAGTCGCTCCGCCATCGTCCTCGAGAGTGGGCGCGTCCTCGCGATCTCGGAGAGCAGCGCCGGCGTCGTGAGCGCGCCCTTGCCCGCAAAGACGGTGTAGAGCCCGGAGATGATGCACTGCTCGATCTCCGCCCCACTGAAGCCCTCGGTCGCGTCTGCGAGCACCGACAGGTCGAACTTCGCTGGGTCCTGCTTCCGCTTGCGGAGGTGAATGCCGAAGATGTCCGCGCGGGTCGTCGGGACCGGAAGGTCCACGAAGAAGATCTCGTCGAAGCGGCCCTTGCGGATGAATTCGGGGGGAAGCTTCGAGACGTCGTTCGATGTCGCCAGCACGAACACATCACCCGAGCGGTCCTGCAGCCACGACAGGAAGGTGCCGAAGATGCGGCGCGATACGCCGCCGTCTTCCTCGCCACCGCCGGATGCGAACGCCTTCTCGATCTCATCGATCCAGAGGACGATCGGCGCGAGGCGCTCCGCCGTCTGCATCGCGCGCTTGAAGTTCTTTTCGCTGTCACCGACGTATTTGTCGTACAGGTTTGCCGGATCGAGCTTGAGCAGCGGCAGCCCCCATTCGTGCGCGACGGCCTTCGCGCACAGGCTCTTCCCGCATCCCGGCACGCCGAGCAGCAATGCGCCCTTCGGAAAGGGCAACCCGAACGCTTCGGCGCGATCCGGATCGCTGACGACGAGGCGGCGCTGGCCAAGCCATCGCTTGAGGCCATCCATCCCGCCCACATCCGACAGGCCGTCCCGTGCCGGGTGGAACTCCAGCAGTCCGTCCTGCTCCACGGCCTGTCGCTTCGCGACGTTGACGCGCTCGACGTCGTTTCCGCGAAGCGCGCCGTCATCGATCATCAGCTTCGTGAGGATCTTCTCCGCCTCGATCAGCGTGAGCCCGGAGAGATTGTTGAGGAGGCGAACGCGATCCTCGCTGGTGATCTCGACCTTGAGCGGCATCCGCGCCATCTGCTCGCGCGTCACGCGCTCGAGGGTGACCCGATAGTCCTCGTATGACGGCCCCGGCACGCGCAGCGTGGTGGCGTAGGGACGCAGCGCATCGGGAAGCCGGATATCCTGGCCCGTGAGGAAGAGCGCGCCCTGCCGCGTGGAGAAATGCGCGACGACGTCCATCACGTGACTGACGACGAGCGGCTCGGAGAGGTGCGGGCCCAGCTCGCGGAAGTGGTAGCACCCCGCCCCTTCCTGTTCGACTACGCGGAGCGCGCGGTGGGGCTCCTCGGTATTCTCGATGTATGGATCGCCCCGCTCCCCGCCCCGCCGCAGTCCCTTCGACCGCGTCCACCCGAAGTATTTCAGGTGGAGATCCGACGCGATGCGCCGGACGAGCTCCTCCGCGCGCTGCGGCTCGACGGTGTCGAGCACGATCAGTGCGTAGCGGGCGCGTACGAGCAGCTCGAGCCGGGAGGCAGTGTCCGTGGCAGCCATGGGTTCACGACGGGTCGGGTGAGGTCGAGGTGGTCCTTCTCAGACGACTTTCCCCTCGAACCTTCACGGCTGACGCGATCGGCCGACGCCGTCCGTAGTAGTAGGACCGTGCGGGTTCGGGAGCCACCCTTCCTGTCACCGCACGGCTGCCAATCACGACCGACCACTGACGACTGACGACCGTGCACCCCGTTTCCCGCTCCCCCACCGCATGACATTCATCCCCGCCCCCGAGCTCAAGAATCTCGCGGAGCGTCAGGCGCGCCTGACGAAGATGAAGCGGATCGCGACGGGGCTGCTCGCCTTCGTCACGGCCGTGTTCATCGTGACCCGGGTTCTGGAATCCCGCTATGCGTGGCTCGGGCCCATTCGTGCGATGTCGGAGGCGGCCATGGTGGGCGCGCTGGCCGACTGGTTCGCCGTGACGGCGCTCTTCCGGCACCCGATGGGCATCCCGATCCCGCACACCGCGATCGTCCCGAACCGGAAGGATCGCATCGGCCAGAGCCTCGGCGGGTTCGTGCAGAACAACTTCCTGTCACGGGAGCTCATCGGCTCGAAGCTGGCGGCGATCGGCATCTCGCGGCGGATCGCCGAGTGGCTGAAGGAGCCGGAGAACGCGCGCAAGATCTCGACGCACGCGTCGAAGGCGCTCGCCGGCACCGTCCAGGTGCTGCGCGATGACGATGTTCAGGATGTCCTGGATCGCAACGTCATCGCGCGGATCCGGGCTACCCGCGTTGCGCCCGTGGTGGGGAACGCACTCTCGCTGATCACCGCATCGAACCGTCATCAGGAGTTGCTCGACGAGGCGCTCAAGCTGCTCGATCGGGTCGTGGACCAGAACGACGAGGTCATTCGGGACCGGATCCGGAAGGAGAGTCCGTGGTGGCTGCCGGGCAGCGTGGACGACAAGATCCACGACAAGATCGTGACCTCCATCGAGAACCTGCTGCACGCGGTGAGCTCCGACCCGAACCATCCACTGCGCGCGCGCTTCGATGCCGCGGTGGATCGGTTTGTCGAGCGGTTGAAGACGTCGCCCGAAGTCATCGCCAAGGGTGAGGAGTTGAAGGAAGAGCTCCTTGCGCACCCGAGCGTGCGTCAGTTCTCCGCGGCCGTCTGGACGGATGCGAAAGCCGCGATCGTGAAGTACAGCGAGCGGCCGACCGACGATGCGGTGCGGCCCGTCGAGCGCGGCGTGATCTCGCTCGGCGAAACGATGCTCGAGGACCCGGAGCTGCTCGCGAAGGTCGATGGGTGGCTGCTGGACGCGACGCTCTACGTGGTCGAGCAGTATCGAACCGAGGTCGGGCAGTTCATCGCCGACACGGTGCGCGGGTGGGATCCTGAGGACACGTCCCGCAAGATCGAGCTGGCCGTCGGTCGCGACCTTCAGTTCATCCGCATCAACGGCACGATCATGGGGGCGATCGTGGGGCTGATCCTCTACCTCATCGGCCTCGCGCTCTGAGACGACACTGCCCCGCCATGGTCTGGCGGGGCAGCGCAGCTTTCGATGTCGACTATCCCTGCGTCGCCCTCGGAGCCGGCAGGGTCAGGGGATGATCGTACAGGTGCGGTACGCGACCGCGTATGTCCCGGAAATGGTAACCACGTCGGTCGCATCAGCCGACTGCGTCGGACACAGCTCGATCGCATCCGACTCATCGACGGAGAGCGTATCGCTCTCGAGCGCGGAGGCCGGCACGGTGGTGGAGTTCGAAAGTTCGAACGATGGCGCGACGGCGCGCGCATCGGGACCCGTCGGGGTAGCGCTCGTGCATGCGCCGAGCATCGCTGTGGCCGCGATAGTCGCGACGACCAGGAAACTCTTGTTCATCGGGGAAATCCTCGGGGGGAACTACGCATGGGAGGGGTGGCTGGGGATTGCGGTCGATCGCGCCAGCGTGGATGAGAGTAGGAGCAGAGTGCGAAGCAGTCAATGGCGAAACACAGCAGAGCACCGCGGCAGTCCGGCCTTGCCTCCGCCCCAACCCGTTCGGGGCTGCACGGCATCACGGCGCTTCTTACCGCAGTGGAAATATATGTACCACCTGATTGACATTCTGGCAAGGCGCTACGAAAGTTGAACACCCTTCCCACCCCCCATCACGACATGAGCGACTCGCTCGGCCGCCGGATCTTCCTCGCCCACCTCGAGCTCAGCTACCGCCTGGGGCGGAAGGTCACGCTCGCCGAGTTCGGGCAGCTCATCGCCCGCCGGATGGCGCGCGATACCCCCTTTACCGCGGCCGCCGTCTCGCGCTGGGAATCGGGGTCCCAGATCCCCATTCCACAGATCATCGAGGCGATCGGTGCCATCACCCACACCGATCCAGGGTGGATTTCGCACGGGAGGAAATCGGCGGCTCCGCGCCCGCACCGTGTGGAAAGCACGTCGCCTGCTGTCGCGCAACCAGTGGACGTCGAGCCGGGTGTCGCCGCGCAAGCCACGGTCGTCCCCGGCGCACGCAAGACTTCCCCGCCCCGGCGCAGAGCGTGATCGAGCTCGCCTGGGCGCGGTGCCGCCACAGCGCCACGCCTGGAGGACGCACGTCGTGAGTCTCGCGACCAGTGCTCCGGCGGCAGTCCGCCTTCAGGTCGGTCGCGCGAAATCGCACGACCTGGGCAGCGGCCAGGCGAGGATTCCACCGGAGTGCTTCCAGTCGCTCGGCCTGCGCGAGGGCGACATCATCGAGATCTGTGGAAAGCGCCGCACGCCGGCGCTCGCCTATCGACTCAGCTACGACGACAGGAGCCTCGAGCTGCTCCGCATCGACGGAACCCAGCGCGCCAACGCGGGCGTGAGCATCGGGGAACTCGTCGAGATCCGCAGGGCGCGCGTGGAGCCCGCGCGCAGCATCGAGCTCGCGGCCGTACACCAGACCGTCCTCGTGATGGGCGCCGACGCGGCGGTGCGTCGGGCGCTGATCGGGCGTCCGCTGCTCGCCGGCGACCTCCTCACCGTATCCCCGGGCGCGGAGATCGCGCCGGGCGCGGAGATCCCCCTCGGCATTCAGGAGCTGCGACTGGCGGTGGTGGGCACCGAGCCGCGGGGGATCGTGCAGGTGACCGAGGCAACCGTGATCGACCTCCGTCCGCAGGCCGCGAAGGCCGACGAGGCAAGCCGCGACACGATCACGTACGATGAGCTTGGCGGGCTGGATGATGCCATCGCGCAGCTGCGAGAGATCATCCAGCTCCCGCTTCGGCACCCGCAGCTCTTCGATCGCCTCGGCATCGACCCGCCGCGCGGCATTCTCCTGCATGGTCCGCCGGGAACGGGGAAGACGCTGCTGGCGCGTGCGGTCGCGAGCGAGGAGGATGCGCGCTTCTTCTACATCGGCGGTCCCGAGACGATGGCGCCGCACCACGGCGAGAGCGAGAAGCGGCTGCGGGATGTCTTCGAGCGGGCGTGCAGCGAGGCGCCGTCGATCATCTTCATGGACGAGATCGACGCCATCGCCCCGCGTCGTGAGCAGACCACCGGCGAGACCGAGCGGCGGGTCGTCACCCAGCTCCTGACCCTGCTCGATGGACTGCAGCCGCGCGGGCGGGTCGTCGTGATCGGCGCGACCAACCGGCTCGACGCGATCGATGAGGCGTTGCGGCGTCCGGGCCGCTTCGACCGCGAGCTGACGATCGGAGTGCCCGACGCGCAGGGCCGTCGGCAGATCCTCGAGATCCACACGCGCGGCATGCCGATCGGCGCCGACGTCGACTTCGAGGAGCTGGCGCGGTCGCAGCATGGGTTCGTGGGCGCAGACCTGACGGCGCTCGTCCGGGAGGCTGCGCTCGCCGCCGTGCGCCGGCATCTCGCGAGCGCCGACATCGACCGGTTGGCCGAATCTCCCCGGTTGCTCGAAGGCCTGTTCGTGATGAAGGATGACTTCGATACGGCGAAGCGACGCGTCCGGCCGTCCGCAATGCGCGAGGTCCTGGTTCATGTTCCGGACACGCGGTGGACGGATGTCGGCGGCCTCGCGGCGGTGAAGCGGACGCTGAGCCAGGGCATCGAGCTTCCGTTGCGGAATCCGGCGGCCTTTGTGCAGCTCGGGATACGCCCGGCGAGTGGGTTCCTGCTGTTCGGGCCTCCCGGCACTGGCAAGACGCTCATCGGACGCGCCATCGCTGGCGAGACCGAGGCCAATTTCATCAGCACGAAGGCGTCCGACCTGCTGTCGAAGTGGTACGGGGAATCGGAGCGCCAGGTCGCACGGCTGTTCGCGCGCGCGCGTCAGGTCGCGCCGACGATCATCTTCATCGATGAGCTCGATGCGCTCGCGCCTCGCCGCGGCACCAGCGGGGGCGACCACGGCGTGAGCGATCGCGTCGTCAATACCCTGCTCGCCGAGATGGATGGGCTCGAGTCGGGAGGCCGCGTCGTCGTGATTGGCGCCACGAACCGTCCCACGCTCATCGATCCCGCGCTGCTTCGTCCGGGCCGTTTCGGCGAGATCATCTACATTCCGCCCCCCGATTGCGATGCCCGACGCGAGATTCTCGAGTTGCAGACGGCGCGCGTCCCGCTCGACGCCGACGTCGATCTCGCGTGGGTCGCGGAGCAGACGCCGGGGCTCACGGGAGCCGATCTCGAGGGGATCGTCCGGCGCGCGGCGCTCGCGGCGCTCACCAGCGGATCCACGCCTCCGCTCGTGACACTCGCCAACCTTCGCGCCGCGCTCGCGGAAACCTACGCGTCGGTGACCGCGGAGATGGAGCGGGAGTATGAGCAGGTGCTGCGCGAGCTTCGCCGCGAGAGTCCTCGTGGTGGGCGGACGATCGGATTCGAGGCGGGGAGCGTCGAGGGCTGATCGCTGTCGCCGCTGTCGTCGACCGTCCCGAGATCGTCCGCATCCTGGTCCTTCTGGAACCGCCCCTCATGAGTGTGCCGAGCGCCGCGGCCTTCTTCGAGAAAATCGGGCCGGCTCGGGCCGCATGCGAATCAGGCGACCGCGAAGAAGCCCTGGCGGGCTTCATGAGCGTTGCCTGCAGCCTGGACTGGGGAACCTGCCGTACCCTGATCGAGAAGCACATCCCGGGCGGCGTGGCGCAGGCGATGAAGGACGCCGACGACTTCTTCGGCAGCTATCTGCCAAGCCTCGGCGCATTGCAGTTCGGGCCCGAGCAGGCCGACGCCATCTCGCAGCCGGTGCTCTCGGTGTTGGGGACACAAACGCAGCACTGTTCGCCGAGAGCCACGACCTTCTGCATGCCTGGTTCCCGCAGCTTGAGGACTGCGTGATCGAGGGCGTCGCTCACCTGCTGCACATACAGCGGCCGGAGCCGGTGGCGCGTTGCGTGTCCGAATTCTTCGCTCGGCACTCAATGGATAGCCACCGTCTGTCGCGAATCCACGCATCACAGAAGGCCGTGACCGCGCTCAGCTCACGTCGTGAGAGACCAGGACGCGGCCCAGTGAACGCGTGACTGCCCCTTCTGTCACCTTTTCCCGCGAGCGGCTACTCAGTCCGGAGAGGCACCCACTTCAGGGGCCCGTTAACGACCGGAGCCTGATCCATGTCCCTTGTCAATCGTACTCCCAGTGCGGCCCTTGCTGCGGCATTCGTTGCGTGCATGGCCGGCGCGCCTCTCACCTCGAAGGCGCAGTCTGCAATCAGCGAGACAACACCCCACGTCGCGAACTTGACGCCCGCCTTTGCGGTGGTACGCGTGGGCCACGGACGTCCGATGATACTCATTCCCGGGCTCCTCTCAGCCGGGGAGATCTGGAACGGTGTGGTCGAACGATATCGCGACCGCTTCGACATGCACGTGCTCACGCTGGCTGGGTTCGCCGGGGTGCCCGCGCTCCAGACGGACAAGTATCTCGAGGCGGAACGAGACGCCATCATCCGGTACATTCGTGACAACCATCTCGAGCGGCCTGTTCTCGTCGGACACAGCCTTGGTGCGTTCCTCGCGTTTTGGGTCGCGTCGACGGCGCCGGAGCTGGTCGGCCCCATCATCGCGGTGGACGGCGTCCCGTACCTCCCCGGTCTCCTCGACACGAGCATGACGCCGGCGAAAGCGATGGGACAGGCCGCGCAATTCAGCGCCATGGCCGCCACATTTACCCCGGAGCAGCTGGCCATGCAGATGGGGATGGTCATGCGAGCCCAGTCGAGGGACTCGGCGCACTCGGCGATGGGTACTCGCTGGGGGCGTGCATCGGACGGGGCCACGATGGGCCGCGCCATGGCCGAGATGTTGACCACCGATCTCCGTGCGGAGGTCGCCGCCATTCGCACTCCCGTGCTCCTCATCGCAGCGGGATTCGATTTCACCGAAGACCGACGCACACTGGTTCTGGCGAGCTATGCCGCTCAGCTGTCGCGCATCCCGGATCGGCGTGTCGTGATGGCCAGGAATGCGCGCCACTTCGTGATGCTGGACGATCCGCAGTATCTCTACTCCATGATCGGCGAGTTCCTGTCCAATCGATGACCGATACCTTCGTCGCGTTCCCGCTTCAGGATGACGTGATCGCCGCCGCCAGCGGCGATAGGGACGCATTCGGTCGCCTGGTCGATGCAACGCGCACGGTGGTGACATCGATTACGCTCGCGATCCTTCGGGATTCCGAGGCGAGCGCCGACGTCGCCCAGGATGTGTTCATCTCCGCGTGGACGGGCTTAAGCAAGTTGAGGGATCCCGCCAGCTTTCTTCCATGGATCCGGCAACTGGCGCGCAATCGCGCGCATCACGCCCTGCGGTCGCGCATCCGGCTTGGGCGGCGGATCACCAATCGGGATGTCGACGAGATGCTCGCGGCCGCCACGGACCCCCGCCCCAGTGCGATCGAGGAGATGGTCGCCGCGGAGGAACGAGCGGCGCTTGCGTCTTCCATCGACGCGCTGCCGGCGAGTGCCCGGGAAATCGTGATTCTCTACTACCGGGAAGGCCAGTCCACCCGTCAGGTCGCGACGCTGCTGGGAATGACGGAGGATGCCGTGAAGCAGCGTCTCTCGCGCTCCCGTGCCCGCCTCCGCGAATCGCTCGTGCGACAGGTCACCGACACGGCGCCGTCAGCGGCATTTACCACCGGAGTGCTAACCGCGATCTCGCTTGCCGCTCCATCAGTTGCCGGCGCCGCCACGATTGCCGCGGGGCAGGCGGCTGCGGGCGGGAAACTGGCGGGCAAGGTCTTCGGGATGGGAGCGTGGTCCGGGTCGCTCGCAGGCGCGGCGAGTGGCCTGATCGGTGGTGGTGCAGCGGTGCTCGTCAGGGCCACCCACCTCCTTCGCGCGGCACGCGACGACGAAGAGCGGCGTGGTGTCATCGCATGGAGCGTCGTGATGATGTCGACGTTGATCAGCTTCATGGCAGTCCTCATTTGGATGCCGCGCCCGCTGCCGGTGACGCTCGCGTACGTCGGCATGGCGATCGTCTTCGTCTGGTCTCACCTGGTCTGGCTTCCGCGAATCACGCGCCGGCGGCACACCGCCGAGCTCCAGGAGGACCCGGTGTGGGCCGCGAGGGAGCATGCCACGCGGCACCGTCGGTCTGTGTGGGGATGCATCGTCGGGGTGACGCTCGGCGGGATGGCAGTGGCCGCGGCGTGGTTTGTTTGAACAACCGGCGCGGGTCTCGGTCAACGAACCGCGCTGCGCCCGACTGCCGACTGGAAGAAAAAATCGAGCATCGTGGTGAGTGGGGAGGCATTCCGCCGCAGCCGGCTTCGCAGTGCTGCTCCCTCCCAGCAGTCCACCAGCAGGCTTGCCATGCGGCGCGTGTCGGACTCGGCTGGGATGTCCCCTCGCTGCCGCGCCTCTTCCAGGCAATCGGCGGTCCGCTCCGCGATCTCGGAAAAACACTTCTCGATCCTGCGCCGGAACACGTCGTTCGCCCCCGACAGTTCCTGCCCGAGCCCGCCCAGCAGGCAGCCCAGGTATCCATCCTTCTTGTAGCTCTGTCGCGTCAACTCGAAGAACCGGCGCACCCGCTCGAGCGGGGGCCGGTCCACGTCTCCGAGGCAGTCGTCAAGACCCGCATGCACGTGCTGCATGTACTGGTCGATGACCTGGAGTGCGAAGTCCTCCTTGTCCTCGAAATGATGGTAGAACGAACCCTTCGGCGTACGCGCGGCATCGAGCAGGGCCTGGATGCCGAGACCGCGGTAGCCGTGTTCCAGGAGCATGGCCAGGCCAACATCGAGCAGGCGCTGCTTGGTTGAATGCGTCAGCTGCATTGTGGTCGAGGAATGGACCCGGCGGAGCGAACGCCGTCGCGATGCATCGGACCGTCAGCCCTTGACCTTCTCGATCATGTGGTTGATGACCAGGCTGTGCTCGCGCTGGGGACTGAACATGACGATCTCCGCGTCGGTGTTGACCTTGACGTTGTGCCCGGGTGGCCAGTAGAACAGGTCGCTCGCCGTCACGGTCTCCTGCGCGCCCTTTGCGTCGGTCGTCGTAAGCTCGCCGCGCAGGACGAAGCCCCAATGAGGGCACTGACAGAGGCCGCCTTCCAATCCCGTGAAGAGCGGAGTGGTATCGACTCCCGCCGCGAGCGTGAAGTACTCACCGCTGATCTCGCCGAATCCGCTCGCGTCGCCAAAGTTCTTTCGTTGGCGGATCACGGCACCAGGAATCTCCATCCGGACGTCCACCTTCTCTTTCGCGACTCTCATCGGTCGTGCCTCCTGTGCGTGGGCTCAAGCCCTGAGTAGACCGATCGGTCTACTCGCCCAGTATACGACGAATGCCGACGCCGTCAAGAGGCGGCGCGTGTGACGCGTCTCCGGGGACGACCTCGATCGGCTGGTGATCCCATACCGTGCGTCGCCGAAAGAAGGTCTCGCGGCGACCCCGCCCCCGCAGTCTATTTGAGCGGCCACATCAGGGGGTTGGCGAGCGCCTCCCCGGCCAGCGGAAATACAATCAGCCGGTCACAGCCCTGCCCGCATTCCACGTCGTGTGGTCGTGTCTTGCGGCGCGGCTTTACGCAGCGAGATGGCCACCGCTGGGGTGGCTCTGGTGGTCGATCGTGGCTTTTCTGGCGGTGAGCTGCGTGACGACGGGAATGCACGCAGCGGCGGACGTCGTCGCGGGTTTCGCGGCCTGCATGCTCGTCTCGCATCGCGACGCGGTCTGGCGGCGTGTATGCAATGGAGCGGAGCACATCGCGAATTCGTGGCGGGAGATCACCATCGGCCCCGTTCGCCTTATGAGCCACGGGATCTATGCGGGCCTGGGCGCAGCGGTTGGGATCGTGATCGCCGTGGCGCTCGCAGGACGTCAAAACGCCGTCTGGCTCGCTGCCATGACGCTGGCCGGACTGGTCGGGGCCGCGCTGTGGGCGCAACTGGTGGAAGGGTCACCGCAGCTGCTGCGGCCCTATGGTTACTTCGGTACGGTGGTCACCGCAGTGGTGCTGGCGGCTATTGCCAGCCTCGCTGGTGCCGACGCGTGGCTCCTGTTCGTGTCGTTCGGCGTGGGCTCATGCTTCGCGCAGGCGATCGGGCGGATGCGGTGCCTGGTTCAAGGGTGCTGCCACGGCCGCGAGGCACCCGACTCCGTCGGCATCCGATACGTGCACCCATTGTCGCGAGCGGTGCGCTTGAGCGGGTTGGGTGGTGTGCCCTTGCATCCGACGCAACTGTACTCGATGCTCTGGACGGTGCTCGTTGGTCTCCTTCTCCTCCGGCTCTGGGCGATCCAGGCTCCGCTCCAGTTCCTGGCCGGAATGTACTTCATACTGATCGGCCTCGGCCGGTTCGTCGAAGAGCACTTTCGGGGCGAGCCGCAGACAGCGGTGATCGCGGGTCTGCGGCTCTACCAGTGGTTGTCGATCGCATTCGTGATCGGAGGTGCGGCGCTGACGGCGCTGGGGTCGCGTGCTGCGCCAAGTGCAATCGGATTCGACCCGCGCGTCCTGCCAATCGCATTGGTCGTGGGAGCGATCTACTATCTCGCCTACGGCGCAGACATTCCGGGATCTGACCGCCGGTTCTCCCGACTGCGGTGAGAACGTAGGCCAAGTCGAAGATCACCGGCACGATCAGCTTGCCCGTGTTCTCCGGCCGCGCCGCCACCTGAAGCGCGGCACGGCGCTATGGCACACCGCTTCGCGGGGTCTTATGATAGGCCCTCGCACCTGAACGCCCGCGTTGGATCGCAACAAAGTCTCTGGAAGCGCTGACTATCCATGGGAAGGCAGACATGCGCCACGTCGAGATCCATTACTGTCTGGTCTGACCCGCGAAAGCCCTGATTGCCGCCCGGGTGGCGGCCCAGCTTGCGACGGATCCGACACTCGAGGTTCACCGACAGAAGGGAGGGCTGGGCGAGCTGCGCGTCGTCGTCGACGGTATGGACGTGGTAGACACAAACCGTCTGCTGTATTCCACGCCGACCTCGGTGGTGCAGAAGGTGCGCGCGTATCTCACGTCGTCAGCGCCTGGGGGTTGACGGGCGTTGCCGCAGACGAGCGCGCGGAACAGCAGGCGTGACGAACAGTCGATGACAGCGTTGACGGTACTGCTCCTACGGCACCAGTAAGGCCGCGCCAGCATAGTCGCAACAACAGCTTGGCTGCCGCACGCGTCCATGCTCCCTGGAGGAACTGATGCTCATCCGAATCGCCCGCCTCATCACCCTGCCGTTCGCGATGGCGTCGACAGCATCCGCCGCTCGCGCGCAGGATGCTGCTGCTTGCCGTTCGACGGTATCGGGCGACGTTCGACTGCATACGCTAACGAGCAAGATCTTCGGCAACACGCGTATCGTCCGCGTGCTCGTGCCGCCAGGTTACGACGCGCCGGAAAACGCCGCTGTGAAGTATCCAGTCCTCTACATGTTGGACGGCCAGAACTTGTTCGATGCCTGTTTGAGCGAGGTCAGCCACGCGGAGTGGGGTGTCGACGAGACAGTCTACCGCCTGATCCGGGAAAAGAGGATCGCGCCGCTCATCGTTGTCGGCATCGACCACGCCGGCAAGGACCGGGGACACGAGTACCTACCATACAAGGATTTCATCAGCGCCGACGGGATGAGAGAGCCAGCCGGTAAACAGTTTCCCGACTTCCTGACGAACGAAGTGATGCCGCTTGTCGACGGGCGCTACCGGACGCTTCAGGGCTACGAACACACCGGCGTTGGAGGCTCGTCCTACGGCGGAGTCGCCACGCTCTACGCCTTGCTTGCCAAGCCGCTACGGATCGGGTTCGGGTTGATCGAGAGCCCGTCGCTCTCGGTCGGCATGGGTCAGCTGGTGCGCGAGACGAACCCGCTGATCGCGATGCCGATACGGATCTATTTCGGCCTCGGCGGCCGCGAGACCGGCGACGCGCCGTTCAATGCAAGGCTTGTCGGCCTCCTCCGCCAAGTCGAGGCTAACTTTCGTGCTGCGGGCTACGACGACAAGAGCATCAGGGTCGACATCAATGCTGATGCCCGTCACACCGAAGCGGCGTGGGCACAGCGACTGCCCGGCGCGCTTACGTTCCTCTTTGGCGAGGCAGGACAGCGCAGATGAGGACCGCCGTCACCCGGGTACCCTGAACACACCGTTGGCGACATGACCGGCGACAAGCGTCGCTCGCCGATGAACTGCTTCAGTCCTGTAGTCCGCGTGACTCGCTGCGGTCTGGACAGCGTTACCGCTCGATTGCGAAGCGAAGAGCGGATTCCACTGGCGCTGCGTCACGCGTCACGGGACGCGAGCTCCCTAACTCGTAGCCGTCCAGCGGAGCGGAACAGAGAACGGGATGACGCAGCGACGTGACCGCCAGGGTCCGCGAGGCGTCCATTGCATGCCGGGCTGAACAGCGCCGGGACCCATCCAGACTCTCGATCCTGCCCGCTACACAAGAGGTTTCGCCTTCCCTATGCGCAGACTTACGATTCGCTCCACCTGCCTATCCGCGATTGCCGCCCTCGCCATTCTCGTCGGCTGCGGCGGTAACGACGCGACAGCACCCCGTTATCAGCCCCAGGTCACAAACATCGCCAACAGCTTTGCGTTCCAGGTCACCGGCCTCCAGAGAGTCACGGACAACATCGTGTATACCTGGCGGAACGACGGCACCACTGCAAACGTCAATCAGTCGCCAGCCGGGCTTCAGGGGACCGCGACGCTCGTCGTCTCAGACGCCGTTGGCGTTCAGGTCTACTCGCGGGCACTCGCGGAAAACGGGACCTTTGTGACCACCTCGGGGACGTCTGGAAACTGGACCATTCGTGTGCAGTTCTCGAGCGCGAGTGGAACGTCGAGTTTCAGTCTTCAGAAGCCGTAGACTTCGCCGCTCGCTGACGGTCTGGATCGGCGGCCGGTGAGCCCACGCCTGGGCAGACGTCGATACGATTGCGAGCGGTCCCACGCTGGGTGAGCGCCGATCGCCTGTATCAGAGCGCGGCCGAGAGGATCGTCCCATGGCGGCGCGCGCGCGCACGTCCGATTCTCGCCATCCGGCTCGTGAGTGGCACGGTGAGCTGCGTGGTGGACCTTCCATGTCAGTCGCGCCGGTGCCCGACGAGGAGTAGTCGCCCCGACCCGTGGAAAGCGTCGGGCGCTGGCCCAGTCGCATAGTGCCGGCAACGCCACGGACTATCGCGCGCGCTTCGCTCGCTGTGATTCCTGTGATGTCTCGCTCGCAGCGGAGCACGGCTTCAGAGCGTCAGTGGCCAGTCTCTATCGCTGAGCCTCCCCTGCGGACCAGACTGAACGCGATCCCACGCCCCTGCCCGCGCACCATAGCCAGCTCGATCCAGAGACGGGCAAGGGGCTCGATGTAGCGCGCCCGGTCCAAGGTGCCGACCGACAGCGCCTCGAACCCCAAGTCGACGGCGAGCGTTAGCGCAACCTGGACGGCGGCTTCATCATTCCCGCACGCCAACATCAGCGCGCGACCGCCAGCGAATTGCGGTGCCGCCATTGTTTCGACCCCGGTGGAATTGAAGATCTTCACCACACGAGCAGATGGCGCCCACCGCTGCACCTGTTCCCCGCCGGAATCATCGTGACCGTGAGTGAGCATCAGTCCAGGGCCGATGGGATTGGTTGCGTCGAGTAGCACCTTGCCGGTGAGGTCGCCGGCAGCAGCCAATGCGCTCTCCACGGCCGTCCACGGCGTGGTCAGCAGCACGACATCGCTAGCCCCAGCGGCCTCGCTGATCGTGCGAGCGGCCGGCCCGAGCGCAGCGTGCTTGGCGGCCGACGGATCGCGCACTGCGTAGTGCACGTCGTGGCCGGCGTGAGAGAGCCCCTGCCCAAGCGTCCGGCCGACCTTGCCGGCACCCAGCACCGCAATCTTCATGACGCTGCCCCTCGCCGAAGGTAGATGAATGATGCGAGCCACCGAGTCGGCCGCGCATCCGCGCCGTGCATCAGAATGAACGTCTGCGGCGTAGTCGCATAGCCTCAGCGACCGAGCGATTCGATGACCAGGCGCGCAGCGGCGGCGCCGGAGAATTGCTGCTGTCCGGTGATCAAGCGGCCGTCGCGCACCGCAAACTCCCGGAATCGCTGGTCGACGACGAAGTTGGTGCCGTCCATCGTGCGTGCTTCATCCTCAATACGGAATGGCTGAATGCGCTTGCCCACGAAGCTGTCGGCGAAGTCTTCCTCGCTGTTGGCGAATCCGGTCCACGTCTTGTTCGTGACGAGCAACGAGCCGTCAGCGAGGCGCGTCTCCAGGAGCAGGCAGGTGCCGTGACAGACCAGCGCGGTGGTTTTGCCTGCCTCGTAGAACCGTGCCACGAGGCGTTGCAGTTCGGCGTGACCGCGAAAGGTGACCATCGGTGACTGGCCGCCCGTGACGAAGATCGCGTCGAACACGGAAACGTCCACGCCAGCGGTGCTCGCGGTGTGTTCGACCAGCGCTCGATGCGTGGCGGAATGCTTGAAGCCGAGGCTGAGAATGTCGTGCGCAGAGTAGCCGCTTGCGTCCTCGGGATCGGAGTAGCTGTCGGCGACGAGGGCACCGCCGTCGGGACTGCGGATCTCGACGATGTACCCTGCTTCCGAGAACGCCCAATATGGATGGGTCAGTTCTGACCACCAGAAACCAATAGGCCATCCGGTGGTGGGCGATATCGCCGCATTGGCGGCGACGATCAGAACACGCTTGGGGTGTTGCGGGTCGGTGACATTGATATTGGCGCTCATGCATTACTCACGGACAGTGGGACCCACAGCATATCGTCAACGTGCCGGACGGTGTAGTATGTACTTTCAAGGAAGATACTTACCATTCGGAGAGTACCATGCCGAGTTTCGTCGTGGACGGGCGCACATATTACAATCCGGTGGAGCTGGCGCTCGAGGTTATCGGCGGCAAGTGGCGCATGCCGATTCTCTGGCGGCTGGACCAGCGCGTCTGGCGGTACAACGAGCTCCGGCGAGACCTCCCCGGCGTGTCGCACAAGATGTTGACGGCACAGCTGCGCGGACTGGAGAGGGCAGGCCTGCTGACCCGCACCGTGCACCCAGTCGTGCCGCCGCACGTGGACTACGAAATCACCAGGCTCGGCCGTTCAGCCATCCCGGCCATCGAGTCGCTGCGCGCGTGGGGCACGTCGTATCGCCGGAGCCGAAGCGCATAGTGGAAAGGCATAGCGGTGCGCTACCCCCCTCGGCGCGGCCCAGACCGCGTGATGAGCGAAGAGCGGCATTGAACTGTGTCCAAACGCTACGAGATTGCGCGCGACTTCCACGACGGCTGCATCGGCGTTCGCCTCGTCCTTCCCGATAGCCAGCGTCAAAGGCGCCGGTAACACAAGGCGACTAGGGATTGGACGGAGGTGCTCCAACGTCGTATGATAGGCACCCTCACCTGAACGCTCGCGATAGGCCGCACTATTCCGGGCGCTGCACATAGGTCCTGTCGAACGACTCACGCTCCTGGGAGCCTCCCCTGATTCGCACCAGCTGCTGGCTCATGTTGGCGCTTCTCGCGACCGTTCCGGGGCGGATCCTCGCCCAGACCGATCGGCCGGCCTCCTTTCTGTATGTCTGGACTGGTGACGCCGACACGCTCGACAGCGACTTTCTCGCGGTCATCGACGTCCGTCCGGGATCGAAAACCTACGCCCGCATCCTGTCGACAGTCCTAGTCGGCGCGCGCGCGACCACGCCCCACCACACCGAGCATCAGCTCGAGCGCGACGGTGTGCTGTTCGCCAATGGGTTCGCAGCCGGCCGCACCTTCCGGTTCGACCTCGCGCGCCCCAACCGACCGCGGCTGCTTGGCTCCTTTGCGGAGCTCGGCGGATTCAGCTTCCCGCACTCGTTCGCGCAGCTCCCGGGCGGCCACGTGCTGGCCACCTTTCAGGGGCGTGGCCCGACGAATATCCCGCCCGGCGGTCTCGTGGAGCTCGACCGGCAAGGAAACCTCGTCCGCGCCACCAGCGCGAGAGCGGCGGCGATCGACAGTCTGCAGATGCGCCCGTACAGTCTGGCCGTCCTGCCCGCGATCGACCGCGTCATCTCCACGAGCACGGACATGCTGGCCGACTTCGGGGCACATGTGCAAGTGTGGCGTCTGTCCGACCTCGCGCTGTTGCACACTGTCGAACTCCCAACGACGAAAGTCGGCGACGGCCACATCCACGATGCGTTAGCACGTGCCAAGGGAGAGGCGCACCACCTCCTCCCCGGTGAGCCTCGAGTCCTGTCTGACGGCCGCACCGTACTTCTCGCCACCTTCACTTGCGGCTTCTATCGGGTGACGGGCATCGACAGCCCCGCTCCGCAGGTCGATTTCATCCGGGCCTTTGGTGGGGAGAACTGCGCTGTGCCGCTGCTCGCCGGATCGCTCTGGGTCCAGACCGTTCCCGATGAACATGCGCTGGTGACGCTCGACGTGTCCGATCCGACCCGCCCACGCGAGGTGAGCCGCGTCGCCTTCGATTCGACGTTCAAGCCGCATTGGTTGGCTTTCGACAAGGGCGGATCCCGACTCGTCGTCAACGACGGAAAGCGACGGCTCTACCTGGTGAGCCTGGACCAGCACACCGGTGCGCTCGAGATCGATCAATCCTTTCGAGACTCAGGCGCATCGGCGGCGGGCGTAACGTTCGCCCGTGCCCGGTGGCCGCACGGGGCCAGCGGCGAAGCCGTACCACATGGCTCCGTCTTCTCTCGGCGGTAAAGGCAGGAAGGGACGCGTGGACGTGGCGTACGCGTGGACTTGCGAGCCGGACAGCTCCTGACAATGCGTCCGGCTGCTCCCGACAGCCTGGAGCCATCCCTACTTCCCACCATCGAATGACCGATCCCACTCACCGCATCTCAGCTCGCGACGCTCCGATGGTCCTCATTGCCATCGCTGCCGGTGCGATCGTGAGCCTGGTCGGGCTTCACACGCTCGAGCTGTGGGTGGGCGGCCGAACCGCATTCCTCTTGAGTCACAGCGCCGGGCTGGCGGTGTTGATCTTCCTGCTGCACCGTGGAGTGTCACGGTGGAAGCGTCAGGCCCGGAAGTCAGGCGAGTGATTGCTGGCTGTGCGGAGCCAGCGATCGGGTGACATGTCGTCCTTCCCTTCCGAGAGGATCGTAATGTCTCGTGCGCTTCGTCTCACGTTGACTGCGGCCATCTTCACCGCCACCCTGACCGCGGGGCTCAGCGCGCAATCGCCAGCGCCGGATTCGCTGACCTCGCACGTCGACGCGATCTTCTCGCGCTTCAGCGCTGACGGTCCCGGCTGCGCCGTCGCGGTATACCGCGACGCGAGGACGATCGTCGCCAGGGGATACGGCTCGGCAAACATCGAGTACGGGGTGCCCATCACGCCGACCACCCCATTCATCGTCGGCAGCGTGTCGAAGCAGTTCACGGCCGCGGCGATCGCCCTGCTCGTCGAAGACAAGCGCCTCTCGCTCGGCGACGACGTCCGCATGTATGTTCCCGAGCTTTCACCAAGCGGACCCCCGATCACGATCGATCACCTCGTCCATCACACCAGCGGGCTGCGCGACTGGTGGGAGCTGGTCGGTGTCGCCGGGCTCCGCTACGACGACACCTACACCGTGCAGGACGTGCTCGACATGACCGCGCGCCAGCGCGGGCTCAATTTCACGCCGGGCGATCGCTACCTGTACAGCAACACCGGCTACATCGTGCTTGGCCTGGTGGTGCAGCGCGTCACGGGCAAGAGCCTCAGGGAGTTCGCGGCGGAGCGTATCTTCGGACCCCTGAAGATGACGAGCTCGCACTTCCAGGATGATCACCGACTCCCCGTCCGCGGACGCGCGTATGCGTACAGCCCCGCTCCCGGCGGTGGCTATACGATCAACGTCTGGAACAACGATCTCGTGGGACAGGGCGGGCTCATGACCACCGTGATCGATCTCGCGCGGTGGGATGAGAACTTCTATACCGGCGCGGTCGGCGGTCCGTCGTTTCTCGCGCGGCAGCTCGAGCGGGGCAGGCTGAACTCGGGCGCGCTACTCGACTACGCGTTCGGGCTCGAGATTGGCCGGTACCGCGGGCTCGATGTCGTGGAGCACACGGGCACCACCGGTGGCTACCGCGCCGTGATCATCCGCTTTCCGCGGCAGCACACCGCGGTCGCCGTGCTCTGCAATGTGAGCGACGCCGCTCCGGCCACTCTCGCCCGCCGTGTCGCCGACCATGTGCTGCGCGATCATCTCGTCGCGGACCGGGCATCAGCCCCGACGACCTCGCTCCCATCCACGGTTCGTGCAGCCTCACCCGCCACGCCGCGCATGCAGATCCGCCCGGCACTCCTGGCGCGGCTCGCCGGCCGCTACTACTCGGATGAGCTGGACGCGACCTACGAGATCACGGTGAGTGGTTCGACCCTCGTGTTGAAGCGTCCGCGGGCACGGCCGGACTCCCTCTTCGCGCGCGACTCGCTGACCCTCGTTGGAACCGTCGGGACGCTCCGCTTTCCGTCGGGGAGCGATGAGCGGGCGCCGGGCTTTGTGCTGAACGCGGGCCGGGTGGAAAACCTGAACTTCGTTCGTCGCTGATTTCAGCGCCCGCCCTGCGCTTCGCGCGCGCCTAGGGAGCGTCAGCCAGTCGCCGCAGCCAGATATTCCGGAACCGCACGGGATGCCCATGATCCTGAAGCGTGATCGGTAGGGCGTCGCCGTGCGCGACGTACGGCCGGCGCTCCTGATGCGAGGTCGGCCCCGAGAGCTCCACGGCATCCTGAACGAGCACGCCGTTGTGCATCACCGTCACCCGCGCCCGACGGACGACGCGGCCCTGAGCGTCGAAGCGCGGGCGGCGGAAGACGATGTCATACGTCTGCCACTGTCCCGGCGGCCGCGTCGCATTGACGAGCGGTGGGAAATGGCCATACAGCGCCGCCGCCTGTCCATCCGCGTACGTGTCGCTGCGGTACGAGTCGAGAACCTGCACCTCGTACTGCGCCATGAGGAACACGCCGCTGTTGCCACGATCCTGGCCGGCGCCTCGCGGCGGATTCGGAGACATCCATTCGATGTGCAGCTGGACGTCGCCGAATCCTTCAACGGTTCCAATGTCGCCCGTACCCGCCACGACCTCCATGTAACCCTGCCGGACCTTCCACCGCGCCGCCCGGCTCGAGTCATCGGCCGACCGCCATTTCCCCAGCGATCGCCCATCGAACAGGACGATCGCGTCGGACGGTGGCGTCGCCGCAGTCGAAACAGGGGGACCGGGGTCGATGGCGCGCGGCTTCGGCCGCTCCATCGAGTGAATCGGCCACGACGCCGGCTGCGACTCGGCACGCTGTGGAGCGCTCATGGCGAGCGTAGCGATCGATGTGACCGCAACGAGCCGCGGAACAAGACGATGACGCATCCGAATCTCCATGTCCTGGCCGGCGATCAGCGATGCAACGCCCACCGCGGCAACGCCGTCGTTCTACGACCCGCTCGTCGTCCGCACCGTCATGATGTCCTTGAACGCTACCATGAAGCGGCGCATCTCATCCTCGGTGCCGATCGACACGCGGAGATGCTCGAGCATCGGGGGGAATGGGCGGCCGACGAGCACGCCCTTCTTGCGAAACTCCTCGATTACCGGCACGACCGGCCGCCTGATGTGCGTCATGAAGAAGTTGCACTCTGACGGAATGGAGGGGTAGCCGAGCGCCTGGAGCTCGGTCGTCGCCTTCCGCCGCAGGTCGATCGTCATGCGCTTCACGCGCACCTGCGACGCCGTGTCCTTGAGCGCGGCGACCCCGCCCCACTTCACGACGGCGCTGATCGTGCCCGTCGTGAAGGGACGCATCCGGTTCACGAACTCGGCCGAGGCGACAGCGTAGCCCAGACGCATGCCCGCGAGTCCCGAGATCTTGGAAAACGTTCGCGTGATGATCACCGGCCTGCCCTCGAGCACGTACGGCACCGACGTCGCGTAGGCTGGATCATCGACGAAGTGATGGTAGGCCTCGTCGATGAGCACCGGCACATCCTCGGGAATCGCATCGAGCAGTTGCCGAACTTCCTGCTTCGGCACGATGCGACCAGTCGGGTTGTTGGGGTTGCAGAGAAACACGAATCCGACTTCCCGATGGTTGCGCTTGATCGCCTGGATCAACGACGGGATGTCCTGACGGAAATCGGGAAGGAGCGGGACCCGGATGGCGTCAGTCTTCAGGCTCGTCGCGTGCTGGTACACCGACCCGTAGGTCGGATCGACACCGACGACCTTCTTCCCATCCTGGAGAAAAGTGAGTCCGATGACGTTCAGCAGCTCACCCGATCCTGCACCGAGCAGGATGTTCTCCGGCTTCACCCCGTGATGCTCGGCGATCGCGTTCAGGATCCCGCCATCAGGATACGCATAGCGGTTCGCGTACTTGAATGCGCCCGTCATCGCCCTCATCACCGAGTCCGGCGGCCCCCACGGATTCTCGTTGCTGGCGAGCTTCGCGAATGCATCGTACTCGTCGAGCGGTCCCTGCGGAATCGGCGCCGGCGGCGCAGCGGTCGCGGGCCCACCCTGCGCCCAGAGCTCCGCATCAGTGGTCAGCGTGAGCGAGCCGAGCGTGGTAGCGAGTCCACCGACGAAGCGGCGACGCGAGACGGGGTGATTCGCTGCCATTTGACGCCTCCTCAGGGATGAACGATCACCAGTCTCACGTCCACGTCAGGTCATGCTTCGACAACGGCAGCGATCGCACGCGCTTGCCCGTTGCCGCGAAGATCGCATTGCACAGCGCGGGAATCACCGGCGGCAGCATCGGTTCGCCCAACCCCGTCGGGGGGAACTCGGTCTTTCGGAAGTGCAGCTCGACCGGCGGTGACTGGCGCAGGCGGATCAGCGGGAAGTTGTTGAAGTTCGTCTGCACGGTGCGGCCGTTCTCGATGACGATCTCCTGCCCGAGCGCTTCGGAGATGCCGTCGAGAATTCCCCCCTGCACGTTGTTCTCGGCGTTGAGCGGATTGATGATCTGATTGCCGACATCGCCGGCCGCCCAGACCTTGTCAACCTTGAGCACGCCCTCGCGGCTCACGGTAGCCTGCACGACCTCGGCGAAGTAGCCGCGATGACTGTAGTGGAAGGCGATGCCCATCCCCGTGCCGCGCGGAAGCGCCGAGCGGCGCGCCCATCCCGACTTCTCGGCCACGAGCTCGAGCACGCCCCTCGCGCGCGCGGGATCGAATCCCGGTGGAGCCGCGCCGCCCGCGCCGCCGCCACGCCCCTGGCCGGGCGCCGCAGGCCCGCCCGATGCGCCCGATGTCGTGGCGCCGGGAACACCGCCGCCACCGCGGCCGGCCGGCGCTCCGGCCGGTGCACCCGGCGGTCCGCCGGGAACAGCGCTCGGGACCGCCGCCACCACGCGGGGCACGACGGGAGTATTCGACAGGAGCTCGAGCCGAACCTGCAGCGGATCCCGTCCGGCCGCATGTGCGAGCTCGTCGATGAACGACTGAATGGGAAACGCGTAGCCGTTGCTTCCCGGCGCGCGGAGCGCACCCGTTGGAACACCGCTCGCCATCACCGATGTATCGAGCGCGTAGTCCTCGATGTAGCCGCCGGGGAACTCACCGGCCTGCATTCCCGCGCTGCTCGCGAACCGCTCTCCCTGCCCGAACGTGATGAAGTGGTCGCGCCATGCGATGACCTTGCCCTTCGCGTCGATGCCGCCCTTGAGATAGTGCCAACCCGCGGGACGATAGAAATCGTGCTGCATGTCATCCTCGCGCGTCCACACCAGCTTCACCGGAACACCGATCTCCTTTGCGATCCACGCCGCCTCGACCATGTAGTCATTGCTGAGCCGCCGGCCGAAGCCGCCGCCCATGCGGGTGAGGTTGATCGTGATCGCATCTTCCGCGATCCCAAGCGTCCGCGCGACGATTCCGCGGCCGTTCGCGGGCGTCTGGCTCGGCACCCAGATTTCGAGCTTGCCGTCCTTCCAGTGGGCCGTGCAGTTCTGCGGCTCCAGCGGAGCATGCGCGATGAAGGGATAATAGTACGCGCCCTCGATCGTCTTCGCGGCGCCCTTCAGCGCTGCTTCGACATCGCCATCCCGGCGAATCGAGCGCTGCTGCGGCTGCTTCGACAGCTCCTCCGCCTTCGCATGAAATCCGGCGCTGCTCTGCGTCGCCGTCGGGCCTTCGTTCCAGGTGACCTTGAGCTGGCGTCGCGCCGAGCGCGCGGCCCACCACGTGTCGCCAACGATTGCGACGCCGCCAACGAGGCCGTTCAGGTCGTCGGTGCCGGCGACGACGAAAGCGTGCCGCACACCCGGCAGCGTCCGGATCTCCTCGACGTTCGCCGTGGCGACCTTTCCGCCGAACACGGGGCATTTCTCGAACATGGCGTAGAGCATACCCGGCACCGTGACGTCGATGCCGTACAGCGGCTTGCCGGTGACGATCTTCAGGTTGTCGACACCGGGCACGCGGCTTCCGATGATTCGGAAGTCCTTCGGATCCTTGAGCGGAATGGTCTCGAGGTTCGGCGCTGGAATCGTCGCGGCCTTGTCGACGAGCTGGCCGTAGGTGAGCCGGCGATTGGTGCGACGGTGCGTGACGACGCCGCCAGCCGTGGTAAGCTCTGACTCGGGAACGCCCCACGTCTGTGCAGCCGCCGTGACGAGCATCGCGCGCGCGGCGGCGCCGACCCGTCGCATCGGAAGCCAGTTCTGGGGGGTGCAATTGCTCCCGCCGGCGAACTGCGCCGGAATGTACTTCACCGTGTCGAGCGCCCCCTGCTCCACCGTCACCGTCTTCCAGTCCACGTCGAGCTCATCGGCAATGAGCATGGGAAGCATCGTCTTGACGCCCTGGCCGATCTCGGGATTCTTGCCGATGATCGTGACCGCGCCGCTCGACGAGATGCGAATGAAGGCGTTGGGGGCGAAGTCGGCGAACGGCGCCTCGGAGGCGGAAGCGGTCGCCGTGTCG